>CANJJI010000107.1 GCA_947474545.1 Beijerinckiaceae bacterium | reverse complement strand
TGAAGGCCCATCTGCGAAAGGCCCAAGCGCGAACTTTCGACGCCCTATGGAGAACGCTTGGCGACATAGGCCTCCTGTTCAAGGAAAATGAATGCTGGAACTTCTTCAAAGCGATGAGGTATGCATCCGATTAAACGTACGATGCTCTAACATTCGCCGTGACTTTGACTGTGCCGGCCGCGTCGATGACTGTCGTTACCACGGGTGCATTGCCGTCGGCGCCCTTGAAGGTTGCCAGAAAATTATTGACCGCAGTTTGAGCCGCGCTGGAGTTTCCCCCGTTTCGCATGACGCCAGCGCCCGCCAGCGCGGCAGCATCAACCGATTCCTGCAATTGCGCCTGTACTTTGAGAGAGTGCGCATAGTCCAGACCTGCGCCCGCTGCTGCCAGAAGAGGCACCACAACAACAGCGCACATCATCGCCATATTGCCTGAGTCTTCACTCACAAACCGGCGAATGCTTTTTGTCAATTGGTTAGACATTATATTGCTCCATAGCATCGTATCGCAAAACTAATGCCTGAAATTATTGACAGATTTTCTCACTGCATCGCTGCAAAATTCGTTAAGATGAATTAATGAATAAAATTTTATTCAAACATCCGGCATTCCGAGATTTTCGATAGGAGATTGATATTTAGATCAATTTATAACAATCGCGCGAAAGTCGTTGACGTTGGTAAGCGTCGGCCCTGTGAACACAAGATCATTTAAACTCTCGAATATGGTGTATGCATCGTTATCAACCAGAAATGCATGAGGATCGAAACCTTTGACGATAGTCCGCGCAAGTGTATCGGGCCCGATAACAGCACCCGCATTTTTCTCGCTGCCATCAATACCATCCGTATCGCCGGCCAATGCAAATACACCGGGTGCGCCATTCAACGCGATTGCCAGCGCTAAGAGATATTCCGCGTTCCGGCCTCCCCTGCCCCGGCCACGCACCGTCACAGTCGTCTCCCCTCCCGAAAGCAAGACACAACGCTTACCTGCAATGTCCGGCCCTCTCAACAATTCCAGAACCTGAGCGCCATGGCCCGCGCCGACATCTCTTGCTTCACCTTCAATCGCATCGCCAAGAACAACAGGCAAAAATCCACGCGCTCGCGCCAGCTCTCCGGCGGCCTCGATAGAGTTTCGCGCTGTCGCTATAACTTTCACTACATTGTTTGCAAGGCGCGGATCGCCCGGTTTCGGCGTTTCCCGTTGCGCACGCTCCAGATATTCGTGCGCTGCAAGCGGCTGCTTGATCGCATAGCGCTTCACGATCTCGCGTGCCTGAGTAAATGTCGAGGCATCCGCGACTGTAGGCCCAGATGCAACGACAGAGGGATCATCGCCCGGCACATCGGAAATGATCAGCGTCACCACTCGAGCAGGATAAGCAGCCAGGGCGAGCCGGCCACCCTTGATAGCAGATAGATGCTTGCGCACGATATTCATTTCGGAAATCGGCGCACCGCTGTGCAAGAGCGCCTTGTTAATCGCCTGCTTGTCCGCAAGAGTCAGACCCTCCGCTGGCCATGACAGCAGCGCCGATCCCCCACCGGAAATCAAACAGATCACCAGATCGTCAGCCGACAATCCGCGCACAGCATCGAGAATGCGCCCCGCCGCCGCCTGCCCTGCAGCATCTGGTACAGGATGGGAAGCCTCGACAACCTCGACGCGCCGGCAAGGCGCGCCGTGCCCGTATCGGGTCACGACAAGGCCGGACAAATCGCCCGGCCAGCTTTTCTCGACCGCCAGAGCCATGCTTGCGGCCGCTTTGCCGGCCCCTATTACGATGGTTCGCCCCCTTGGCGGAGGCGGCAGATGGCCTGGCAGAATGACAGCCGGATCGGCTGCCGCAATCGCAGCGCGGAACATGTCTTCAAGCAACTGGCGCATCATGTGTCTCCTGCCGGCTATGTGAGATGCATCTGCACCCGGCGCAAGCCCCGGCTTACAGTGAGACGCCAAATCGCTTGACACCCGACTCCCCCCGGCTAGTTTGCCCGCTAACAACGCCCCGCATTGACGCCGCCACCCATCATACGAGCTGCGCACAGGGAGGGGAGAAGCCGGAACCCAGATCGGACCGGCCATACATCGCTCGGAAAACTCATGGCGCGCTACAGGGTAACAGTCGATACAGGCGGCACATTCTCCGACTTCGTTTACGTCAACGAGCAGACGCAGGATGTTACTGTCGCAAAATTTCCTTCAACGCCCGACGATCCCTCCCGGGCCATTCTGGCCGGCGTCGAACATTTGATAGCACAGGGCGTCGCGCCGGAAGATATCGTCTATTTTTGTCACGGCACCACCGTAGGCACCAATGCGTTGCTGGAAGGCAAGGGCGTACGCACGGGCCTTCTGATCACTGAAGGCTTTCGCGGCATTTATGAAGTGGCCGAACAATCGCGGCCACACGGTCCATCCATATTCGACATTTTCTATGATCGCCCGGCCATGCTGGCCCCGGCCAGCCTTACAGGCGAAGTATGCGAACGCGTAGCCTTCGATGGCGCCGTCATTACGCCAATCGACGAGCAGCAATTGCGTCAAACTGTGCGTAATCTCAAAGACAAGGGCCTCGCGTCAATCGCGGTCTGCTTTCTGTTTTCCTTCCTCACCCCAAAGCACGAGGAAACAGCCCGCCGCATAATCAAGGAGGAAATGCCCGATTGCAGCGTCTCCCTGTCCAGTGAAATCGTTCCACAGATACGCGAATATTACCGGCTGTCCACGACAGTCATCAACGCCTATCTGCAACCCATCCTCGCCCATTATATTGCAAACCTCGAACAGCGGCTGAACACTGCCGGTATAACGACGCAACAGAAATATATAATGCAGTCCAACGGCGGCATGTCCACATTTGCAGCCACAGCGAAAAAAGCTGTCGCGACAGTTCTTTCCGGCCCAGCTGGCGGCATCGTCGCCAGTATGCAAGCCTGCCGCACAACGCCCTACCAGAACCTCATCACCTTCGACATGGGCGGTACGTCTTGTGATGTTGCGCTGATCAGAAACGGCGAACCCTCCATCTCAAGCCGCGGCAAGATCGAGGGCCGCGATATTGCTCTGCCGATGATCGAGATCAACACGGTCAGCGCAGGCGGCGGCACACTGGCGCATGTCGATCGCTTCGGCCAGCTTGAAGTTGGTCCCCATAGCGCCGGCGCTGTACCCGGCCCAGCATGCTATATGCGAGGCGGCGATCAACCCACGATTACAGATTGCAATCTCACGCTCGGTTATCTCAGCCCAGGCAACTTCCTCGGCGGAGCGATGCAACTCGATGCGCCCGCAGCCCGTCGCGCTGTCGATGAAAAGATTGCACAGCCACTCCGCCTCTCCACGCAGGATGCGGCTGAAGGCATCGTTCGGATCATCGACGTGAAGATGCAGGAGGCCATCAAGGCCATATCAACAATGCGCGGGCATGATCTCAGCGAATTCATGCTGCTGGCCTTTGGCGGCGCGGGACCACTGCATGCAGGCAGAATGGCGCGCGAACTCGGCATGGCCGGGGTCATCGTCCCCCTTTATCCCGGAGTCTATTCGGCCATGGGTCTCGTGATGTCGGATGTGAAGCACGATTATATACGCTCCCGCATGACGCAATTGGCCCGCACCGATGAATCCGCGATCAACATTGTTTTCGCAGAACTCGAACACGCCGCGCGCGCCGATCTCAGAGACGAGGGCTTTGCAGCGGTTGCAACGCGCATCGAGCCTTCACTCGACATGCGCTATGCAGGGCAAGGCTATGAGATCACAATGCCCTGCCCCTATCCCATGCAGGCTGGCGATATGGCAAAATTGCGAAAGCAATTCGACGAGACACACAAGGATATGTTCGGCCATACCGCACCTGATGAGCCCGTTGAAATCATCTCATGGCGATTGCGCGGCATCGGCCTTGTGCCGCCGGTTCCCATACGCAAATACGAGACGACCGGCGCAACGCTCGCCTCTGCGCTGCGAGAAATCCGCAAAGCCTGCTTCGACGGACAGAGCGTGGATTGTCCCGTCTATCAGCGCGAAGGCCTTGATACCGGCATTGAACTGGATGGCCCCGCCATTATCGACCAGCTCGATTGCACAACTGTCATCTTCCCCGGTCAGCACGCAAGGGTGGATGAATACCGCAATCTCATCATCGACACCGGGAGCCACTGAGATGGTTGCACAATTGGACAAGCCTCTCAGCGCTGTCGATATCGAAATCATCAGGGCAAGCCTCGAAGGCATCGTTCTGGAAATGCAAAATTCCCTATTCCGCACCGGCTATTCAACCATTATCCGTGAATCGCAGGATGCATCCTGCTGCATCATGAACGCCAGGGGACAGGTCATCGCCCAGCATGTCGTGCTACCACTGCACATCGGCTCCTTCCCCGCCTGTTGCGACGCAGTGATCCGCGAATATTCAGGCGATATCGTTGAGGGCGACGCATTTCTCATCAATCATCCTTATGAAGGCGGCTCGCCGCATGCGCCGGACATGTGCATCATCACGCCAGCTTTTCACGGCGGCGAACTGATAGCCTTCTGCGCATCCATTGCACACAAAAGCGATATCGGCGGCCCCGTGCCTGGGTCCTGCTCCGGCCAGGCACGCGAAATCTACAACGAAGGCCTGCATCTACCAGCCGTACGCTATCAACGCGGCTATCAGCGCAACACGGATATCGAGCGTATCATCGCCGCCAATTCGCGCACGCCAGAGTTGGTGCTCGGCGACATGCGCGGCCAGCTTGGGTCAGCGAGACTTGGTGAAAAACGGCTACTTGAACTGCTGGAAAAATTCGGCAAGACACGCGCACAATCCGCCTTCGATAGACTCCTCGAGCTGGCGACGGCGCGCATGCGGGCGGCAATAGCTGAGTGGAACGATGGCGTTTTCGAAGCTGAACGATTTGTCGATGACGACGGTGTTGAACTCAACAAGCCAGTCCGCATTCATGTACGCGTGGAGAAACACGGCGGCAACATCCGCTTTGATTTCTCCGGCTCCGCCGATCAGACACGCGGCCCAGCCAACATTCGCCCGCCTGTGGTCCGCGGCGCCTGCGCCTTTTGCCTGATAGCCCTCACAGATCCCCATGCATTCATAAACAGCGGCCTTTTCGACGCATTTGAAATTGTGACGCGCGAAGGCAGCATGATGAACCCACGCCATCCCGCCCCGCTCAACACCTACAACCCCACCGTCCACGCGTTAGTCGAATGCCTGTTCGCAGCGCTGACCGATGTTGTGCCAAAAATGGCTCGCGCCGATGGATGCGGCAGCCGCTCCATCATCATAGGCGGACGCTCGACCTATACGGGCAAAGGCTATGTACAATACGAAATACTCGGCGGCGGTGCGGGCGCACGCGCAACGAAAGACGGCGCATCCGGCACTTCTGTCAATCAATCCAATGCAAAGATTGCCCCGGTCGAAATTCTCGAAAGCGAATTTCCGACCCGCGTTCAGCGTTTCGAACTGATCCCCGATAGCGGCGGCGCAGGGCAGTTCCGGGGTGGCCTCGGCATAAGGCGCGAATATATCAATCTCGAGGATGCCCGCTTTTCCATCCGCTCAACCAAACATGTCATTGCACCACGGGGCGTTGCAGGCGGCGGCGAAGGTGCGACCGGCGATATCCTCATCAATCCTGGACGCGAAAGCCAAAAGCGTTTGCCGACGCGCTATGCTGATTATCCCCTCAAGTCACAGGACAGCTTTCGCTTGCTGACTCCAGGCGGCGGCGGCCTCGGCGACGCCTATTCACGCGACCCCCAAAGAGTTTTGCAAGACGTGATCGAAGGCTATGTCACAGCTGAACATGCGCTCAGCGAATACGGCGTGCGCGTTATTCGCCACGGCGATAACTGGCAAATTGACGAAACCGCAACACAGGCTGCACGCGCAGCCCGGCAACAATAAACACAGGAGGACTGAATGAAACTTGCAAATCGCGTCGCCATCGTCACAGGCGCTGGCCGAAATATCGGCGAAGAAGTCTGCAAACTACTGGCATCGGAAGGCGCTTACATCGCCGTCGTGGATCTCGACAAGGCCCGTGGCGACAAAGTGGCCGCCGACATCGTGAAAGCAGGCGGCAAGGCCAAGGGGTTTGTCTGCGACGTCGGCAAGGAAGATGACATCATCAAATGCGTCGCCGACGTCAACAACGAATTCGGCAAGGCGGACATTCTCGTCAACAATGCTGCCATCTCGGACAACAAGACAATGTTCGATATCACCACCGAAGAATGGAACCGCGTGCTCGCCGTTACGTTGACATCACCCTTTTTGTTCAGCAAACACGCAGCAAAAGCGATGATAGACAAGAAAGTGAAAGGCGCCATCGTCAACGTGTCGTCCACATCGGGCTATTATGGACGCGATCGCGCCGTGGCATATACGGCGGCAAAAGGCGGCGTCGTCAACCTCACCAAGAGCCTCGCAATACAGCTTGCGCCGCACAATATTCGCGTCAACGCTGTGGTGCCCAACAAGATTGGTTCGCCTGTCGGCAAGGATGAATTCGATCCCACCCGGCCCGTCGTCAATCTGGCGGGACGCCCCGGCCTGCCCATAGATCTGGCCAAGGCTGTGTTGTTTCTGGTCTCGGATGATTCTGAATTCATCGTTGGCGCACAGCTCTTTGTTGATGGCGGCTGCACGACGTTGATGCCCGGGAATAGTTGAGAGGAAAGCAATCGGGAGTCGGCAGTCGTTAGGACTTCCTACTCCCTCACTTCCAGATCACCCTGACATCCACAGCGCACACACCTTGCCCCGCAGGCCGCACGATCAGCGGATTGATCTCGATATCGGCCACAACAGCCTTATGGTCGAGATAGAATTGCGCCAGTCCCGCAATCGCTTTTTCCAACGCTGTACGATCTGCGGCAGGCTTGCCCCGATATCCCGCAAGAAGGTTCTCGAGCTTCAATCCATCGATCATGCCCGCAATTTCACACTCATCCACAGGCAATAATTTGAGCCGCGCGTCCTTCAACAATTCAACCAATATCCCGCCGGAGCCTGCAAGAAGCACGGGACCATAGAGATCGTCATCACGCGCACCAACTATCGCCTCAACGCCGGACACCATTTCCTGCACGAGGAAGCCATCGATTACAGCTGCGGGATAGGCAGCTTTCGCTGATTGCAACAGCTTGTTCGCCGCCTCTTCGACAGCAACACCATTGCGCAGATCGAGAATCACGCCGCCCGCTTCCGTCTTGTGCAGAATATCCCGCGAGCTGATTTTCAAAACGACGGGATAGCCGATCTTATCAGCAGCTTTTGCAGCTTCAGCGGACGTCGCTGCCATCGCGCTTTTCGGCCCCTCAATGCCATAGGTTTTCAGCGTGGCGTCAAGATTTCCGGCATTCAGTGAAGATGCTGGCGCAGGGCCTACAATGGCAGGCTTTCTGCCGGCGCGTTGTGCGTGAAACCAAAGCGCATTCATCGCACGGCACGTTGCAGGCAGGCCTTGCAGAAAAGGAAAGCCAACGGAGTCTTGTACCTCAATTGATTCCGGCCCCATCTGATAGGCCATGCGCGCAAAACCGATGACGGGCTTGTCCGTTGCGTCTCTCATTGCGCGTAAAGTCTCAAGTCCATTCCATGCAGCCTTCTTGCCCGGCAATTGATTGGCCCAGGCGAGCATGTCCACGTCAGCATCGCGCAACACGACTTCGCAAAGCTCGGCGGCCTTGCCCAATGTGGTGGGAATGCCTGAATCCAGAGGGTTCTTGGGATGTATGCCTTCTTGCATATAGGGCTTCATCGCTTCCAGCGTATCAGGAGCAAATGTTGCAAACGGCGCGTTTTCTTTCGCGGCACAATCATAGAGAAGGTCCACAGTCCCGCCCGATGTCGTCACCCATCCGATCTTCGGACCTTTGGGAACGCGTCCACATTGGAAAGCTAGCGTGACTTCCACGAGATCATCGAGCTGATCGCAATTGACAATGCCATAGCGCTCGCACATTGCGAGATAAGTCGCAAAATCACCTGCAATTGCTCCTGTGTGAGACGCCGCCGCCTGCGCAGATCCCTCTGTGGCCCCAGTCTTGATGGCTATGATGGGTTTACCAGCTTCCAGTGCGCGCGCTGCCGCCTGCATGAATGCACGGGGGCGGCGTATGCCCTCGATGAATACAACGATCTGCTTCGTATTGGAATCATCGACCATCCAGTTGATATAATCAGCCAGATCCAGATCAAGCTCATTGCCCGATGAAAAACCGTAACTGAAACGCAATCCGCGTTCACCGCCGGTGGACATAAAGAATTGCAACGTACCGCCAGACTGAAACACGCAACCCACGTGCCCCGGCGCAATTTCGGCAAGGCGCGGATTGGGATAAGCAAAAAGTTTTTCGCGATAGCTGAAGCCACCCATGCAATTTGGACCCGCAACAATCAATCCCGTGCGCGCGACGAGATCGCGGACCTGCGTGCCGCGCGCTTTGGATTCCGCGCCTTCCCCGTCACCAACACCGCCAGCATAAACCGTGGCGGATTTGATCCCGCGCGCAACAGCGTCTTCAAGCACACCCGCGACAGCGCTGCCGGGAACGATGACGATCGCGTGGTCTACTGCTTCAGGCAAATCCCGTAAATTCGGATAGGCCTTCTGGCCATAAACCTCGGGCTGCCGCGGATTGATAAGATAGATATTGCCGGCGTATTCATGCTTTCTTAGGCTGCCGTATATATCTGCAGGCCAGCGGGCCCGGTCAGATGCGCCGACAATCGCGATGGAGCGCGCACGTAACACGGTTTCGGGCGAACGGAAGCCTTCTCTCACAACGGCCACAGGCGCATCTCCTCATCAAGTTTTGTTTGTTTTGCAATAGCCGCGCCTGCGCGTCAACGGAATGTGGCACGGAAGATTTTCTGCCACTCGTCCATATCAGCTTCACCCTCTTCCGGCGTAAAAAAAAGGCCGCTAAATCGCTTTCCATCTGGAATGAGCGTAGGGTCCTTGGCCCGCACTTTTGGATGAACAGGCAGATAATCCTCATCAGCAAATATTTTCTGGCCATCCTCGGAAACTAGAAATGACATGAAAAGTTTCGCCGCGCTGGGATGCGGCGCATTCTTCATCACCGATGATGTATTCATCGTCACCATGGCTGGCGATACGGCAAGCCATTTCACTGGGGCGGCTTTGCTGGCGCTGATGACGGCATGATGGTTGAACATGTTGATGCCGATAGCGTACTCGCCCGCGATAACCCGATCCAGCACCTGCCGTGCGGCAACCTGCATGCCCGCAATGTCCTGTGTTGCAAGCTTGCGTAGATAAACCAGCGCCTTATCACGGCCCATATGTTTGATCATCAGACCAACGAAGCCGGGGCCCGCTGATGTTGACGGTGTAGCGCCCCAGGCCATCTTGCCCTTCCATTTGGGGTTCAGAAGATCTTCATAACTTTTCGGTTCGTCAGCAGGCTTCACAAGGTCCGTGTTCACAGCCAGCGTATTTGTGAAGAAATTATTGGCGACCCAATAGCCATCCTTGTCGTATGTCTCAGACGCAAATGTCTTTGTTTCCTCCGGCAGCCACTTTTCAACAAGGCCAGCCCGCTTCAACGGCACGGCCGTCGTAGTACCGTCGAATACATCGCAATTGACTTGCCCCGCCTTGGCTTCGTTCATGATGCGCAGGCTGATATCTGACGCATTCGCTCTGATAAAATTGACCTTGATGCCGTACTTTTTTTCAAAAGCCGCAACGACAGGCCGCACGATCTGCGGAATGGTTTGCACCGTGTACCAGATGATTTCTTTCTCGGCCCTGGCAGCCGCGATAAGTCCGCTGTCTTGCGCCAAAGCGCGCGATGAAAATAGCGCTGGTGTAACCAGCCCGCCGGCCACGAACGTGCGCCGTGAAATATTGCTTTTCCGCATGAACGCCTCCCTTACTTATGCTTTAGCAGCGTGAGCGCGGATGACCTCTTCGTTGATGGCGCTGCCCCAGCCCGGACCTGTAGGAAGAACGAGATCGCCTTTGTCTATAACATAAGGAGCCGTCAACATTTCATTGCGCCATGGCACTTCATCGACATCGAGTTCAAAGATACGGAAGTTGGGAATAGCAGCGCAAAAATGAGCTGCAATCAACGTAGACAATGGCCCGTTAAAATTATGCGACGCGACATTCACTTCATAAGTCTCGCACATCGCGGCCATACGCAGGCTTTCCGGCATGCCGTTATATTGCACATCGATGATAGCGACGTCGGCAGCATTGGCTTCCAGATAAGGTTTTAACGCACGCCGTCCAAGTATCGCTTCCAGCGAAGCGATAGGAATTGATGTCGATTGACGGATCGCCGCAAGCGCGCTCGGCTCATACATATCAAATTCAAGCCAGGTCAGATCATACTCTTCAAGCGCCCGCGCAAAGCGCCTGTAGCCCTCGGCCTTATAATTGAAGTTCAGATCAATCATCAGGCCCATATCAGGCCCGCCGCCTTCGCGCAGCGCCGCCATTTGCGCACGCGCTGCGTTGATGAGATATGGCTCCACATTGAGTTCCGGATGACCCTCGCCGCCACGCGCGGACCCCGGCGCATACATACGCCCGCCCTTGTCATCGAACAGCAGCAGATTTGTTTTCAGCGCACGAAAACCGCGTTCCCTCGCCTCTTTCGCCGCATTGCGTAAATCAGCCAGCGAGCGCACAGCGGGCGCATCAATAAGCTTGCCATCAAACATATCGGCGTTGCGCGCTCGCACGACGCCGCAGCGCGACCAGTAACAATGCAATCGCGTACGCAGCGCACCACCCAATAATTCATACACCGGAATATTGAGAGCACGCGCCTTGATATCAAGACATGCGTTAACAACGGGAGCCAGCGCATGGCTCATCACACCGCCGGCCACTGGCCGCGCGTGAGCAACAAGCTGCGCTTCGATAGCTGAGACATGACGCGGGTCTTGTCCCTTCAGGCTTTCGCATAGAGTTGTGACAATGGCAGTCAAGCCCTTGCGTCCGCGCGCCTCGTTATACTCGCCCCAGCCAACAAGGCCTTCGTCGGTGATGATTTTGAGAAAAGAATAAGTATCCCAGCCGGCATCCGCGTGGAGAATCTCGAAACCTGCAATTTTCATGCTTCCTCCCACGTTGTTCTGTCTTCCCGGCCGAAGCGCAGCGAAGAGCCGGGATCTGAGTGTAGTAAAGCCCCTTCAAAAAAGCGATCCCGGACAGCGGCAGAGCCGCTTCCGGGATCACACACACGTAGAACACACGCGGAATCGCGCGGCAGCAGCTTACCGACGCTCTTCGCGATAAATCGCCAGTTTCTCTTGTGCGCTGCGATCCGAGAACGTGAAGATAATCGCATCTTTCGAGGCGCGCATACGCCGCCAATGCCAGCTGGGAACGCCGATCACATCGCTCTCGCCGCATGTAAAGGTCTTGCCGCCGGCTTCGATTTCCACTTCACCTTCAACGACAATCATCGTCTGACCATCGGTGCAGCGCATTTCCCTGGTTTCAAAACCCTTGGGCAGATGAGTAAGCCAGGCCGCAATCAGCGGCATCGGCCAGCCGCCGGTGAGCGGATTCGTATAACGCAGGGCATGCCCCCGATGCGCGTCAGGCTTGTCCGCTCCAGTGACCGTCATCAAGGCAGGGCGTGCAACCGAATATTTGTAATTGAAGATCGGCGTTGTCGCGCCGAAGGGTGAGACTGCATCGAAAGGCGCCATGTTGGAGGCCCAGCGCGCGTCGCTTTCGCCTTCCTTCTTCTGGACCATCTGCACCTTATCGTTGGAATGCTCGCTGAAAGCTGTCTCGAAGAAATTGATGATATGCAGATCGAGACCATCGACCCAGATCACCGGCTTGTCCTGATGCTGACCGTGGTCATGCCAGGCCCAGTTTGGCGTGATGACAAAATCGCCACGATCCATCGTCGTCCGCTCGCCTGCCACTGCCGTATAGCCCATGCTGCCTTCCAGCACGAACCGCAGCGCCGAAGCCGTATGACGATGCGCAGCCGCGATCTCGCCGGGCAGAATAAGCTGCATGCCAGAATACATGGTGGCCGTGATGCGGGAGCCGCCGGGCAGGCCAGGGTTCTCGAACACGAGAACGCGGCGCTCGGCTTCCTCTGCCGTCAGCAAGCCGCCCGCTTCCATCAGCAATTCACGCGTGGGGCCAAACTTCCACTGATGCGGCACGAATTTGCTCTTGGGTTCCGGCGGCACAAGGCCTTTCAGCGCTTCCCACAGAGGTGCGAGATTTTGCGGAGCGATCTTGTCGTAGAATTTCTGGCGATCTTTGCTGGGGTTTTCTGCGAAAGCTACGGACATGACGTGCTCCTGGATGAGATTTTGCTGTTGAACCGATATTACCGGGCGGCGCGGACGTGGGCAACCGCCTCCCTAGACCCTGATCTCGCCCAAACTTAGGCTGTCTTTTAACTCGACCGCGACAACTTTCTTGCCCTTGCCGGCAGCTTCAATTTCAAGTGAATAAGCGCCCGAGTTTTCCGGCAACCGGTCAAATTTGAAATCGCCATAATTATCGCTCTTCAATTCGCCAATCGCCTTGCCGTCCTTGAGCAGACGCAGGCTCGCGCCTTCCAGACATTCGACACGGCCATCGGCTTCGAAGGACACGGTTCCAGCGATAAACGCCGTCGAATAGCGCCAGAGATTCTTATAATAAACGCGCGGCTTGGCGTTCAACTCAGGTTTCATGACTTCAAGCTTCTCTTCCGCCGCACGCTGCGCCATCGCCGCATCGTCACATTTCACGGTCTGGAATGCGCCTGTCGGACAGACCTGCGATGCGCGTGTCTTGCCCCAGCCGCCATCGATAAGATGCGCGTCGAAATTCCAATGCTGGGGAACCTGCTGCTCTTCATTCCACCAGATATGCCCATAGGGACAGGCATCCACAAGCTGCTTCTGACCCTTGGCTTTCACGGGATCGATGATCACAATGCCATCGTCGCGCTTCTTGATGGCGCCGCTTGTATCGGCTTTCATGCACGGCGCATCATCACAATGATTGCAGACCGTCGGCACATAGGCGATGTCGACATAGGGCGATTGGCCCCGCTCTTTCTGCAATATATTGATCCATTTATGCCCATGCTTCTGCATGGGCGCTGCATACCCGGGCCAGTCATTGCCCACATATTCGTCCATTGTCGCGAGCGTGCAGAGATTGCAATTCGTGCATTCAGCAACGTCGATAATTACATTCCACTTGGACATATTCTTTTCCTGTCTCGTTCGCTTTTACTTGGCTGGCTCAAGAACCTGCGCGGTTTGCGCCGGCTTCTTGGGCTCCATTTTCGCGAACACTTCGGACATGAACTCGGTTTTGCCATCCCATTTCACGATTTCCACCAGCGCGTTCGCGCCTGCGAGTGAATGGGTGCTCTTGGTCTGGGTTTTCTCCGGCGTCAGAAGGTTGAGGCAGCCGCCGCGATCAATGGATTTTCCGGGCTCGCCCATGGGGTCATAGACTGCCGAGGATTCGTAACCATGGCAGACGCCACGCGCGAGCCGGTGCGTCGGCAGCACCGCGCACACCACCGCGCCACGATCGTTGAAGACCTTGACGAGATCATGCTTCTTCAGGCCGCGCTCTTCTGCATCCTGCGGATTCATCCGCATGATCCAGTAGTAATAACCGTCCACCTTGACGCGATGATCCTCGATATTCAGCAAGTAAGAATCCTTGCCGTCGCCCTGTGTATGGAACGAATATTTCGAATGTGGCGTCAGCATCTGCAGCGGGAATTTCTCGAACATCGCGCCCGAATGCGGCCCTTCCCAAGACGGTTCATATTTCACGATGGGAGGCCGCTCGGGATCGACAAAGCGCTTGAGGCTGTTGCATTCGAATTCAAGCTTGCCTGATTGTGTCTGCAATCCCTTGAGATATTCTTCCGTATAATCGGAGGGAAGCGGATGAGGCTCCGGCACGTCCTTCTTGCGGCCCTCCACAAACCATTTGAAGGACAGCGGCGCGCGCAGTTTTTCCTTCTCGCTCGGCACAACGAAATAGCCGCGTTTCATGAACTCCTTCCAGGATATATGTTTTGGAAGATCTGATGAATCAAAATGCCGTTTCACCCAATCTATTTCATTCATGCCTTCGGAGAAGTAATTGGCGAGTCCCAGCCTTTTGCTGATTTCATTAAAAATCCAGTAGTCGGACTTGGATTCGCCCAGCGGCTCGATAGCCGCCGCCTGGAACACGATCACGCGATGATTGAGTTGCTGCTGGCCGTGGTGGCCATAGCCGCCAAAGCCCGCCCATTCGCTGATGTCAGGCCGCTCGAAATTCGTGCAGGCTGGCAGGATGAGATCGGCAAACTTCGATTCGCCCTCATGCCAGATCGACTGATTGACGATGAATTCAAGCTTGTCGCTCTGATACATCCGCACGTGACGGTTTGTATTGTTCATCGTGGCGAACATCGAGCCGCCATACTTGTAGAGCATCTTGACCGGCGAGTGACCCGGCGCGGGATAGGCGAATTTGGCGAACTGATGTTCAATTGACTTGCCGACCCAAGGCCAGCCCTCGGCCTTTCCATCCGCAAGGGCTTCCGGCATCCAGATGCGGGGGATGCGCTGGAACGTCGAATTCATCGTCGCCAGTTGTGGCATACGTTGATAAAGTTCAACAGGCATGCCGGTATTTTCGATGTCGCCGGACATGCCGCCATCGGAATAGCCGGGGAAATAGAAGTTGAAATCGAGCGGGCAGCCCCATTGCAGATTGCCCATGTTGATGCCCGGCTTCCCAAGGCCCTGCATCGCAGACAGACACACCATCACGCGCGCCCATTGAATGCCGGTCTGGTTACGGCAAGCGCCGCCATGTCCATTACCCCATCCGCCAGGCGCCAGATAAACCTTCTTGCGGCCCCATTCACGCGCCAATGCACGCACATCTTTCGCTGGCACGCCGGTTTCCGGCTCCTGCCATTCCGGTGTTTTTGCGATGCCGTCTTCCGCACCAGTGAGATAGGCGGCCCATTTATCAAAGCCCTCGGTATGCGTCTTCACATACTCCTTGTCGTACAGGCCTTCCTCGATCCAGACCTGCGCAATCGCCATGGCCATCGCGACTGAAGTCGTGGGCTTGGGCGCAAACCATTTGCCCGGCAGAAATTGTGCCGATGAATTATAGAAGGGATCAACATGCACAACCTTGATGCCGAGCTTGTTGTCTTTCAGCCATTGGCGGCGGATCGTGCCTTCCTGCGCGCCATAAGATCCTGAAGTTGTCTCTGGATCGGCCGACCAGAAGACGATCATCTCGGCGTTCTGAAGACAATCTTCCACCGTGCCGTAAGTCTCTGACTGGCCGACGCGCAATGTGTGCCCCCAGTGATGCACCGCGCCCCAATACCAGCCTTCCCAGGAATCGGGATTGTGATGTACGCGTGTCATGCCGACGGCATTGGAGAAGCGGAACAGAGCCGACAGGTAATAACCGATATTACCCCAGGTGTGGTGCGATCCATGCGAAACCGCGATGGAGCCCGGCCCGGCTTCGCGCTTTATCCGCTTGATTTCACTCGACACCAGATCGAGCGCCTCTTCCCAGGATATTTCGACATAACCGGATTTGCCACGGTTTTGCGGATTGCGCGCACCCTTGGGGTCGAAGTCCACGCGCTTCATCGGCTTCAACAAGCGGTTGGGCGCATAAATGATGGACTTAGCGTTCTGCCCATGCGGGGCGAGCGTCGTCTTGCGCGGCGGCGTGAAGCTGTGGCCCTTGGCCTTGATCGTCCAGGGCGCCGGATCCTTTTCGTCAAAGTCAATCGGCGTCATGCGCACGATGCGCCCTCCCTTCACATAGATGAAGACCGGGCCGCCATTGGTCATGTTGCAATAACGCATTTCACCATTGGGCATCATCGTGCCCGCTTTCC
>CANJJI010000106.1 GCA_947474545.1 Beijerinckiaceae bacterium | reverse complement strand
GTAAATCCGGCATATCGGCATAACGTTTCTTCTCGGCCAGTCCGAGCAAGCGCAACCTTCCCACCTCGGCCAATGGAACAACAGCCGTTGGAGTACTGAACCCCACCATGAATTGTCCGCTGACGAGATCCTGAATCATGGGGCCAGTACCACGATAAGGCACGTGCACCATTTCGATTCCAGCACGCTTCTTGAGCAATTCGCCAAGTATGTGATGACCGGTTCCGATCCCCGCGCTGCCGTAGGACAGCTTGCTCGGATTGGCCTTGGCATAGTCGACAAGTTCCCGCACGGATTTGGCTGGCAGGGAGGGGTGAACAACCAGCAACAAGAGTGTCGAAGCGACAAGACTGACCGGCTCGAACGCCGTCAGGGGATCATAAGGAAAATTCTTCTGCAGATACATGTTCATCGAAATCGGCGGGTTAAGGCCGAATAGCAGGGTATATCCATCAGGCTGCGCGCGTGATACTGAGAGGGAACCAAGGGTCCCGCTAGCTCCAGGCCGGTTTTCAATGACAATCGGCTGGCCAAGCGTTGCCCCAAGCCCGTCTTGAATGACTCGCGGAATAAGGTCAGTCGAGCCGCCGCCTGGGAAGGGCACGACAAGCGTAATTGGCCGCGAGGGATAGTCCTGTGCTGCAGCGTCCTGCGTGTAGAGCCCGGCTGCGGCCAGCATAGCAAGCCCAATCCGCACACCAATCCGGCTGTAAAGCAAGAACATGGCGTCTCCTTCGCAGTCTGTGCGTAAGCGATGACCTGGCGTGCTATTCGGCCGCCCGCTTTTCCAGAGGTCCATCACCCATGATGATTTGCCACGCCTCGGCGTGCGGAATCATTCCCTCTGCGGCCCGCAGCTGCGAATAATCGACGGGCTCGGCAAGGCCGGGGCCTGGCGCGCCGGTCTGCACATAGCGTTCAGCAGCGTCAATCATCATCCGGCGGAAGTGAATGACAGCAAGATCGCTCGCGCCCAGATGCTCTTTGGAGCGGTCGTAGATCGGCCCCATGCTTTCGTGAATGGCGATATCTTCGTTGTTGATGCCAGTCATGCCGGTAAAGCTGTCGCCGCGTTTCATCGCGTCACGGTTCTGCATCCAATTATTGGTGCGATTGCGGATGTTGATCTGGTTGTCGTCCACATCCTTGCCTGGCCGCAGGCCGGTATTATCGAGATAGCGATCGCGCGTTTCCTGATCGATAGCGCCATCGCGCTTCCAGATGACATACCAGAACATCGTGGAACCATCCGCCAGCGGGATGAAGAATTGCATGTTGCCCCAGCCTTTGGCCGCCGGGAAAATGCCGTAACAGGGCGCAACAAACAGCGTAGCACGGACATATTTATTCTTGTCGGCATTGTGCAGGGGCTTGCGGATCGCTGCATAACGATAGCCATAAGCCATCGTCTCGACTTCAAGCTTCGGCGCGCCGTCATTGGAAGGACGGTCGAGATGCGCCTTGATTCCAAGCACAGTATTTTCGTCGATATCGGTGTTCGGTTTGATACCATTCGAATGCAGGTAATTGGAATGGGCTGAGTCGAGCACCCCTTCGATGCACTGCGCCCAGTTGGCCTTTTCTTGCGAGCGCACGATGATGATTTGATCATCCGCGAGGCCGGTAAATTCAAATTCTGGCGGCGGCGGTTCCTTGCCCTTCTCGCCCATATAGGCGAATACGACGCCGCCAGCTTCATACACTTTATAGGCGGCGAATTTTACACGCTCTTTCAATTTGCTTTCCGGCGGCTCTGGCGGCGTTTCCACGACCTTGCCTTCGCCATTCATGACCCAGCCGTGATAAAGACAACGCAGGCCGCAATCTTCGTTGTGCGCCAGAAACATTGATGCGCCGCGGTGGGGGCAATATTCATCAATGAGACCAACCGTACCATCAGGGGAGCGATAAGCGACCAGATCTTCACCGAGCAGCTTGACGCGCTTGGGAGAGCCGCCTGCGACCAGATCGCTGCTGGTGCAAGCCGCCAGCCAGTAATTACGCATCATGCGCCCCATCGGCGCGCTACCCTCGACGCGGCACAGAATGTCGTTCTTGTCACGAGTCAACATGAGGTATCTCCCAGTGATTTTGTATTCTTATCGGCAGATGCTGCCGCTTTCTGCTCCCCAGATCAAGCCAAATCAAAATTCCGCGTATACACGGCCCTGATCTGCTCCATTTCCTCAGCTGAAAGAGGCGGATAGCCAGCCGCCGAAACAGTCTCTTCCAATTGGGCAAGGTCCGAAAACCCGCCAGCAACGGTCGAAACAGCATCATGGGTCAGAGCAAACCGATAGCCCGCGACGGGCAGGGTGCGCGGCGGCTTGTGCAGGAAAGCGAAAGCCTTGCCGCGGATCACCTCAGGGCGGAAAGCCTGGGGATTGCGCGTGTACATGCCGCCCGCATTGGGATGGCGTCCATGTTCGCCCTGCGTCAGGGCCTGAGGCGTCAGCGCGCCGCCGGACAGCGGCCGGATGACGACGACACCGACATCGCATGCGCCCGCATGGGTGATGATGCCATCATAATCGTCGTAGTCCCGCCCAAAGACGATACCCGCAGGCGGCTTCATCCCGGCGGTTGGATTGACGATATTGTACCAGCAATTGATCACGTCGTAGTGCCCACTCGACAGAACGGGCTTCACGGCTGCCGGTTCCGAATTCTCGCAGGTGAAGCCAAAAAACCGCGCCTTGCCAGCGGTGCGAACTTTTTCGAGCCCTTCGAGGGCAGGGCCCAGCATGTCGTCCGGCGTCATCGGTTTCCAGTGCGCGGCTTCCATATTGCGCGACAGGCGCGGCGGATTATGGATCATCAGCACGTCGACGCTGTCCATCTGCAGCCGCTTCAGGCTCTCGTCTGTCGAGCGCACAATCTTGCCAACGATATCGCCGAAATCCTCCGGCATGATTTCGACCTTGGTCGAGACATAGAGCGGCTTTTTTGATTGTCCCGCAAAACGCTTGATGGCGTCGCCAAGATTCTCCTCCGCGCGGCCCTTGCCGTAATCAGGCGAGGTATCGAAATAATTGATGCCCAGCTCCAGTGCACGTTCAAACGCGCGCAGCCGCTCGGTCTCCGGCGCATTCATCATCAGGCCAGCATTGTCGCCGGTGCCGAAGCAGATTTCGCTGACTTCAAGATTGGTCTTGCCGAGGCGGCGGTATTTCATGTTTCCTCACATTTTGTTTTCTTGATTACAGATAGTCATTCCACGCCTGTCGGCGATGACATTGCCCCCATTAAAGCCCCTTCGGCTCTGCATGTCCAACCACGCGGATCACGTTCGAAAAATTGGTCCTGACCTTGTGGTCGAGTTGATCCACGGCGCTGTGCACATCCAGCACGGACAGGCCGGGATCGACATGGCAATGATAATTCACGATCAGCCCGGCAGCCGATTCGCGCACCCTGACATCATGCACATCGCTCACAGGCCCGCTTTCGGCCGCGCGTTGTTGCAACGCCTGCGCGATCTGCTGGGTGATCTGAGCATCGGCTTCGCGCCCGTCGAGTTCGCGCACTTCCAGCGGCTCGATATGCGTTTCCACTTCCACATCCGCCCCCAGTTCACTCTCGATTGCGTCTTCCAGCCCGGAGGCGATGTCATGCGCTTCGCCGTGGCTCATCAACCCGTCGACTTCCAGATCGAGACTGACAGCGATGCGTCCACCGACCTGCTGCACCGTGACATGATGCACGGCGACACGGCGGCGGGCTGCCGTCAAAAGCACGCGCTCCAGCACGCTTTCGTCGTCCAGAGCGCGCGGCGTTGCGCGCACGGTCACTGAGGCATGCGGGAATTTCTCGGTAATCGCGCTCGCCACGCCTTCGCGGATTGCGATAATGCGCTCGGCGGGCAAAGTGCGTCCGACAGCGATGGACACTTCGCCAAAAACATCAGTGCCTGCTGGCCGCAACCGCAGATCCTCGATGTCGATCACACCCGGCGCTGATTCCACGATCTTGCGGATCTGTGCGGTTAATTCCTTGGGCGCTGCATCCACCAGCGTATCGATGGTGCGCCGTCCCAGCCTGTATCCTGCAATGGCGATGAAGACCGCGACACCCACAGCGGCAAGCGCGTCCCCTTGCTTGAAACCATATTGCGTGGCGACAAGCCCGGCGAGGACGCAGGCTGACCCGACAAGGTCGCTGGAGAAATGCAGAGCGTCCGCAGCCAGCGCATCGCTGCGAGTCTCGCGCGCGATTTTTGTCAGGGAACGCCAGCGCACAGCATCGACGATGATCGAGATGATGAGAACGCTATACGTCAGCCAGTTTGCTTCAACAATATGGCCATCATTGCCAGCCAGACGGCGTCCGGCTTCGACAAGCACGCCAACGGCCAGAAGGATCAGCAGGGCTGTTTCAATCAATGCAGCAACAGCTTCGATCTTGCCATGGCCATAATGGTGCTCGTCGTCGGCCGGCTTGTCGGCGGCCTTGATCGCAAACCAGGTCAGAATGGTGGCGCCGGTATCGAGCAGGCCATGTCCAGCTTCGGAAATCAAAGCCAGCGACCCTGACAGCAGGCCGGCCACCAGCTTGCCCAGTGTCAGGAGGGCGCTGGCCGCGATCGAGGCTAGCGCGGCCCGCTTCTTCAGTTGCGCAACGTCTTCCATGCGGGAGATATATCCTGCCCCAGCGATTCTCGCTTGCCTTTTCCGGCGCAAATCGCAAAGTCGGGGGGAACATCGCCAATAAGGAAAACCCCATGCGTTATCTGCACACCATGGTCCGCGTGACGGACCTCAACAATTCGCTGGATTTTTACTGCAAGAAATTCGGCCTCGTCGAAGTGCGCCGTGTGGAATCCGAACAGGGCCGGTTCACTCTGGTCTTTCTCTCCGCCCCAGAGGATGTAGAGGCGGCCAAAGAGCATAAGGCCCCGCTGGTCGAACTCACCTACAACTGGGACCCGGAGACCTATACAGGCGGCCGCAATTTCGGACACCTCGCCTATGAGGTCGACGATATCTACGCCCTGTGCGACCGGCTGATGAAAGCAGGCGTCACCATCAACCGTCCCCCGCGCGACGGCAAAATGGCCTTCGTCCGCTCGCCCGATAACGTCTCCATAGAAATCCTGCAGAAAGGCGACGCCCTGCCACCAGCAGAACCCTGGAAGTCCATGCAGAATACCGGGGCCTGGTGAGTCGTTGTAAGCGGGGCGCGGCTCAGGAATGAGGCCTTGCCCCTGTTTGGGGCGAGCCAGGGGTGGGCGCGATCATGCCGGCGCTCGCGCCGTATTTTCGGAATCCTGCTGCAGGTGGGTTCGGGTCAAAAACGACGGACGGGGAAGGGGATAGTCATTGCGAAAGGTCTAGGTTTTGCAAACGATCAACCCTAAGGCAGGGGCAAGAACGATGACTTACAGCTGTATTGGCTTTATGATTTTAGAACGCGGGTAACGCAAAAATTGGGGACTCAATTGTCGGACAGTCATAAGAAGCCGTCCGCCTTCGGGCGTATCACCCACAAGATGGGGGAACTGATCTCTCACGCCGCAATTGGCGGTACTATTCTAGTCCTCACTGGTTTTACACCCGAACATCTCGTTGCTGAAGCTGTCCATTTGCTTCATCTGCCGCCCAGCTTGCTCGATTGGAAGCACGGCGTCGATATCCGGCTTGGCCTCGTTGGTCTAGGCGTCGCCGTGTTTGTCGGCGATATCATGTGGCGCAATGCGCGTGCGCGACGCTCGCAGCAAGAACTGGCAGGCCTTGCCTTGCACGATGCCGCAGCAGCGCATGACACTCTCAAAGAGCTGACTTTTTCTGCACCGCATGACTCGGTCAAAACCGGAACCCGCTCCATCGCTGTCATGCCGTTTGTAAATCTCTCGGGAGACACAGAACAAGATTTCATCGGCGACGGCCTTGCTAGCGACATCGTCGCCGGATTGTCCCGCGTGCGTTCGCTGTTCGTGATCTCGCGGGATTCGACATTCCAATACAAAGGTAAAAAGACTGGCGCGCGCGATGCGGCGCGGGACCTGAACGTCCGCTATATTCTCGAAGGCGACGTGCGAAAGCAGGCGGATCGCATTCGAGTCTCGGTGCAGTTGGTCAACGGCGAGACCGGCCAGAACATTTGGACGCAGCGCTATGACAGAAAATTTGCCGACCTGTTCGGCCTTCAGGATGAATTAACTCAAAGCATCGTAGCGCAACTTGAACCCGAACTCAGCCACGCCGAACATGAGCGCGTCAAGACGCGGCGGCCTGAAACGCTCGACGCCTAGGAACTTTATCAACGTGGCAATTTCTTTCTGAACCATCTGACAAAAGATGATCAGCTATCGGCTCAAAACTTTTTTAAAGCAGCCATCTGCAGCGATCCGAACTTCGCGCTGGCCCACGCGAGTCTATCATATTCTATATTTTTTCAGACGTTACACGGATTTTCAGCGGAAGCGTCTTATGACTTGGCATTGACGACCGCCCGGCGGGCTCTTGAGCTTGATGAACGAGACGCTTGGTGCCACATGGCGGCCGGTGCGGCCTGGATGGGCAAAAAGGACTTCGATGCCGCGATCCGCGAAGGCCAAGCCGCGCTTGAACTCAATCCCAGCTTTGCCAACGCCTATCATCTTGTGGCGGCGAATTATATCCATACAGGGCGTGCCAGCGAAGCCATTCCCTTATTGGAAAAGGCGATAGCGCTGAGCCCGCGTGATCCATTCCTGGCGACGTTTCAGGGGCGCCTTGCCGGCGCAAATCTTTATCTTGGACGCTATGAAATCGCCGCGGAAACCGCCGCCAAGGCTGTCTCCACATACACCGGCTGGCCAAACCGCGCATTTTATACTGCCGCGCTCGGGCATCTCGGACGAGCCAGGGAAGCCGCAGCCTCCGTAGAGGCATTCATGGCAATCAGGCCCGATGCAAGCGTCCAGTTCGTGGCGCGGAACATCCCCACCGTGCACCCGCCGAGTCTCGAAATACTATTGGGTGGCTTACGCAAGGCCGGATTGCCGGAAGGTGGCATTCCCACGGAAACCGAACAAGCGCCATCTACCGTCAACGGCGACAAGTCGTCGATTGCCGTTTGACGGTTTGAGGCCCTGTCGCGCGATGCGGAGCAGGATTTTATCGGCGAGAGCAAGACAACACCGTGTTCATGAAAGATTGCAGAAGCCGGGGCTAAGAGAAAGTGCTGATGAGCACACTCATAAGGCTGCCGTGACGGGAGCGCCGCAAGATGCGATACTGTAAAGTCAACAAGTGAGTATGAATTGAGAAATCTCGATCTGAATACATGGTGGACATCAGGTAAGGCCATCACCTTCCATAATGGAAATTCGACGTCCCCAAGAGCATTGCGCAAAATAAGAGTGGATCCGGTTTTTTGCGAAATCGATGCTCTCATAAATGGAATCGATCAACTTTTTCAAAGCCCCTTTGCAACATGACTCTATGAAAATCGGCTATGCGCGCATCTCCACGAACGGGCAATCTACGGCTGGCGATTGGGGTAAGGGTCCTTTGACCCGTTGCGGGCAGTCGGTTGAAGGACTTGCAATGTCGCCCTCATCCTGCACTCGACGCCGCTGTCCACGGATAAAATTCCATTTGACAAACATATTTTCATTCCTTATGTTTACTTTTTGTTCTATTTCCCAAAAGCAGCCATGGACATTCCCGCAGCCATCGATCTCAACAAAGCCCTCCTCGCCCGCATGATCGCAGGTCTCTTTGCGCTGCTGGGTGGGGGCGCTGGGCCTGCGCGGATTTCCGTAGAACTGCATCGCTCAATTGTCCGTGTGTTGCGTCCTGCTGAATCCGCCGTGCGGCGGTTGATTGTGGTGCTGGTCACGATCACGGGCCTGAAAGCGCCGCCGCTGCGGGCACAGTCGCGTTCCGCGCCCTCGGGACTGGTCCGCAAGGGGGAGTTCAAAAAGCGCCAGTCTTTTGTGCTCTTCGATCCCCGGCAGCGGTTTTGGCGCACCAAACCCAGACCAAAAGCCCCTCGCGCACCGCCGCGCATTATTTCGCTCGACGAAGAGGGACTCCGCAGGCTCAAGGAGAGTCTCAACGCGCCGTCCGTGCCGGACAAAAAGGCTGAAGATATCAGCCCTATCAATCTCCTGCGCCGTCTTGAAGCCGTGATCGGCGCGCTTGAGGATCTGCCGCATCAGGCCAAACGTCTCGTCCGTGCCCAGGCCAGACGCCAGGCTTCACCGCGCGTAATAAACAAAACGCCCCTGCGGATCGGCCGTGCGCCGGGTTTTCGTGTCAAGCCGCGTCTCGAGATCGATGACGTGTTGCGCGAATGCGACTGGCTCGCCCGCAATGCACTGGCCCCCGATACGTCCTGACCTTATGCCCCGCAAAAAAATTTAAATACGCTGTCATCCCGGCCACAAAATGCGATCCGGGAGACGATGGCGCTTGTCCCAAATGACCCTGATTTGGGACTCTGGATCAACACCCAAAAGCGGACATTTTCATTTTGCGCTCAGATCACAAAATTGCGATTTGACCACTGCCGCCGCCCGTCGTCCGATAGCGTGGGAGGCTGGCCATTGGCTGGCAGGCGTTGCGAAATCATTCAATGCGCCAGAACGGGAGGGGAAACCATGGCTTCATCGCCAGTGATGAATTCGAAGACTGTCATCTGGGGCTTTATCGCAGGCGCTTTGTCTGTGCTCATCTTTCATCAATTGACCATTGTCGCACTAAGCAATTTCAGTTTCGGCGGCGTTTATCGCATGTCGCCCGGCGTGCCCCCGTTTGCCGTACCGCCGATTCTGAACCAGATGTTCTGGGGCGGCGTATGGGGCATCGTTTTTGCAGCGATTTCGCCGATGTTGCCGCGCGGCATCGGCTATCTTGTCTGCGGCCTGCTGTTCGGCGGCATCGTGCTGGTGCTGTCGGGCTGGTATCTCGTGCCCTTCATCAAATCCTTGTTTGGCCAGACTGGATTGCGCTATGGCCCAAATCCTGCCGGTTGGTGGCGCAGTTGCGTGATCAACGGCATGTGGGGATTGGGTACGGCGATCCTGCTGCAGTCTTTGCCTAGGGGACGTTAAATCTAACGGCGCTGAGCGCCCTCGGGCTCCATCCCGGCCCCGCCCTCTGCGGGGCCGTTTTTGTCGGATGGTCCAAAATTGTCCTGCGCATCATCCGGACTGCCGCTCTGGCCGGGGAGGGAATGATTGCGGAATTCAAGCTGATCGGGCCGCCCCGAATGTCCCGCACAATCAAAAGCCACTTTTGCCGAACGGATGAGTGTCATTGAACAGTTTGAATAAAGGATCGTTTCGCCCGTGATCGGTCCTGCCACGATTTCCCCGCGGGGGTCTATGACAGCGCTGTTCCCGGTAAAGGGCTCGCGCAAAAAGTCGCGATAATGGGGCGGCAGGTTTTCGGGCGCGAGAATTCCCGAGGCGCAGAGAACATAGGAACCTGTCTGTGCCGCAAAGGCGCGCGAGAGCAGATGCTGGCGCGAGAACAGCGCTGCAGGCGAAGCCGGCGCTGGCGTTTCGCCGCCCGGCCAGCTTGCCACATGAAACTGCGTACCTTGTTCCGCCAGCGCATAAACAGGCAGCACCATCTGATGCTCCCAGCTGTTAAGGCCGCTGAGGACTCCGTAACCGCGTTCAAAAACCTGCAATCCCGAGGCATCGCCATCAGCGATGACGGCGCGCTCGTTGATCGCAGGCCGCAGCTTGCGGTGCCGCCCGAGCAACGCCCCTTCCGCGCTGATGATCAGCTGTGTCGAATAGATCGACCCGCGTGTGACGCTATCGCGCTCGGCAACGCCCATCACGATATCAACCTGAAATTCGCTGGCGATCTGGCAGAGCGCCTGCGTTTCCGGCCCCGGCACTTCAATGGCGCGGTCGAGGTAATCGGCTGCAAAATCCCACCATCCCGGAATATCCATGCCGCAGAGCGCATGCACCGGATAACCCGGCAGCCAGCATTCGCCGAAAGCAACGAGAGTCGCGCCCTTGGAAGCTGCCTGGCCAATCAGCCGCCGCGCTTTGTCCAGGCATCCATCTGGGTCGAGATAGACAGGCGCGGCCTGAATGATGGCGATGCGCAAGGCTTGTGCAGACATGTTCACGAGTTATCTCCGGAGGCCGGGCTGAAAAATAGGGCGGAAAACTCAATTTTGGTGAGGCTGCGTTCCATCAGCTGGCCCTTGAAAATCGAGCACCAAAGTCGGCGAAATGCGTGTCCAGATGTGGCCGAAAATGTTCTTCCAGCTTTCGCAATAGACACTCGGATTGTCGTAGCCATTATCCGGCGACCATCTTTGCGCCAGCTGTCCGCCGCCGCACGCATCCATATACTCGCAATTGCGGCACGTTTCGCACAAAGTCAGGCTCGCATTATAGGCGCCAAGCCATCGGGGACCCTTACGCGCGTCCTGCAACGAATCCTTCAACACACTGGTTTCTGTTTTCGTGCTGCCGTCCCCGGTGATGCGCAGGACGTCGAGTGGTTCCAGTGTTCCGTCAGTCATCACTGTCACAGTTTCGACCGGCCCATAGCCAATCGTATCAGAAGCGGCCATGCCACCCATGATGCCCGCAACCATGGCGTCAATCGTGCTGATGCGAACGCCTTCGGCCGCATATTTGTCGTACCAGAGATCGAACAGCTTGATGAAATAGCCATCGATCGGTGGCGGGTTGTCGGCGTGCGTGGCGTCGGGGGGCAAGATGTCGAATTCCTTGATGCCCAGATCCTTCACAATGTAATCGACGAGCTTTTCAGGATCGGTGTCGGGATTGCATACGGCGATGATGCCGGGTTCGAGCCCGGCCTTTCGCAGATTTGCGATGCCCTTCAGCGTAGCCGCATGCGTTCCCTTGCCCTTGAAGTCGATGCGGTATTTGTCATGGATCTCTGCCGGGCCATCAATGCTGACGCTTGGACTGACGGCATATTTGGCAAGGATTTCGGCATATTCGTCATCGATAAGGACAGCGTTGGTGCTGACCCCGCGCACGATCATCGCGCCGGTGCGCTCTTCGATGCCATTGAATTTCTCGAGCAGTTTGACAAACCTGTGTTTGGGAAAAAGCAGCGGTTCGCCGCCGTGAAACACCACTACGAACTCTTCGAGATCGTTCTCGCGGATATGTTCTTCCAGCTTCTGACAAAAAGCATCTTCTGCTTCGATCGTGAGGACGGCAGGCTTTTTGTAGACCTCCGCGTCGCGGAACCAATAGCAATAGGTACAGGCGATATTGCAGCGCGAGGCGAGTTTCAACAAAACGAAATTGAACACAGGATTTCCATCGGAATCCTGAGGGCCGTCCTGAACCTTGATCGGCATATGTTGCGACAGCTCGAGATTCGCCATTTTTAACTCGCCTGTTATTCGATCACATCAATAGGCAGAATCAAAAAGGCCCGCCCGCACAATGCAGGACGGGCCCTTCTGGCCGAAATCACGCGGGGCATGAAATACAAACGCCCAGACCCCGCGCTCTCTCTCAATAGAAATAACGGCGGCGATAGAAGAACCGGCGATAGAAGAACCGGCGATAGCGGCGATAGAAGTAACGCGGACGGTAGAAATACCGGCGGCGATAATAATATTGCGCTTCCTGCTGATTGTGCTCGCCTTCAACTTCGGCGGCTTCCTGCTGGGAATCTTCAACAACCTTGCCAAGAGCGGCATTGGTGGTCTTCAGGCCAACAGAACCTTCATTCGTATGTGCCTGCGCAGCGGTCGTGCCGACAACGGCGACAGCGCCGAAGCCAATACCAACACCCTTCAGACGGTCGAGGAAATTGCGGCGTGACATGCCTTTCGTATTCAGCTCCGTCTGGATTTCACTCAGCTCTTGCTGAATTTTCGCTTGCTCATCGTTCATTATTACCTCCTGACTAAATTATCAGATCCAAGGTTCGACGCATCGCGAAAAAAATCACCGGCCAGGCCCGCCTCGCCACAGCAGATGTTCTCCCGAGATCGCAGAGCGTGGCTCGACGATGCGAAAAGGATACATGAAATTGAATTGCCGTCAAACATTTATGCATGGGTTTAGTGGGGCTGAAGGCGCCCGTTCGCCCGAGTGCGGTCATAAAATTTTCACAGGCTTAACACAGTCTTGTGAGGCAGAATTGGCGGCTCCAATGTTCCGTAGCTGATAGGGCCGCCAATTTATTGGCATCCCCGAGGATATCCAGTTGAGCCGTCTTGAAAATGCGCCTGCATTTGCTGCAATGCAAAAAATAGACAAGCGCATTGCGGCATGGGAGAAGCGCTATGCATTCGTTAGCGTTAACGATCTAAGAGGAGTCAAATATGACCGAGCTCACACTAGCCGCAGCCCAGACCATCGTCGCGACCGCGTTGAAACATGCCCGCGACAACAAATACAATAATATCGCCATCGTTGTTCTCGACGGCCGCGGTTCATTGAAGGCCAGTGCAGCCGAAGACGGCACCAGCCTGATGCGCTGGAAAGTGGCGTTCGGCAAGGCCTGGGGCGCGGTTGCCTGGGGCGCTGGTTCAAAACGCATTGAAAAAATCGCCATCGAACGCCCCCATTTCATGGCTGCTGCAGCGCATTTGGCCGATGGCGGCATCCTTCCAGTTGGCGGCGGTGTGTTGATCCGCGACAATGAAAAGAAGATCATTGGCGCAGTCGGAATTTCCGGTGACACGTCGGATAATGACGAAGCTGCTGGCATTGCAGGGATAATCGCAGCCGGCCATCAGGCCGACGGCGGCTAGTCGGAATCGCGGCCTCCTTTTACACGCATGAGTGTCATATTCCTGTCCCGATTGAAGTTTATTCAGAGATTGGGCTAGGGGTGCGGTTCTGTTTCTGTTGACGACTGAACGAATCGTGAGGGATGACACGCATCACTTTAAGGAGGCCGCTATGCTTCGTTCCGAAATCATTCGTACGTGTTCGCATCAGGCGGTTGCTGCCGCAGCGCTATTGTCATTGGGTTCGGAGTTCCACGGTCGCGTCAGCCTGTTGGCGGGCGCACACGATATGAGCCCCGGCGCCTATACGGCGCATCTGGTGAAACAATTTGCTACCGATGCGGACGAAGATGCCTGGTATGCGCTTGGTAATGCGATTGCATATCGCGACATGCCAGTGCTTTCGGGTCTTCGGTATATTCTTGAAGCCATGATCGACGGCGAAGCATCACGTGACGCTGGAACGGGAAAAGTCAGGCAGCGTATGCCTCAAACACGCAGGCATTCTCGGAAAATACGGCCAGTTGAATTGGGCGAATTTTTTGCCTGATTTGAAGCGGTAAACGGTAGCGGCTGTAATCTGCCCGAAGAATTAAACAAAGAAAGCCGCCAGTGCGCTCGTCCGCACCGGCGGCTTTCTAAATTCCTTTAGGGGTTCATGTCGACTTGCGCAGCCAGGGCCGCGTGCCAGCCGGCGGCTCTGTCGTGACCGCAGGCTGATAGAAGTGCGTGAAGCGCGTGTACTCGCCACTACGTAAAGCTTTTTCGGTCGGTGCGTTATTGATTTCAAAGGCATTGAATCCGCAGCGTTCCATCATCTGAATCTGGTCGATCAGCACTTCCCCAACGGCCCGGATTTCTCCCATGAAGCCATAGCGGGTGCGCAGCAATTGCGCGGTCGAAAAGGCGCGGCCGTCGTTGTATTTCGGAAAGACAAGCGCGATCACACTGAATCGTGAAATGTCTTCTACGTACTCCGAAATATCGGCGCCGGGTTCAATCTTCAATCCAAGCGGTGCGTTCGAGCCGTCATATACTGCGCGTTCCGCCTTCCACCAGTCGAGCGGCAGGATGACATGGCCCGCAGGTGGTGCGTCTTCACCCTCGTCGATATGCCGCCAATTGTCTTCAACAAAAGCCCCGTTCTTGAATAAGGTCATGATCAGATCGAGGCTCCGGTATCGCGTTCGTAAAGCGCCTGCTTGAATGGCTTCATGCCAAGGCGGCGATAGGCCGACAGAAAATCCTCGTCCTTGCTGGTGCGCAACGCCATATAAGTATCAACGATGGTCTCCACCGCGTCTGTGACCTGATCCGTCGAAAAGCCGGGGCCGGTGATGTCGCCAATCGAGCAGGTTTCATCGCCTGAACCGCCCAGTGTGATCTGGTAGGTTTCAACACCCTTTCGCTCCAGGCCGAGGATGCCGATATGGCCGACATGGTGGTGGCCGCATGCATTGATGCAGCCGGAAATTTTGATTTTGAGTTCGCCGATATCCGCGCTTCGTTTTGTCTCGCCGAAGCGCTCGGAAATGCGTTGCGCGATGGGGATGGAGCGGGCCGTCGCCAGCGCGCAATAATCCATGCCGGGGCAGGCTATAATGTCGGTGATCAGTCCCGCGTTCGCGGTCGCCAGTTTCTGACGCAGGAGTTCGTCATAGACAGCGGGAATGTCATCCAGCGCCACATGCGGCAGCACCAGGTTCTGCTCGTGTGAGACGCGGATTTCATCCTGCGAATAGGTTTTCGCCAAGTCTGCAATGGCGTCCATCTGATCGGCAGTCGCATCGCCAGGAATTCCGCCAATGGGCTTGAGCGAGATGGTGACGATGCCATAGCCCGCGCGCTTGTGCGCGGTGACGTTGGTATCCATGAACGCAGCAAAACGTGGATCGGTCTGCCGGCGCGCTTCGACTTTCGCTGATTTGGCGGACTTAACTGCGAGCGCAGGCATAGCGAAATAGGCCTGGATGCGGGCTATTTCTGTTTGGGGCAGGGATAATGTCTCGCTACCAAGCGCTGCAAATTCGGCCTCGACGGCTTCGCGCATCTCGGCTTCGCCAGTTTCATGAACCAGAATCTTGATCCGGGCCTTGTATTTGTTATCGCGGCGTCCTTCCAGATTGTAGACACGCATCACAGCCTGTGTATAGGCAAGCAAATCCTTCTTCGGCAGGAAGTCACGCAATTTGCGCGCGATCATCGGCGTACGGCCCTGACCGCCGCCGACATAAACGGCAAAGCCCATCTCGCCCTGCTCGTTACGCACGATGTGATAGCCAATGTCATGCACTTGAATGGCAGCGCGATCCTTAGGCGCTCCTGTCACTGCGATCTTGAACTTGCGTGGCAGGAAGGTGAACTCGGGATGCACAGACGACCATTGGCGCAGGATTTCCGCATAGGGGCGGGGATCTTCGATCTCGTCCGCGGCAGCGCCGGCAAAATGATCCGCCGTGACATTGCGGATGCAATTACCTGAAGTCTGGATCGCATGCATTTCAACTGTTGCCAGATCAGCGAGAATGTCTGGCGTGTCTTTCAAAGTCGGCCAATTATACTGAATGTTCTGGCGCGTGGTGAAATGGCCGTAGCCGCGGTCATATTTGCGCGCGATATGGGCGAGCATGTGCATCTGCTTGCCGTTGAGCGTGCCATAGGGGACAGCGACGCGCAGCATATAGGCATGCAATTGCAGATAAAGCCCATTCATCAGGCGATGCGGACGGAATTGCTCTTCTGTGATGTCGCCGCTCAGGCGGCGGGCGACCTGATCGCGGAATTGTGCGACGCGCTCGGCGACAAAGCCAGCGTCGAATTCATCATATCGATACATCGTCTTGCTCGCTGTTGATTGCGGTCCCGGCGGGCGGCGCGGAAACAAGAATTGTGGGGCCGCCGGCCACGCGAATCCTGTCACGGTTAGTCACTGCGGTCAGTCCGCCAGGCCCGTCTTTGACTTCAATCGCTTCGATCTCGACAACCAGATTGGCCGCAAAATCGACTTTGGCCGAATCCATCGCGGCAGCGGCCTCTTCTTTGGTTGTGCAGCGGGCGGCGGACGCAATATCCCCCACCCAGACGCCAGGCGCCTTGCGGTAGACAATGCGCCCATCTGTGAGGCGGTTAGCAGTGATGATCTGAAGCATGGCCGTGTCATTAGCGCCTTTTCGGGAACGCTCCAATATCATTCAAATAACATTTTTGGGAAGAAATTTATTTCTAATGAGCCTCTTGCAAAACTCTTCGGGGGATTCGCCAGCTTGGGGCTGATTTTGCCGGATAGCGCTGTTTCCGGGCGTTCGCCATACCGTTCTGGCC
>CANJJI010000105.1 GCA_947474545.1 Beijerinckiaceae bacterium | reverse complement strand
GATCGTCCAATCCCTCCCAGCATTCAATAAATTTGTCCAAAATATTCTCCCGCGCCGTGATTCGTTCACGGCCCGGTAGAATCCATCTCAAGCAAAACGTAAAATCAGCGCCCGAAACAGCACGCTATTTCAAATGCGATTCCCCTGGCAACAACTCAGGGTTCGGTGTTTGGGCTTGCCCCTCTCCGGTGATAATGTGCCGCAAATTGTGACGTAGCAGCGGAGGCGACAATGCAATTGACACGGCGGCATATGCTGGAGGGGAGCGCTGCATCGCTCGGACTCTGCGCTATACCCCTCAGGACATATGCGCAAACATCAGATTATCCCTCGCGCGAAATCACTGTACTCTGCGGATTTCCGCCCGGCTCTTTCAACGATGTCATTGTGCGCATATTCGCCAACAAATTGCAGACTCACATTGGCAAATCCGTGATCGTCCAGAACCGTCCCGGTGCTTTCGCAAACATTGCGACCGAAGCGCTCGCGCGAGCAAAACCTGATGGCTATACAATCTACCTTTCGGGAAGCTCCACGATGGCCGCAGCGCCAAGCGTCTTCAAAAAAGTCAATTTCGATGTGGACAAGGATTTTGCGTATATCACCACGGTTGCCAAGATTGGCTTTGTTCTTCTGGTTGATGCAAGCAAACCCATCCATTCCGTCGCCGATCTCACCCGGCACATGAAGGCCAAGGGCAAGGGCGCATATGCCTCCGCTAGCCTGACCAGCCACGTCGCCTCCGAACTTTACAAGAATATCGCTGGCTTCGACGCCGATCTCGTCAACTACAAAACAACAGTCAATTCCATGAACGATCTGCTTGGAGGGCAGATTGATTTCACCTTCGCCAGCACATCTTTCGGACTCGAACAGCAGCAGGCCGGACGTTTGCGCATTCTGGCCCTGACCACGCCGGAGCGCCTGGTTTCGGTGCCCAATGTGCCCACGATGATTGAGCAAGGCGTACCCGGCTTCGACATGCAGGAATTCTGGATCGCCAGCGCACCGGCCAAAACACCACCGGAAATCCTCGCGAAACTGGAGCAGTGGTTCAACGAAATCGTGGCCATGGAAGATACGAAGCAAGCCCTTTATCGCATCGGACTTGATCCACTTCCCGGCAATTCAGCGATCGCGAACGAAATGATGCAGAAGCACACCGAAGCCTGGAAGCGGTTTGTGAAAATCGCAAAGGTGGAGCCGATGTGAAGACGAAGTCATCCTTCAAGTTGATTCAGGAGAAAACTTGCCACCCCCTACCAAATTCCCAATCCGCCGCACCTACCTGCGCTTGCACACCCCTGAACCCTGTGATAACCGGACCACGCCTTCGGCACCCGGGCTGTTCGCGGCTATTCCGGGTGCCGTTTCCTGACAGCTTGCATGCGTGATCGCAGCCCTTGGGCCGCCAGCGCTGAAAATGTGAGTTGTCGATTTACCGCCGCAGGGGCCCGAGACATTGGCTGGGGAAGATTCGATTGTATCGGGAATGGCGGGCCGCTATGCGCTGGCGCTGTTCGAGCTTGCCCGCGATCAGAAGGCTGTGGATGCCGTTCTCGCGGACATGAACCAATTCAAGGCCTTGCTGGCAGAGAGCGCAGACCTGCGCCACCTCGTTCGCAGCCCGGTCTTTTCCGCTGAAGAACAGACCAAGGCGCTCGGCGCTGTCATCTCCAAGGCTGGAGTTTCAGGTCTTTCAGCCAATTTCCTCAAACTGGTCGCGACAAAGCGCCGGCTTTTTGCAGTTTCCGACATGATCGCCGGTTTCGAAAAACTGGTAGACCGCGAAAAGGGCGTCACGCGCGCCGAAGTTACCATTGCCGAGCCCCTGAACGACGCCCATACGCAGGCGCTGAAGGCGGCTCTGGCGGAAGTCTCCGGCGGCAAGTCTGTCGAAGTCGAAATCAAGGTCGATCCCGCCATCATCGGCGGCCTTGTCGTGAAGCTTGGCTCGCGCATGGTCGATAGTTCACTGAGAACCAAACTCAATTCAATCCGCACACGTATGAAAGAGGTCGGCTGATGGATATCCGCGCCGCAGAAATTTCTGCGATTCTCAAGAACGAGATCGCCAATTTCGGCAATGAAGCTCAAGTTACTGAAGTCGGCCAGGTCCTGTCGGTCGGCGACGGTATCGCCCGCGTCTATGGCCTCGACAATGTTCAGGCCGGTGAAATGGTCGAATTCGAGAACGGCATCCGCGGGATGGCGCTCAACCTCGAAAGCGACAACGTCGGCGTGGTTATTTTCGGCTCCGACCGCGACATCAAGGAAGGCCAGACCGTCAAACGGACCGGCGCCATCGTGGACGTTCCCGTCGGCAAGGAATTGCTCGGCCGCGTCGTCGACGCCCTCGGCAACCCCATCGACGGCAAGGGCCCGATCAAGGCCGCCAAACGCGCCCGCGTGGACGTAAAGGCTCCGGGCATCATTCCCCGCAAGTCGGTGCATGAGCCCATGGCGACCGGCCTCAAGGCCATCGATGCCCTGATCCCGATTGGCCGCGGCCAGCGCGAACTGATCATCGGCGATCGCCAGACCGGCAAGACAGCAGTGGCGCTCGACGCCATCCTGAACCAGAAGCCGCTCAACCAGTCGACCGATGAGCACGTGAAACTCTATTGCGTGTATGTCGCCATCGGCCAGAAGCGCTCCACGGTCGCCCAGTTCGTGAAGGTTCTCGAAGAGCAGGGCGCGCTGGAATATTCCATCGTGATCGCAGCCACCGCGTCCGATCCAGCCCCCATGCAGTTCCTGGCTCCGTTCGCCGGCTGCGCGATGGGCGAATATTTCCGCGACAACGGCATGCATGCGCTGATCATCTATGACGATCTGTCCAAGCAGGCCGTCGCTTACCGCCAGATGTCGCTGCTGCTGCGCCGTCCGCCGGGCCGCGAAGCCTATCCGGGCGACGTGTTCTATCTCCACTCACGCCTGCTCGAGCGCGCCGCCAAACTCAATGACGACAATGGCAAGGGCTCGCTGACAGCGCTGCCGGTCATCGAAACCCAGGCCAACGACGTGTCGGCCTATATTCCGACCAACGTGATCTCGATCACCGACGGCCAGATCTTCCTTGAAACCGACCTGTTCTACCAGGGCATCCGCCCGGCAGTGAACGTCGGTCTGTCGGTGTCGCGCGTGGGTTCGTCCGCTCAGACCAAGGCGATGAAGAAGGTCGCCGGCAAGATCAAGGGCGAGCTCGCCCAATATCGCGAAATGGCTGCCTTCGCACAGTTCGGCTCCGACCTCGACGCTACGACCCAGCGATTGCTGAACCGTGGTTCGCGCCTGACGGAACTGCTCAAACAGGCGCAGTTTGCGCCGCTGAAGATGGAAGAGCAGGTTTGCGTGATCTGGGCTGGCACCAATGGCTTCCTCGATCCGCTTCCGCTGAACAAGGTGCGCGCCTTTGAAGACGGCCTCTTGGCCCTTCTGCGCACAAAACACAGCGAAATCCTCGAAGACATCAGCAAGACCAGAGACTTGTCTTCTGACACCGAAGGCAAGCTGCGGACGGTCGTTCAGGACCACGCCAAATCCTTTGCCTGATTCGTATCGTCAATACGGATCAAACGATTGAAATCCTCTAACCCGGCCAGTGAAAACCGGCCGGATGAGGGTACAGAGAGAACGAAATGGCTTCGTTAAAGGACCTGCGGACCCGCATCTCGTCCGTCAAGGCTACCCAGAAGATCACCAAGGCCATGCAGATGGTGGCCGCCGCCAAATTGCGCCGCGCGCAATCCGCGGCGGAAGCCGCGCGGCCTTATTCGGAACGCATGGGCGCAGTGCTGGCTAATGTCGCAGGCGGCATGAAAGGCGGCGGACCTGCCCTGCTGGCCGGAAACGGCAAGGATCAGGTTCACCTCCTGGTTGTCTGCACGGCGGAGCGCGGCCTTTGCGGCGCCTTCAACTCCTCCATCGTGCGGCTGGCCCGTGAGCGCATCAACGCTTTGCAAGCCCAGGGCAAGACGGTCAAAATTCTCTGCGTTGGCAAGAAAGGCTGGGATCAGCTCCGCCGCCAGTATTCTTCGCAGATCATCGACCTGATCGACCTGCGCGCCGTGCGCCAGCTCGCCTTCACAGACGCCGATATCATCGCCAAGAAGATCATTGCGCTGTTTGAAGCCGGTGAATTCGATGTGGCGACACTTTTCTTCTCGCGCTTCCGTTCAGTAATCGCGCAAATCCCGACGGCGCAGCAGCTTATTCCTGCACAGATCGAAGGCGGCGCGGCCACGGCTTCTGCCTATGAGTATGAGCCCGGCGAAGACGAAATTCTTGCGACGCTTCTGCCGCGCAACATCTCGGTACAGGTGTTCCGCGCGCTTCTCGAAAACGCTGCGTCGGAACAGGGCGCACGTATGAGCTCCATGGACAACGCCACACGCAACGCGGGCGAGATGATCAAGAAACAGACGATCGTCTACAATCGCACCCGTCAGGCGCAGATCACCAAGGAACTGATCGAAATTATCTCGGGCGCGGAAGCGCTCTGACCAGACCGGCGCGCAAGCGCTTCTATCCGGATTGAAAAGTGAGGACGTAAATATGGCATCCGATAACAAGTCCCTGGGCCGCATTACGCAGGTCATCGGCGCTGTCGTCGACGTGAAATTCGAAGGGCACCTGCCCGAAATTCTCAACGCACTTGAAACGACCAACCAAGGCGCTCGTCTAGTGCTGGAAGTTGCCCAGCATCTCGGCGAATCCTCCGTGCGCTGCATCGCCATGGACACCTCGGAAGGTCTGACGCGCGGACAGGAAGTCCATGACACCGGCGCGCCCATCATGGTGCCTGTCGGCGACGCCTGCCTCGGCCGCATTATGAACGTCATCGGCGAACCCGTGGACGAAGCTGGCCCGATCCTCACCCCCGGCAAGCGCGCCATTCACCAGAATGCGCCGTCCTACGCCGATCAGGCGACGGAAGCCCAAATTCTGGAAACCGGCATCAAGGTCGTCGATCTTCTCGCGCCTTATGCCAAGGGCGGCAAGATCGGCCTGTTCGGCGGCGCAGGCGTCGGCAAGACCGTGCTGATCATGGAGCTCATCAACAACGTCGCCAAGGCGCACGGTGGTTATTCTGTGTTCGCTGGCGTCGGCGAGCGTACCCGTGAAGGCAACGACCTCTATCACGAAATGATCGAAGGCGGCGTCAACAAGGCGGGCGGTGGAGAAGGATCCAAATGCGCGCTGGTCTATGGCCAGATGAACGAGCCGCCCGGCGCCCGCATGCGCGTCGCGCTTTCGGGTCTGACGATCGCCGAGGATTTCCGCGACAAGGGCCAGGACGTGCTGTTCTTCGTCGACAACATCTTCCGCTTCACGCAAGCTGGCTCGGAAGTGTCTGCGCTTCTCGGCCGTATTCCTTCTGCGGTGGGCTATCAGCCTACGCTTGCGACCGACATGGGCGCGATGCAGGAACGCATCACCACCACGAACAAGGGTTCTATCACCTCGGTGCAGGCCATTTATGTCCCCGCCGACGACTTGACCGACCCCGCGCCCGCGACATCCTTCGCCCACTTGGACGCGACAACCGTGCTCAACCGCTCGATTGCTGAAAAAGGCATTTACCCTGCAGTGGATCCGCTTGATTCGACCTCGCGCATGATGTCCCCGCTGGTGATCGGCGAAGAGCATTACAATGTCGCCCGTCAGGTGCAGCAGGTGCTCCAGCGTTACAAGGCCCTGCAGGACATCATCGCCATTCTCGGCATGGACGAATTGTCTGAAGAGGACAAACTCTCCGTCGCCCGCGCCCGCAAGATCGAGCGCTTCCTGTCTCAGCCCTTCCATGTGGCCGAAGTCTTCACCGGTTCGCCCGGCAAGCTCGTGTCGCTCGCCGACACCATCAAGGGCTTCAAGGGCCTCGTAGAAGGTCAGTACGACCATCTGCCGGAGGCCGCCTTCTACATGGTCGGCACTATCGAGGAAGCCATCGAAAAGGCGCAGCGTCTGGCGGCTGAAGCAGCCTAAGGAGCGGATGAGAATTGGCGGGTAGTGACCCTGTTCGCCAATCGCATTTCGCCGTTGGAGAATTCAAATGGCTGCATTTCACTTCGAACTCGTCTCGCCGGAAAAACTGCTCTTTACGGGCAATGTTGAAGCCGTGGGCGTTCCTGGCAGTGACGGTGATTTCACTGTGATGAAAGATCACGCCCCGGTTATGACAACCATGCGTCCGGGCATAGTGGACGTCAACGAGAGCGGCTCCAAATCGCTGCGTCTCTTCGTGCGCGGCGGCTTCGCCGACGTAAGTTCCAAGGGCCTCACGATCCTTGCGGAACAGGCTATCCCGCTCGATCAGCTGAAGGCAGAAGATGTCGCCAAAGAGATCAAGAATGCGGAAGAAGATCTCGCCGACGCTTCAACCGAAGACGCGCGCGCCAAGGCGCAGGAACGTCTCGATCAGATGCGAGAGCTAAGAGCCGCACTCGGTGTCTGACATTGAATTGAAGTAATCGAAAAAGACCGCCTCGCGCGGCCTTTTCTTTTGCCTGCGTCAGCCGAAATACTGGCTGTCCTGCAACGTCAAACGCAATTCAAAGCTCTGCAATTGCTGGAAGATTGGCAATAGCCAGGCCCGCAGACTGGCGCGTACCACGATTGACATCTGGTCTTGCGGTTCAGCCAGAAATTGCGAGAATGAAAAATCCGGCGCTTCGATGACCTTGCGCACCACAGGGTCTAACGCCTTGATCTCAAAAACATGAGAGGCGGGGTAGCGTTCCAGATGATCGATCGCGCCAGCGCCAATCGGCGCAGCCCCCTCGTTGCCAATTACGGCCATACCGATATCAGGCCATTGCTCCCGCAAGTGTTCAGCCGTTTCCAGCGAACTTTCGGAACCATCGGCGGCAAACAATATGAACGGCGTCACGCCGCGCCGCTGCGCTTCGCCAAAAAAATCTGTACTGCTGGCGATGTCAAAAAACGTGCGCCAGGAGCGGCTCCATACATCGACTATCCTCGGCATTTGATCGGCCAGCAGGAGATTATCGAACAAGGCAATCTGCCCCTGGATATTCGCCAGATCCGCGACTGTGACATTTGCGGGAAAATAGTTTGCGAAGGGCGATTCATGCGGATCGGTATCAAAGCCAGCGAATGCCCGCCCGGTATGAAGATAGAAATCGGCGAGCAACCGCGCGGCTGTCGACACACCCGTTCTTGGGTGCGGCGAACAGACGATAAAGATGTAGGTGCGGGCCCTCATGTCATCAAACCCGCGCCCTCAGGCTACAAGACTCAGGCGTCCGGCAAAGCGCCAGGCTTGCCCTCGATGATTGCTGGCAGACCGACACGATCCAGCTCCGTCGCAATCGCTTTCATCCAGGTGCGCACATAGCCTCGCAACACGAAAGAGCTGTTGGCAGGCGACCCACACGAAAGAGCTGTTGGCAGGCGACCCATCGGCCTTCTTGTTGGAGACAAACACCGAGAAGGGAACGCCGTTCAGCTCTACCTGCTCATAGGCCATTTCATTGAGCTTGGGCACCACCACGTCGCCCGCATGGCGAACCTGCTTGAAATAGGATGCGTAAGTGCCCGGGTCCCATTCGAAGAAAGTCGTGTCATTGATGAAATTCTTCACCAGGAAATAGGTCGCGTCGCTGATGAAAGGCGCGGTTTCAGCAATCTCATCCAACGAGGCAATGGAAGAGCCAAGGATATGCATGACAATAAAATTATAACGCCCCTCCTTCACCGCATCGAGAAAACCCACGTCTTTCAGCGCCTGCAGGGTTGCGCCCAGTTGTCCGGCGCGCACATCAATAACCGAAACCTTTGGTCCAGCCGTCTCCAGAGTGTCGAGAATTTTCATCTGATCCGGCGTTGAGGTGATATCCACCACTTCGGTCTGAGTGGGATGAAAACGCATCAGCGTACCGCACGGAAACTCGGTGTCGAAAGCCCGCGCCAGGATGTTGTTGGCCGCCAGATAGTCCAGAAGGGCCCGCGAAACCGTGGTTTTTCCCACGCCGCCCTTATCGGCCCCCACCAGAATGACTGTCGGCTTCATATCGTCCACTCCTACGCCGGGCCGCCCGTATTTCAGGTCGAAATCGCCCATTCGGGGCACTTATAACACAAAGCCGGGTTTGAGCAGCGCATCTAAACGATTTGTTAGGAAATATGGTTAGCGCGCGTCAGATCCACCGGGTCACGAGGTCATAGTCCCAACAGTCCGCCGGACTAACGGGTCAGCCATTTGCGGTGCGCAAGCGCTTTGCCTTATCATCCCTGCGAAAATAAGGGCGATCAATTATCATGCTGCCAGACATTCGCGAATATGACCGGCTCTACAGGGATTTTCGCTGGCAAATACCTCAACAATTCAACATCGCTGATGTCTGCTGCGATCGCTGGGCGAACCAAAAGCCTGATCATCCGGCGATCATAGACGTGCGAGGCGACGTCATGTCGACTGTCACGTTTCAGCAATTGCAACGCAGGGCCAATCGCTTCGCCAATACGCTAAAAGCCCACGGAATTCAGACCGGGGACCGGATCGGCATTATGTTGCCACAGGGCAGCGACGTCGCAGCAGCCCATATGGGCATCTATAAATTGGGCGCTATTGCCGTGCCGCTGGCAATTCTGTTTGGCGGCGACGCTGTCGAGTACCGGCTAAAAGACGCGGGTATCAAGGTGCTGCTCACAAATGCCGAAGGTGTGGCGAAGCTGCGCCGGATTGAAGCCTTGCCACCAACGCTGCACGCGGTCCTGTCTGCAGATGGCGCTGATAGTGACATACTCGATCTCGAACGAGAGCTAGCCGCCGCATCCGATCAGGCGGCAACGGCGACCACCGGCCCCGATGATCCCGCCATGATGGTTTACACCTCTGGCACCACAGGATCGCCCAAAGGCGCCCTGCACGGTCACCGCGTCCTGCTTGGACATCTACCGGGCACGCAATTCACGCATGATTTTTTACCCCAAGCTGGCGACCGAATGTGGACCCCGGCAGATTGGGCCTGGGCTGGCGGTTTGTTGAACATTCTCCTGCCAGGCCTTTATTTCGGCCTGCCAGTCGTGGCGCGCAAGTTCGAACGTTTCGATGCGCAAGCCGCCTTTGACCTGATGTCCCGGGCCGAGGTTCGCAATGCATTCATACCGCCAACCGCCCTGCGCATGTTGCGCTCGGTCGAAAACCCTCGCGAAAAGTTCAAACTGCAGTTGCGGTCTATTGCTTCGGGCGGCGAGGCCCTTGGCGCGGAAGTTTTCGAATGGGGACGCAGCGCTTTTGGTCTGATCATTAACGAATTCTATGGCCAGACAGAATGCAATCAGGTGCTGGGTTCATGCGCCGCCGCCGGCCTCAACCGCGCAGGCGCCATCGGCAAGCCCGTGCCCGGCCATCGCGTCGCCATCATCGATAACGACGGCCGTCCCTGCAAGCCAGGCGAAACCGGGCAGATCGCCATGCTCCGGCCTGATCCGATCATGTTCCTTGGTTACTGGAATCGCCCGGACGCCACGCGCGAGAAATTCATTGGCGACTGGATGACGACAGGCGATCAAGGCGTGATGGATGAAGAGGGCTTTTTCAGTTTTATCGGCAGGGATGATGATGTCATCACTTCGGCCGGCTATCGCATCGGCCCGGTGGAAATTGAAGATTGCCTGATCTGCCATCCCGCCGTCGCAAATGCCGCAGCAGTCGGCAAGCCGGACGCCCTGCGCACCGAGATCGTCAAGGCCTTTATACAATTGCGCCCCGGATATGTCGCAAGTGACGCGCTGGCTGCAGACATTTCGGCCTTCGTCCGCACACGATTATCCGCGCACGAATACCCCCGCGAAATCGCTTTCATCGACGACATGCCACTGACAACCACCGGCAAGATCATCCGCCGCGAACTTCGTCTGCGGAATTGAAATTCAGACCGGCGGCAATTCTTGCGTCCACACATGTTCGGGCCGCACGCCCGTTCCGATCATCCACGCTGGAATGCGCTGCAGCCATGGAATGGCGTTGAGAATTCGTAAAAAAATTGGCGGCTGCATGGACTGGCCTGAAAGGACCGGCCTGATCACATTATTTTGCGCAATGATTTGCATCTTTTGAGTGACCCGCGTTGGCCATTCCCGCCGCTTCTGCACACGTGCGAGATCGCTTTCATCCACAAGCCCGCGGCGCAAGGGATCGCTCAGAATATTCGACGCAGCGATCGCATCCTGAATGGCAAGATTGATCCCCACACCGCCTACAGGCGACATTGTATGGGCAGCATCACCGATCAGCAGCACACCCGGTTTATGCCAACGCTCCAGCCGGTCGACTGCTACTGATAACAATTTGACGTAATCCCAGTCGATGATCTCATCAACACGATCAGCCAGAACAGGCGATGCTTCAGCAACGCTGGCGCGAAATGCATCCAGCCCTGCAGCATGAATGGACTCCAGCGAACCCTTGGCGATGACATATCCACATTGCCATTGTACGCCGCGATTGATGCGAATGAACACACGCCCGGCCTCGAACTTGCCAACGGGATCCACGCCATCGCTTTCCTGCCGTGACAGACTGAACCAAAGCACATCCATCGGCGCACCAAGTTGCTTAGGGGACAGACCACAGGCATCACGCACGGTCGAATGGCGGCCATCGCAGCCGATGACGAGTTGTGCGCGAATATCAATATTGCCCTTGGGTCCGATTGCGTGAACGCCTGCAACCCAGCCATTTTCCTCGATCAGAGAGACCACTGCCGTCTGCATCAAAAGCCGGAAATGCGGAAAGACGCTTGCGCGTTCTGCCAAAAAGTTCAGAAAATCCCATTGCGGCATGAACGCTACGAAATTCCAGCGCGGATCAAGATGTCCAAAGCTGGCAACGTTGAATATGCCGCCTGCGACTTCAGCCTGGACATGGCCCGCCTGCTGATGCGGAAGTTTCAGGAAATCATCCAGTAAGGCCAATTCGCTCAAAGCCCGCAATGTCGAAGGGTGAATAGTATCGCCGCGAAAATCGCGGAGAAAATCCGCATGCTTTTCAAGCACTGTCACAGGAATGCCTGAGCGCGCTAACAAATAGCCGAGCACCAGCCCGGCCGGTCCTCCTCCGGCAATGCAACAGCCTGTCGAAATGAACGGCGCGTTCGTAGCCTCATCCATGCCCGTTGCCCGATGCTGCAAATCAAGACAGCATATTAACAGGGCGGCAGGACGTTTCTATGTTTTGGAAAATGGCCAAAAATAGCCAATTACCGGGGATGTTTGCGCATGAGTGAATAATAGACGCTCTTCGCGACAGTGCGAAAACGCCGGCGCGCCTGTTCCTTCGTGACAGCGATGGCGAAGCCGCGCGGCGAAGCATTCAGGCTCGCCACGCATAAATCGCCCATTTCCAGGCGCTCTCGCCAGATGTGATCAATCATGGGATGATCGGGAATGGCGCAGGAATTGATAAGCTCGTGCGTGCCCGAGGTCATCATGTTGACTGTCATATCGATCGAGAAAAGGACGCCCGGGGAATAACGCCCGTATTTTTCGTCATAAGCTGTTTTCCAGTAAAAGGCGGTGTCGTTCGCGGCAAGCACGATGCCCATCGCTATCGGGCGATGATCGAGTTCCAGCGCGTCAATGCGGCACGCACCCTGGCGGGCGAAGAAACGCGACATGGAACGCACGAAAGTCGCGGTGGAAGGGTCCGATAGAAGAGCGCTCTGCTGGCCGCCCTTCCAGCCCGAAGCTTCCAGAGACAGGAATTGCTCCATAGCGGCACGGACTTCTTCCGGGCTGGTGGCAGACGAATAGGTGAGGCTGCCAATATCCTCAAGTCTGCGCCGCTGTCTACGCAATTCCTTTCGCTTTTTCGGCGAGATGAACGTCCGCAGAAACGCCTCGGGATCGTCGCGGTTGGTGACAACCGCCCTATAACGGCGGTCAAGCACCACCGATTCCAGGTGATTGGCTTTCGCATGACGCATGAGTGAAGTGGCAACCGGCCCCTGAAGGGACAATTGCGGCAAGATCAACGCATCGATATGACCGTGATTCTCGGCAATGTATTTGTGCAGCAGATCAAGCGCTTCGATCCCGTCCTGGCGATCAATGAGCGGCGTACCCAGCGCCATCATGGGGGTGCACCAGATGCGCGCGATACGCCCTGCTCCAGGCATGGGAATCTGCAGACTGAAGAGTCCTGACAGGCCGGTCATGCCGCTCCGCTTCCCGGCGCGCCATGTAAACAGGAACGAAGGTCTGCGCGAAACAGGGATATGTTGGACTTCCGACAGCGCAAAGCCCGGGTTCATGAAGACATTCGGCTCAGCGCTACGCCGGCTCAAATCATCCCAGGCGTCCCAATGGCCGAGCGCCGCTTCCCAGTCCAGAAGCTCGGTCCGGGAAACATCCCCATCGGCGGCCCCCATGTTCGGGCGAACCGCGATGAAAGGCGCTGTCTTTTGTCCCGGCGCCGCCGGCAGCAACCCAGTGCTGGCCCAATTGCCAGCAAAGGCTTGGCTTAACAGCGTTCCGAAAGGGAACGTTTTGACACTCATCGCCCACCTGAGGCGCGATCCTGGTGGCTGAAATCTCCACCTGGGTCACGAATGTCCCTATCCGGGACGGGACAGCAGCCGCCATGGCTACCTGTCCGTTCCTGTTCAAGACTCGCGCCAAAGGGTGAAAAGGAATTTACGAATGGGTAAACAGCCCGCCGGACGAAGGCTTGAGCGGATTGACGGCAAGCGCCTGAGCGTCCGGAGTATCGATAGCCACAGCGCCTGTGAAAGCACCCCAGAGACCCCGGATATGCCCGGGGTCGATATCCCTCACAATCAGCACGATCCGCGTTCCATGATCTCTGTCCGGCCAGGTTTCGAGCCGCTGGGGCGGATGAAAGACATGCTGGACACCGTGGACCACCAGAGGCCGTGCAGGATCGTCGGCCAGCGCCACAATTCCCTTCAGGCGCAGAAGCGAGCTGCCATGCAACTCGCGGAGCATATCCAGAAACAATTGCAGACTTGCCGGTGCGACAGGTGACGCGGCCTTGAGCACGAATGCACGGATGTCCTCGTCATGCTTGTTGGCCTCGTGCTCGTGCGGCCGTGCGCTAGCCAAAACACCAGCAAAAGCCTCCGCATTGAGCCATTTGCGCACCTGCGGCGCCTTGGTCGCGGGATTATAGAGTCCTGCATCCAGCAAGTGCGCGGCATCCGCCGCTTCGCCCTGGGCAGCATCCAGCAGAACAGCGCCAGGATTGAGCCTGGTCAGCCGCCCCCTCAGTGCAGCCAGCTGCGCCTTCATCTCTCCGCTTTCGCAAAGATCGGATTTCGAAATGACGATCCGGTCCGCCACCGCCGCCTGCTTGACGGCTTCCATATAGGCATCCAGCGTCCTCATACCGTTGACCGCATCTACCAGTGTAATGACGGAATCGAGCTGGAAGCGAAGCATGAGATATGGATGGTTCATGATCGTGTGCAGCACTGGCGCAGGATCAGCCAGACCCGTAGTCTCAACGAGCACGCGCCCGAAGGGCTTCATGCGGCCGTTGTCGTACCGGCGCAGGACGTCTTCGAGCGTATCGATCAAATCGCCGCGGATCGTGCAACACACGCACCCCGACGACATCAGGATCATGTCGCCGTCAACCTTTTCGACCAGCAAATGATCGAGCCCGGTTTCGCCGAATTCGTTGATCAGTACCAGAGTGTCCGCAAGCAAAGGATCGCGCAAAAGCCGATTGAGCAGCGTAGTTTTTCCCGCTCCCAGAAAGCCGGTCAGGACGGAAAAAGGAAACGGCGGCGGCGGTTTGCGTTTGAGAGGATCAGAAACCGCCGTCACTGCCCGCGCCGTTGTGCCGGTGTGGCCGCAGACTTACCCTTCGGCTTGGCTGGAGGTTTAGCTGTCGTTTGCGCCTGCGCAACCTGCTTGCCCGCCGCTGGTTTCTTGCCTTGTGCTGCTCTCGCGCCTGCAGCGGGCTTAGCTGCCACAGGGACGTGTATGGTGGAAGGAGGTTTACGCGCGGCAAGGCGGCCCTTCTTCGCAGGCTTCTCTGCCGCCTCGGGAGCGGGTTCTTCATCAGGAACAGTCGGCCCGGCAATTCGTCCGTTCCAGCCAGGTGCGCGGCCAATATAAATCGGGATGGGCTGCAACATTTCGCGCTGCCCCAGTCCAACACCTGCAAAATTTGCCATTGCCCGGCCCTGGGAAGGTCCCGAACCTTGTCCGCGGCGTTGATCAGCAGCAAAGAACGCCGCAGCGGAGCCGGAATCCTCGTGGGAAATGTAAGAATTTGCGGAAGCTGCAGCGATCGGAATCGGGACTTCTTCCTCATGCTTGCGGCCCGGACCACATATCTCGGGGCGCATGTCCGGTGCGCCTCCGCCAACCGATGCCAGCGTTTCCGGAGTGCCGTTGCCGCGAATCGAGAAGCTCGCATCAAACAAGGCCATCGCCTGCAACGTGCGCAAACGGGCGTTTGGCGCACCCATGATCACGGCAATCAATTTCCTGCCGCCGCGCGTCGCCGTCGCCACAACGTTAAAACCGGAGGCGCAAACAAATCCGGTCTTCATGCCATCAGCGCCGGGGTAACGGCCAATGAGCCCATTGTGGGTTGGAATGATCCGGCGGCCAAGTTGCAGGGCGCCGATACCGTAAAGAGAACTATGTTGCGGAAAGTCAGCGAGCAATCGCCGCGCCAGGATGGCCATGTCACGCGCCGAGCTTACGTGCGAGGGATCGTGTAGGCCATTCGGATTCACAAAATGTGATTCGCGCATGCCAAGTCCACGCGCCACATCATTCATCTCAACAGCAAAAGCCTCAACTGAACCGGCAACGCCTTCCGCGATAGTAATGGCCGTATCGTTCGCCGACTTGACCATGATGATCTTCAGCGCATTCTCAAGCGTCACCTCCGTGCCCGGCTTGAATCCCATTTTGGAGGGAACTGCCCGCGCGGCACGATTGGAAACACGCAACGGCGTTTGTAATGTCAGCCGCCCCGTGCGCACCGCGTTGAGCGCAACATAAACGGTCATAAGTTTAGTGACGGACGCAGGATACCAGGGCCGCGTCGCATCTTCCTGATGAAGCACTTCGCCGGACGATGCATCGACAACAAGAGCCGGAGCTGCGGACAATTGTGATGCTGTGCAAAGACCAAACAGCAACCCGGTCGCGGCAAACAGCTTTTGTGCGTGGGGAACCGCCATATGTACTGCCTCTTAGTTTGCGGGTGTCCGAGCAAGACCCACCCCTTGGCAAAACTGAATAATCCATCCCACCCCTAGCGCTTTATGCCATGAATTGGAACCCCGCGTCACCCTGCGGTAATTCGCTGTAAACTCAATTGCGTCATCAGGTTAACACCCCTAATCTGCGACTATTCGTCCATCTGGATCATGAGCGGCCAACAGGAGCCCCCGATGAGCACCAACGCGATTATGCTTTTGGCCATCATCGCAATTCTAGCCGCCTTCATTGCGGTTAAATTCCATTTGAAACTGCAGGAAAGGCAGCGCGAGACCTACGTCCGGAATTATATCTGGCCCCCCGGGTTACTCGACAAACTAACTGAAAAATATCCGCAATTTACTCGCAAGGAGACGTCCCTCATCAGTCACGGACTGCGGCAGTTTTTTCTCGCCTATCTGAAAAGCGGCAGAAAATACGTCGCTATGCCCTCTCAGGTGGCAGACGATCTCTGGCACGAATTCATTCTTTACACTCGGGATTATCAGGCCTTTTGCGACAAGGCCTTTGGCCGGTTCTTACACCACACGCCGGCCGTTCGGCTCCAACCGGATCAGAAATCGAACAACGCGGGGCTTCGCCGCGTCTGGTGGCACAGCTGTAAGGAGGAAAGCATCAATCCGCGGCGGCCGTCTCGGATGCCGCTGCTCTTTGCGCTCGATACCAAATACAAGATCCCCAACGGCTACGTTTACAAGACAGATTGCGAGTCATTAAAGCGCAATGGCGCATCCGGAACTGTTCCCCGTCAGCATCCATGAGACAAACTTCGGGTCTTCACGAAGGGAGGATTTCTGGTTCATCATAGCCGCAAGGAGCGAAGATGAAACAGAAATCCGGGCCGGAAAAAGCACCGGCAGAACAAGTGCTGAAGGATATCCGGCG
>CANJJI010000104.1 GCA_947474545.1 Beijerinckiaceae bacterium | reverse complement strand
GCGCAAGATCAGAGGTCTTCGCCCCCGCCTCCTGCTCCCGCAAAACACCAATGATCTGCTCTTCTGTAAACCTTGCTCGCTTCATCTGTCCGTCCTCTGAGGGGCCGGACTCTAAATCCTCGCGGAGGAAAAATGCAGGGGCAGGTCAATTTGATTCCAAATAAACTTGTTGATTTGATGCAAGGTGCGCCCATTGTCATGACAAAGCGGGTGACGTAATCAGGCGGAATCCGAGACTTTTTTGGGTTATCTGACTGCGACTTTGCATCAACCCTCCCAGCTTTTTAGGGGTTGAAAAAACACATAGGCCAGGCCGTGGTTTTTCAATCACAGTCGAGCGCCTGATTGATGGTGCTGATATTTGCAATCGGACGAAGCGCCTCAATGGCGATGTTGTGCGTCTCGCGCGAAAAGGCGGCGCAGCCATCCTCCAGAACAGTCACGCCGATGTCGCGCACGTGAGCATCGCGCACTGTGGATGCAACACCACCATTGGTCACAATGCCGCTGATGATAATGTGCTCGATACCTGTCTTGCGCAGCAACCATTCAAGCCGTGTCATGTAGAAGGCGGAATAGGCGACCTTCTCGACAGACATGTCGGCAGGCCCCAGTTCGTCGACCTGCGCATGGCCCCAGCTGCCGGGCATGAAGTCGCCCCTGCATAGAAACGGCCTGATCTGAAGCAGATGCTGGGAGATGATCGGTTCCCCGCCACGGCCGGGCACAAGTGTAAAATGCGTGGAAATTACGCAGCCGCCTCTGCTGCGGAGCGCATCCACGAGAGGTTTTATGCGCCCCGGGAGCGCTGCGATATCAGCGTTTTTTAAGCCGCCGCGCGCATAGGCTCCGTCAGGATGCAGAAAGTCGTTCTGGAGATCGATGATCACTAACGCTGTCTTCGCCGCTTCGAATGATGCAATCATCCTTTGTCGTCCTCATAACTCTTGCCGCGCGCGAGAATGCCGCTGGTGCCCAGCAGGTCATTGAGGCCCGCAAAATCATACATACTGTTGCGCATGGCGTCGGTCGTGCCGTCGCGGAGCAGGGCGGCGTAAAAGTCCGCCGCGCCGCGCGCAAGGGCGCGGACAATGCCTCCGGGAAAAATCACGATACGGAAACCCAGCCGCTCCAGTTCATGCGCAGGCGTCACCGGCGTATCGCCACCCTCGACCATGTTGGCGAGCAGGGGTGCCTGCCCGGCAAACGCAGACGCGACCCGGGCGAGCTGATCCTGTGTACGCGGCGCCTCAATGAACAGGATATCTGCGCCCGCCTCGCGAAAGAGATGCGCGCGGTCCATCGCAGCCTGGAACCCATCAACGGCAATCGCGTCGGTGCGTGCGATGATGAGAGTGTCCGGGCTGGCGCGTGCATCGACTGCGGCGCGAATTTTTCCTGCCATTTCGCTGGCCGGGATGATTGATTTGCCACTGAGATGGCCGCAGCGCTTGGGAAAGGTCTGATCCTCAAGCTGGATCGCAGAAGCGCCAGCGCGCTCAAACACTCTCACTGTGCGCTGGACATTGAGTGCGTTGCCATAGCCGGTGTCGGCATCGACGATAACAGGCGTTTCTACACGCTCGCAGACATGGGCCAGGACGTCGGCGACTTCAGTCATGGACACCAGGCCAATGTCAGGGCGGCCGAGGCGTGTGTAGGCAATTCCTGCGCCTGATAGATAGAGCGCCTCAAATCCGGCGTTCGCAGCGATTGAGGCCGTCAAGGCATCATAGACACCCGGTGCGACGATGATCCGCTGTTTGCGCAGGCGGGCTGCGAGCGTCATGCCGCTGTTTTGATCCGGCTTGGAGCTGGTCACTGTCACTGTCATTTTGTCTCCGGCTGCAAGCAGCTCCAGGCGCGTGTCCCGGCTGCTGTCCGGTTTCAGATCGCAGGGCCGTAGTCGTGGACTTGTTTTGAAACACGGCAGGCTGTAGCCCTTTTGTTCAACTTATAAGACAACCCTGCAGGGTCAAGTCGCTTTGCTGCGTTGTTTGCTTGATACAGAACTGGCTAAAGGAGCGGACGTTGTTGGCCAAACCGCTGACGGTCATCGACAAAATCTGGAACAGCCACGCTATCCTCGAACGGGAAGATGGCGACACGCTGCTTTGGCTTGACCGGCACTATGTTCACGAAGGTTCGAACCACGGATTCGGCCAGGTCGCGGCGCGCAAGGCTACAGTCGCTCGCCCCGATCTGACCTTTGGCATAGCTGATCATTATGTGCCGACGCGCGGACGTGAGCACGGTGCGGCGAATGCGGAAATACGCCACATGATCGAACTCTTGTCCACCAATACCAGTCAGCATGGCGTCAACCTGTTCGGTCTGGACGACCCGCGTCAGGGTATCGTCCATGTCACGATGCCGGAACAGGGGCTTACGCTCCCTGGTCTCATGATTGTCTGCGGCGATTCCCACACGTCCACACACGGCGCACTAGGCGCCTATGCGTTTGGCATCGGCGCTTCGGAAGTCGCGCACGTGCTGATGACACAAACCATATGGCAGAAGCGGCCGAAGCTGATGCGCATTCGCATTGATGGCCGCCTCGGTCCTGCGATCAATGCGAAGGATTTGGCGCTCACACTCATCGCCAGAATCGGCACTGGGGGCGCGACAGGACATGCTATCGAGTATGCGGGCGAAGCGATCCGCAATCTCACTGTCGAGGGGCGGCTCACGCTCTGTAATCTTTCCATTGAGGCGGGATCGCGGCTTGCCATTATCGCGCCTGACGAAAAGACGATCGGCTATCTGCGGGGCCGCTCTTACGCGCCGGAAGGCGCGCAGTTTGATCGAGCAGCGGAACAGTGGCTAGCATTGAAGACGGACCCGGCCGCAGTATTCGACCGCGAAGTCGTAGTTAACGCTAGAGAGATCGAACCCTCGGCTACATGGGGTATCAGTCCGGAACAGGCATTGCCGATCAACGCCCGCCTGCCCGATCCAGATCGAGTACCCGATGAGAATCGTGCTCAGGCGATCCGCGCTGCGCTTGACTATATGGACTTGAAGCCAGGCATGGCGATGAACGAAATTCCCATAGATCGTATTTTCATAGGCTCCTGCACCAACAGCCGTATCGAGGATCTGCGCGCGGCAGCAGCCGTTCTTGCCGGACGGCATGCGGCGATCCCTGGCCTTGTTTCGCCCGGCTCCATGCTAGTGAAGGTCCAGGCGGAGCAGGAAGGACTAAACCGCATTTTCACGCAGTCAGGGCTCGAATGGAGTGATTCCGGCTGCTCCATGTGCGTAGGCATGAACGGCGATATCGTCGCGCCGGGCGAAAGATGCGCGTCAACAGCAAATCGCAATTTCAAGGGCCGTCAGGGCCCCGGCGCCAGAACCCACCTTGTCTCGCCCGCCATGGCCGCCGCCGCGGCACTGACCGGGCGATTGACGGATGTCCGTCCACTGCTGGAAGGTCGCGCGCCATGATACCTTTTATCACGCTTGAAGCGCGGGCCTGCCCGTTGCCAATGGCCAATATCGATACGGACCAGGTCATTCCTGCGCGCTTCATGAAGCGCCCACGCAGCGAAGGCGGATATGGACCTTATCTCCTGCACGATTTCCGCTTCGATACCAATGGCGTTCAAAAGCCCGGTTTCGCAATGAACGATCCTCGTTATCAGGCAGCGGAAATTTTTATCGCGCGGCGTAACTTCGGTTGCGGCTCTTCGCGCGAGCCAGCGGTATATGCGCTTGTCGACTATGGTGTGCGTTGCGTGATCGCGCCGTCCTTCGGCGATATTTTTGCTTCCAACGCCATCCGCAATGGCCTGGTCCCCGCAGCGGTGAGCGATGAAGACGCAGAACTGTTGTTGCAAAGCGGATCAGTGCTGGCGGGCCAGCCCATCCGGGTCGATCTCGCCGATCAGAAAATATATGCGGGCAATCTCGTCGTCGATTTCGTGATCCCCGCACAGTGGAAAGCGCGCCTGCTCAATGGCTGGGACGATATCGACATGACGCGCTCTTATGCAGACCGCATCGAGACATTCGCCACAGGCTATCAGCGAGAAAACCCGTGGGTTGTTCCACGGCGCTGACGGTCAGCCGCCGCGTCCCGAAGCGCGCTCCCAGGCGAGCATGCGGTCCTTCCAGTGCCTGGCTTCGATCCAGTCGATGAGATTTTGCCGGTCCGGCTCGTAGCCACCGGCAGCGGCGACACTCGCCCAGATGATGGCCAGCATACAGGAGAAGACCGGGGCACGGCCGACATAGGGCGTGCGGACGATGGGGGACAGCGTCGGCATCCCGGTGCCGAGCATGACGATGGCGTCGACATCGTCACCATGCATCTTGTCGAGGCAGGCCTGCGCCGAATCCGAATTCAGCGAGTAGATCGGATGAAAGTGTTCACCGCTCCATTCTGCGTTGCGTTTGGACGTAACCTTGAAGCCGCGCGCTTCCCAATAGGGAGTACAAGCCTTGTCGAGGCTGCCGGCATAGGGCGAAACGAGACCAATCTTCTTCGCGCCCAAGACATTCAGAGCCTTGCAGACGGACGTTGCGGCGCTCATGGCCGGCAGGCCGGTTTTTGTCGTGATTTCCTTGAGAACTCGATCTTCGGCTTCGATACCCGCGAGATAGGATGTGCCGGTGCAGGCGAAGGCGATGGATTGAATCGGCGCATTCGCAAATTGCGGCAAGAAGGAATGTACATTGCCAAAGTAATCGACAAGCCGTTCTTCAATTGTGCCGAAGCTGCTCGTCATGCGCGCGTTGATCCAGGCATAACCTGGCGGCGTGGCAATCGCATATTCCGGTTCGACGGTCGTATTGGCCTGTGGGGTCAAAACGCCAATGAGGCCTTTGGCTGCATATTCAACCGACATGTATACTCTCCGCTTTGACAACCCGAATTCTGATACGGGAGCGCCTGACCTGTTAAGAGATTGACTGCGACTGGCGAAAGCCTTCGATCATTGAGGATTTCAAGAGATAGGCGTAGAGCCTGCCGCGATCAGATGTGATCGCCTTCAGTTCCTGCAGCATTTCGTTGCGCCGTTCTGGATCTTTTTCACGCATACGGGCGCGATTGCGGTCAGCTTGTGCAATGATCTGGTCGCGCGCGATGGGACGGCGGCGCCGGTCATAGAGATCGAACCGCATCAACGAAACATTGGAAAGCAGGATATCTTTCAAGGCCGCGGCAAGTTCAAAGGCATCGTGAATCCCGCCGTTGAGCCCCATGCCGCCGGACGGGCTGTTGAGATGCGCAGCATCGCCGGCCAGAACCAGCCGCCCGTTATTATAACGTGGCACGATGCGTTGATGGACACGGTATGGGCGTTTGTCGAGAACCTCATAACGTTCGCTGCGCGGCACGATGATCTGGAGATTTTCTTCCAGTGAGTCCTCTGTGAGCTGCTCTTCGATTGACAGGTCTTCGCGCGGGTAGATAGAGACGCGCCAGCGGCCCGGCACTTTCAGCAGACTGAAATTGCCCCCGTCTTTCCAGCAATAGGTTACGTTGGATAGCCCTTCGAGGTGATCCTCGAAGGGGAATTGCGTCGTCACGAGTACCGTTGTTTCTGGATAAGTTTCGCCATCGAAGGGCATATCCATTGCCTTGCGTACGAGACTGCGTGCGCCATCTGCCCCAACGGCGATTTGCGAACGCACGATGCGTTCGGTTCCGCCGCTGCGCAGGGTCATCTGGGCGTGATCGCTCGATTGTCTCACGTCAATCACTTCGGCGTTGAAGGTAATCCTGACACTTGGGAGGGCTTCGACGCGCTTCAGCAGCGCCTGTGACAGCTTCCATTGCTCGCACTGCAGGCGATAGGGATGCTTTGTATCTTTTGCGAGCACTGAAAGATCGAAGACAGCGCGGTCGCCGCCCGGGTGAAGGCGAATTTGCCAATTCGGGCAGATCAGTCCGCGCTCAAGTAATTCCGCCGTGACACCGAATGGCTCCAGCAGATCCATTGTTGGTGAATGAAACGTCGAGGCGCGCAGATCGAGTGATATCTCAGGCTCGCTTTCGAAGACTTCGACTGCAATTCCTGCCTGGCCAAGCAGCATCGCAACACAAAGGCCAACCGGTCCGGCGCCGGAGATAGCGACCTGACAATCCAGCGGCGGCAGTTTGGCGGTCATGCGGTTTCCCCGGGCTCGGCACGACGTGCGGTGCGTCTGATTTCTTTCGCGCGATATCTAAAACAACGGTCTTGCCGCTTGGCAATGGACAACCCGCCGCACCAGTGCGGGAAATAGGAAACGGGTTAGCCGATGGGGCCCGGCACGCGCACCGCCACGACAGCAGGCGAACCCTTGCGCACTTGCCGCAGGCCTTCTTCCAGTGCCGGCCCCACGTCAGCAGTTTCGGTGACATATCGTCCGTAACCGCCATTGGCCTCCGCCAGCTTGGCGAAATCCGGCGGCGGATCGAAGACACCGCCATTGTAATTCTCTGAACCGACAGCAACGCCCTGTGGATAAAGGCGCTTCAAACCAGTTGTGCCAGTGCTATAACTTCCATTGACGAAGACGACAGAGAGATAAGGCGCCTTGTGATAGTTTGCAGCCCATAGCGCTGCCATCGGGGTGCCGAACATGAAGTAACCATCGCCACTCGCCAGAACAATATCCCGATCGGGCGCCGCGAGCTTTGCGCCAAAAGCAGCGCCCGAACCCCAGCCACCGGCGCTGCCACCACTACGGAGATAACTGCCGGCCGTTTGTCGCCGCGCATAGGCGCGTACGAATTCACTGTTGCTGATAGCGTCGTTGAGCAATATGGCATCAGGCTGAATCAGACGGCCAAGTTCATGCGCTACATAGCGCCCGTTCGGGCGGTCCAGTTTGGCAGCCAGAGCCGCCTGTTCCTTTAGCTCCGCATCGATCTGGCGGCGGCGCATTGCCATCTTTTCGCGCCGCGCCGCGATACGTTCGAGATCGCTCTTGTCGAGAATTTTCTCGGCTTCCGCATAAACCGCTCGCAATGTTAGTACGGTATTTGCAGGGGACCAGATGTCGGCGCGATATTCCATTGTCTTGTATCGCGACTGAACCGGATCCGAGCCGATCCATGCAATCTTCGCGCTGGCTGGTGGCGATTCGTTGCCAGGTATAAAGGGCGCTGTCACGTCGAGCATCAGCAAGGCGTCAGATTCCCGTGAGCGTGGACCTGTGCCAAAATGTGCATGGTTATGCGGAAAGTTCATGCGATCTGCGCCAGCACTTTCCGCGATCGGAAGTGCAAGCAGCTCAGAGAGCCGCACCAGTTCGTAGACAGCAGTCGGATCGCGTCCGGACCGTTCAGTGAAAACCAAGGGATTGTGCGCCTTCACGAGCCAGCGGGCTATATCCCGCGCATCTTCAGGAGCTGGCGCGACGGGGCGTGCAATACCGAGCTGTTCCACTGTCGGAAAGCTTGACTCGCCGCCTGTGCGCAACATGGCTGTCTCACGCGGAATAGAAAGATAGACCGGGCCGCGCGCCTCACTCATGGCGATCTGAAGCATGCGGCTGACAATGAGGCCAGGATTGTCCTGATGTTCCAGACGATGATCGGCCTTGGTGAAGTCGCGCACGATACCATTCTGATCGCGCGGCTCTTGCTGCCATTGCACGAGAGAATCGCGAGCGCCGGGCATTGAGCCGGGAAAGGCGCGCGGACCTGAACCGCCCATGATCAACACGGGATAGCCACCACGCCACGCCGTATGCAGCGCAGCGCCATAATGAAAAGTGCCGACATCAACATGCACGATCGAGGCCGCGGGGCGTCCACTTACCATGGTTGAACCCAGCGCCGCATTGAGCGCGACTGATTCATGCACCATCGTGATGAGTTTCGGCGCCGGTGTTCCCCGTTGTTCGGCCTTCGCGATCGCTTCTTGAAAGAAATTGATCTCTGTCCCGGACACGAAAAACAAATGATCGACGCCACCAGCCTTCATGGCCGCCACGATGGCGTCTGACCATTCGTCCGTTCTGAAGCTCTGCCAGAAGTTATCAGTGCTCATATCACCCGCGCCTGTTGGTCTTTATGGTGGGCGTTGCTGCCGCCCGCTGTGGCCGATGGGCCGCTATTCAGCCTTGATATTGTTCGCCCTGATCAAGGGTTCCCAGCGGGCGAATTCATCTTTGAGAAGTTTGTCGAACTCGGCTGGCGTCGAGCCTACGATGTCGATGCCCAGGCTGGTCATGCGCTCGGCCACTGCAGGATCTTTCAACGCCATCACTGTATCCTTGTAAATCTTATCAATGACCGTCTGCGGTGTTCCTTTCGGAGCCATCAGTCCGCTCAGTGCGTAGACTTGCACGTTCGGATAGCCGAGCTCAGCGAAAGTCGGCGTATCCGGAAATTTGTCGGATCGCTTGTCGGCCGCCATTGCGATAGGCTTGATGCCTGCCGTACTCTTCATCGTATTTGAGGATTCAGGCACCAGTGCCAAGGTTAATTCCACCTCGCCTCGCGCGAAGGCTTCCACTGATGGTGCGCTGCCACGATAGGGCACATGGATCAGATCTATCCTGGCTTCCTGCGCAAACAAAGCCACGCCCAGATGACCGGACAATCCGATGCCGGCAGAACCATAACGCACCTTGCCGGGATTCGCCTTTGTGTAGTCGACAAGCTCCTTGAGGGTCTTGATCGGTATCGCACTGCTGGCCAGCAGAAGGTTGGGAGTCGAGCCGAGAATTGTGATTGGTACAAATGCATCGCGCCCGTAGGGAACATTTTCGCGCAAAAGATGCGCCATAACGTTTGCAGCGAGCGTTCCAAGAAGCAGCGTATATCCATCAGCTGGCGAGCGGGCTACGGCTTCGCTGCCGATCACCCCGCTGGCGCCGGTGCGGTTCTCGACGATAATGGTCTGCCCCCATTGTTTGGAGAGCTGATTGGCGACCAGACGTGCAGTGATGTCCGTCGCTCCGGCTGCCGGGAACGGGACAATCAGACGCACATTCTTGTTGGGATAATCTTGCCCCATCGCAGCGCCGGCCAGCACCATACTCACCGCCGCACTGGCCAACATTTGCCTGACTTTGTTCATTGGCCTCTCCTGACTTGAAAGCTAAAGCATGCCGCAATCGAGGTGCAAAGTGTACCATCTGGCCCCACATCGCAAGTTCAAGAGGCTAGGTAGATGATAGTAGGTAAGTATTGGCAAGCGCTAAAACCGGACAATTGCGATAAGCCCGGAACGAACACACCCGCCCGGCCGCAATAAATATAGCTGAGCGCGATCTGCCCTCATCTGAATCTGAAGACGATCAGGAGACGATGCGCTCCGTCGCGAGTCTTCGTGATGAGGCGCCTGATTTCGCTCCTCCGGAATCTCCGGATGTCCGATCTCGCGCCGGTAGTCCGGATTTACATATATTTGATCTTCCCACCTTGTTAATTTCCATCCAGTCTGAAACCTATTTGATAGCGGCGTGATCATGAGTTTTGCCACCTCTTCGAGCAAAGCCAATACTCGAATTCATCGGTTTGAGTGTGATTTCTTTTATCGCCTGGTCATGCTTCAAACTGCGAAACAATAATATTCTATCTCATTCATTTTTCGTCCCCCGGTTACTCACGGATTTTTGCCGACGATGAAAATCGGAACGGATACCGGCGCTGCCACAATCGGTATTACTTTGCCGCTATTTGTAATCGCGACAGCAGCCATTACCTCTGCCGGGCCAGCATTTCCTGATTGCCTGGACGATCACGTTAACTCTGGACCTCTCGTTCATAAGGCCGGCTGCAAAGAATGCGCGCCGTGGGCTCTAATCTCCGCTGGATGAAAGTTCAGTGGCAGGTCAAGGGCGGGACTCTTCTCTGAGCGTTTCATCTGCGCTTTGGCAATAAGCTCAAATCGCGTGACCTTGCATGCCTCTCAAATCCCAAAGCATCCTTGTTCAAATCGTCGTACGTTCCAATGTTACAAAACGAGCTTGATATAAGTTATTTAAATCACATATAAATAGCGATAATTTTCATATCGAACAGAGTTAAATCCTCTCTCGTTGCACCGTTTGACCTTAAGAAAATAGCGCAATAAAAGTGGCTTATATGACTATAAGCGCGCTCTTGGCGCATCAGCGCGCACGGTTTGCCCGGCCTATCATTTGGGTTGAGCGCTTGAACCGCTGGGCGCGGCTTCCTATTCCGGCTGGAGACCTGCCTCCCGGGTCCAGCGGCCCCATTTCACGAGTTCTTCTTTTACAAACGAACCCAATTCCTCGGGTGTGCTGGTAAACGCGTCGAAGCCGAATTCCTTCAGGCGGGCATAAACAGCTGGATCGGCGATTATCGCGCGCAACTCACCATTCAGCCGGGCGATAATTGGGGCCGGGGTTCCCGCAGGCGCGAAGATGCCATTCCAGGAATGCATGTCGAATTCAGGCAATCCGACCTCTTTCATTGACGGAATGTCCGGCAAAAGCGCACTCCGTTCAGTGGTTGTCACGGCAATCGCGCGAATGGCGCCCGAACGCACATGTGGCAACGCAGAGGGATAATCGGCAAACATTAGCGAAATCTCGCCGCGCAACATGTCCTGAAGCGCTTGCGGAGCGGCCTTGTAGGGCACATGGGTCATCTGCAATCCCGCGAGCCGCGTAACAACAGCTCCGCCGACAACTCCGATGGCATTGCTGCTGGCATAGGTGAGTTTGCCCGGATTGAGTTTCGCGTAAGCAACAAACGCGCTGAAATCCTTAACCGGCAGCTGTCCTGAAGCCACCAGTATGAAAGGGAGATTGCCGATGCGCGTGACGGGTTCGAAATCCTTTACCGGATCGAAGGAAAGGCTCTTCATCAGATAGGGGGCAGCTGAATGGGTCGACGGGGTCGTCATCAAAAGCGTATAGCCATCCGGCGCTGACCGGGCGACGGCAGTTGCGGCAATGGCCCCATTGGCTCCCGCCTTGTTTTCAACAATGACAGGCTGTCCAAGCCGCTGGGCCAGTTTATCTGCGACCAATCGTGCGGTCACATCAATCCCGCTCCCGGCAGGAAACGGTACGACGAGACTCAGCCGGCGGGAAGGGAAGTCCTGCGCGCTCGCAGTCAGGCTCCATAGAAGACAACAGGCTTGAGCCAAATGTACAAAATAGCGTTGCATCACGATCTCCCTGGCACAGTTTCAGTGACTTATCCGTAAGCCGGAGTCTTGAGCAGCCTCTTTCACTGAGGCAGAAGCGAACTGACCAATTGTCTCAACTCCCGAGGCGCGCCAACGACATCGTCGATAATTCTCTGCACTTCGATGCCCGATAGGGGACTGATTTCCGCACGCAAGCGGTTTGCATCGGCAAGCAGGTCCGGGTCACGCATGCTGGCGTCAAATGCTGCACGCAGCAGTTCAATTCTTGAATCGGGAACACCCGGCGGAGCCGCCAGCGGACGCGAAGCGCTCATGCCCTTCGATAGAAACGAGGCGATTTGTTCCCTCTGCTGGTCGCCCTTGACCAGATCAATCAGCAAAGGCACGTCTTGCAGATCCGGCTCTTTCTTCATCGCGATTTGCACCAGAACGTGGAGATGACCGGCCTTGATCGCAGCAGGTTGCAATGCCTTGTAGCCATCCCAGGTGTTGACGCTCCGTCCGTCAAGTTCTCCGCGCTCCATGGCAATATCCTGCGCTGCGCCGCCCTGATATCCGTAAATGATCTTGAATTGTGTTCCCAGAATTGCGTTCATGACAGCCGGGACGATGGAGGTAATCGCGCCAGCTCCAGTCGAGCCAACTGTAACAGGCTTTTTCATCGCATCCTGAATCGTCTTGATTCCAGAAAGGTGCCAGGTCGCAGTCACATTGTTGGATGAATTCAAATTGCCGATCCATTTAAACTTTCGCAGCGACACGTCGATCCCAGGCTTGTCCAGCGCCTCATGTAAAACCAGCCCCTGGCTAACCAGCACCAGCCAGGTTCCATCCTGCGGCGCCCTTCTGGATGCATAATTAAGCGACAAAAGCCCACCAGCGCCGGGCTGGTTCGTCACGAGAATGTTGGGATTTCCAGGAATATGCTTGCCGATATGCCGGCCCAGCAGACGCAGATAGGCGTCATAGGCCCCTCCGGGCGCAGTATGTGTGGCCATGTTGACTGTCTTGCCACGATAAAAATCGTCTGCGCCTGTCTGTGCGCAGGCCGCCGCGGAAATCACGCACAAACTGGTCAAAAAGGCGGCGCTCAAGGGCCTGCAAACACTCATCTACCCACCTCTGTGATGCGGGCCATACCGTCGCGCCAGGCGATTATTCCGAAAAGTCGGGATAATTCTTTTCCACCAGTTTCATAAGCGCAGGCCAGTCACGCTGCCCAAGCGGGCGGTTGCCACGATGAAATTGCTGGGCGCCTTTTTCACAGATTTCAGGTGGCGCCATGCTGTAGGGGGAATTGGACGCCATGACCATCATCTGCGTCTGGCAGCTCTTTTCAAGATGATACATAAGGTTGAAAGCTTCAGCCACATTCACGCCCGCAGTGAGCAATCCATGGTTACGCAGAATGAGGACCTTGTGATTGCCGAGGTCTTTCACGATGCGCTCGCGTTCATCGAGTTCTCGCGAAATGCCCTCGTGATCGTGATAGCCGACACGGTTGTAAAACCGCAGTGAGCCTTGATTAAGCGGCAGCAAACCGCAATCAAGGGCAGACACTGCTTGACCCGCAGCTGTGTGGGTATGGATGACGCAATGCAGATCCATCCGCGACATATGAATCGCGCTGTGAATGATGAAGCCGGCTTCGTTGACTTCATACGGGCTTTCTTCAAGCATGTTGCCGTTGATATCGATCTTGATCAGATCGGAAGCTGAAATCTGCTCATAAAGCATGCCATAGGGATTGATCAGAAATTGATCGCTGGTTCCCGGCACACGCAAAGTGATGTGATTGTTGATCAGATGGGTCCAGCCGAAGTGCGCCACAAGCCTGTAGGCCGCCGCCAGTTCGAGTCTGGCTTTCCATTCCGCCTCGCCAACGCTCTGGCGTTTTGATGGAACTTCCTTCATCTGGGCGATCGGCATGTGGCTGCTCCCTTTGTGTTTCGCTTTGCGCAGGCGTGATTTTTCAGTATCTGCCAAGTCTAGACAACGGGCCTGTGCTGTCAACATTTGCCGGAGAGCGTTCACATCGGTTGTGTTGACAAGTGGAGTCTGCCACCATGATAATAGTATCGAAAATATGGGAGGAATTTCAGATGCTGCGATTTTTGATCGCTGCCGTGACGGGTATGCTGGCAACTTTTGCCATCGCAGATCCTGTCGAAGATTTTTACAGGAATAAGACGATTAGAATAGTCGTCGGCATGAACCCGCCCGACCAGCATGATAATGATGCGCGCGCCTTATCCCGCTATATGGGTAAATATCTGCCCGGAAATCCCTCATTGATAGTTCAGAACATGCCAGGGGCGGGCAGTCTCAAGGCTGTCCAGTTTCTGGCGACAGTCGGCGAACGCGATGGCAGCATGATTGGCATTGCTCAGCGGGGCATGATGATGATGCCCTTGCTCGGATATACCGACGCCAAATTTGACCCCACCAAATTCTCGTGGATCGGCACGCGTGCGGGCGAAACCTCCATAGCCGCGATGTGGCACCAGTCCGCCACCAGATCTTTTGAAGATGCGACCCGGCGCGAGACCATCACACCTTCGACAGGCGGCGGTGCAGACAGCATCACATTGCCCGCGATTTATAACGAAACTCTCGGCACCAAATTCAAGGTCATTACGGGCTATAGCGGCGGCGGCGACATGAATCTCGCGCTTGAGCGCGGCGAAGCCGACGGACGCGTCGGCTGGTCTGTTGGCGCGATGCGTGGCACCAAGGAAGACTGGTTCCGCGACAAAAAACTCAACATTATCCTGCAACATGGTCTGCGCCCGAATCCCGTATTACCCGGTGTGCCACTGGCCCAGAACCTTGCGAAAAATGAGGCGGACCGCCAGCTTCTGGAACTCTTCGCCGCGCGGCAGGAAATCGGATTTCCGGTCTTCGGACCTCCGGGCATACCTGCGGACAGAGTGAAGGCCCTGCGCGCCGCCTATCAGAAGACGATGCAGGACCCGGCCTATGTCAACGAGGTCAAATTGATGAATGTCGAACTTGATCCGCTCACGGGCGAGGAGATGCAGGCGCTGGTGGACAAGATCTATTCCTACTCGCCAGAGGTTGTTTCACGCGCGCGTGAAATTCTTGCGAAAGCCGGCGCAATTCCAAAGTAAATTATTCAGGTGGGACGCGCGCTCGATGAAAGACCGAATGAATGCCTTGTTTTGCGCTTTCCACGCGAAGGACAGGATGTTGCGCTTCCTGGATGATTTTCCGGAAATAAACTGGACAGTCACTCAAACTCCCGCGGAAGCTGCAGCCGCAATCGGTATGGCGCATATCGTCGTATTGAACAATCGAATCTGTACACCGGAACTTGGCGCCGCGCTGCGCAGCTCGCCTTCGCCTGATCTTTTGTGGATCCATTTCATCACTGCGGGTGTTGAGAGAGGGCTGGCTATGGGCCTGCCTCCTGGAGTTCCTGTTACGAATGCAGCGGGCGCAAACGGTCCGGCGCTTGCTGAACATGCTTTTGCTCTCCTGTTGGGGTGTATGCGGCGGTTCAACGATATATTTCAGGCGCAAGCTGCACGAAGCTGGAGGCGTCTGGAAATATCGGCGAAAATGCGCGGACTTGAGGGAAGCCGTGTGTGCATCATTGGCCTTGGCGCCGTTGGACGGGAAATCGCCAGAAAGTTGCGTGCTTTCGATGTGGATGTGATCGCAATTTCGCGCAGCGGAAATGACTCCAACGTCTCGGCGGTCTATCCGCGAGAGCGCCTATGCGAGGCTTTTCATCAATCAGATGCAGTCATCGTTTGCACCAACTCGGACCCGTCAAGTTATCATCTAATCGGCGAAGCGGAAATCGCGGCTCTCAAGCCTGGCAGCTTTATAGTCAACGTGGCGCGCGGTGAAATCATAGACGAGAATGCGCTGATCGAGAGCCTGAAATCCGGCCATATCGCCGGAGCTGGCCTTGATGTAACGGAGGAAGAGCCGCTCCCGCCAGACAATAGCCTGTGGACATTGCCTTGCGTCATTCTTTCGCCGCATGTTGCGGGCGGGGGTGCAGGTGAAGGCGGATACCGCCGCCAGAAAGATCTGTTCGCAGCCAATCTTCAACGTCTGGAAAAGCGCCAGACCCTTTTAAGCCTCGTGGACACAGCCTCAACGGCGCAGGTTCCCGTCACGGAGACAAGACCGCCATGAATATCAACCGGCGTGAAATTCTGAATGGCATGGCTGGATCAACTCTCGCACTGCTGCCTGCAGGCAGGCTCTGTGCTCAGGACAGCAACGCGCTTTTGGAAAGCGCAAAGCGCGAAGGACAGGTCGTTATCTATTCGTCGTATGTTTCAACTCTTACACATGGCCCCATCGCCAAGGCATTTGAAGCCAAATATGGAATCAAGGTTGAAACCTTTCAGACGCGCGGTCCCGAAATGCGCGAGCGTGTCCGCATAGAACAAATGACCGGCCGGATGCTGGGCGACATTCAACATCACGCCATGACAACGACCTCTATTGCAGCCGACAAGGATGACAATATCGAGACTAATTTGAAATTGGCGTCCGCTGCGCGCCTGAAACCCGAATTCGCCGCCCGCGTAGAGAACCGGCAAGTGCCGATTTTTACCATCAACTATGGCTTTCTGGTTAACTCAGATCAAGTTAAGCCGGGCGAAGAGCCACGCAGCTGGCAAGATCTGCTTGATCCCAGATGGCGAGGCCGGATCCTCTGTGATGATCCCCGGGCGACAGGTGGCGGGCGCGTGATGTTCCATATGACGATGGACAAGTTTGGCCGCCAGTTCCACGAACGCCTTGCAGCGCAAAAGCCGGTGTTCTCGAGGGATTATGGAGAGGCGGGCCGCCGCCTCGCGCGCGGTGAATTTGCTATTTATATCCCGCTCATTTTTTCGCAATTCGGGCCTTTGCGCGGCCTGCCAGTCCGCGCCATCATACCTGAAGAAGGCGTGACCTATACATCCTATTCCGTATCCATTTTGCGGGGCGCGCGTCATCCCAATGCCGCCAGGCTCATGGCGGAGTTTTATTTATCGGATGAAGCCCAGGGCATCTACGCCAACACCGGGCACGGCGCTGTCGTCAACGATCTCAAAGTGGACCTATTGCCCGAGATGCGTCCCTTTGCGCATTTGAAACCACTTATTGACGAGGATTTCACACGCATCGAATCCTATCTTGCTCTGGCCAAGGAAATTTACAAATAACGGCAGTGCAGCGAATGCAAACGTGGCAAGCTGGCACTGCGGATCATTCGAAAAACTTGCCTTCCATGATTTTGGGCACTGCAAGTTCAGGATGCTTGTTCATCCGCCGGTGCCGTCGCGGGAGTGGTTGGAATTAGGTTGGCGTAGTCTCCGGGTTGTCCAACCCAATTGATTCTGGCGTTGAAGCGCCAGACTGGAGACCACGCCATGAACAAAGATACCACGAAGCCGGCCTACGTTGCAGGCGATACGAAG
>CANJJI010000103.1 GCA_947474545.1 Beijerinckiaceae bacterium | reverse complement strand
GCGGCTGTTGGCACCTATGCCTCCGGCGTCGCCATAGGTCTGTTTGTCTTTACTGAAAAAGATTTTAACACGCGCGTGTCATGGCCGCTGAACTTGTTGCGGAAAGTGCTATGCGCGCTCGCTGCAATATTGTTGTGCGCGCCGGGAATGTTGCAGCTGGCGGCAGGCCTGTTCTGTTGCGCGCTGGCATACGCCATAGGTCCGGCCGTGCGTTCCATGAGAGCACAAGCGGCGTAAGGACGGGGCAGCATAGTGCTTTATGTTTGTAGTGATCTCCTCAGATCACTTCCCCGCCGCTTGAATTCAGGACATGGCCGGTCACGAAAGCCGCTTCATCGCTGGCGAGCCATGCGACGGCATAGGAGATGTCGATGGGCTCGCCAGCGCGGCCCAGCGGAATAGGCCGCAACCGCTCTGCATAATCTTCAGGCCGCGTGCGCGAACTCATGGTCATGGGCGTCAGGATATAACCGGGCGCAACGGAATTGACGGTGATGCCGAAGGACGCCAATTCCTTCGCCCACGCTTTAGTGTAGCCGATCAATGCCGCCTTCGCGCCAGCATATTGCGAGGCGAAGGGCGAACCGGCGAGACCCCATTGCGAGGATATGTTGACGATGCGGCCATATCTTTTCGCCTTCATCGCAGGCAGAACAGCCTGCGTGGCGAAGAAGGCGCCACGCACATGCACGGCCATGAAGTCATCCCAATAGGCCTCGTCAATTTGCTCTATGGACTTCTTCGCGCCGGTGACGCCAGCGTTGTTGACGAGAATGTCCACATCCCCGGCGCTTTTCACCGCCCCGGCAAGCGCTATGCGAAAGGCGGGGAGATCGCGGATATCGGCCACCATTTCAACCGCCTTGCCGCCCGCGTCGCGTATGGCTTTCACGGTTGCAGCAACGCCATCGGCATTGACGTCATGAACGATCACATGCCCGCCCCGCGCGCCAAAAAGTTCAGCATGCGAGCGGCCCATGCCCGAGGCAGCGCCGGTGATCAGGATTGTGCGATTCGAAAAACCTGTCACACCTAGCCCCCTGCTCAGCCCGCCAGCACTTTCATTGCTTCTTCATGCACGCGCCTGTCGCCTGCGGCAATGATCGTGCCGCCTTTGGCCACGCTGCCACCATCCCATGACGTGACAATGCCCCCTGCCCCTTCGACGATGGGGACAAGCGCGACGATGTCATAAGCGTTCAGGCCGCTTTCGATCACCAGATCGATATGGCCTGCGGCCAGCACGCAATAGGCATAGCAATCGCCGCCATAACGCGAGAGGCGGACCTTTTCCTCAACACGGCGATAGGGCTCCAGTGTGCCCGGCGACAGCAAAGCCGGATGTGTCGTCATCAGCGTGGCTTCGGCCAGTGAGGCACAGGCGCGCGTTTGCAGCCGCCGTTCAGCCGGTTTCCCATCGATGCCAATGCCCCGCCAGTGGCTCATGCCGCCGTCACCAAAGAAACTTTCGCGCGTAAAAGGCTGGTGCATCATGCCGTAACAGGGATGGCCGTGATGATTGAGGCCGATCAACGTGCCCCAGACCGGCAGGCCGGAGATGAAGCTCTTGGTGCCATCAATGGGATCCAGCACCCAGACAAAATCAGCGTCCTCGCGCTCCGCGCCGAATTCCTCGCCGATGATGCCATGATCGGGAAAATGGCTGGTGATATGGCGGCGCATGGCCGCTTCCGCGCCACGATCGGCTTCCGTCACGGGATCGAACATGCCGCCATTGGTCTTGTCATGCGCCTGCATGGCAGTGCGGAAAAACGGCAAGGTCGCCTCGCCGGAAATGCGGGCGAGCTCATCGACGAATGCGGCGAAATCGACAGGTTTGGGGACCAGCTTCATGTTTGCCTGGCTCTTCTTGCGCGGACGCGGGAGCGTGATAGTGAGGTGCGGGGGGAGTGATACATGAGCAGGCAGACGGAAGCGAGTGGCGAAGAAAAGAAAACGGGCGTCTCGTTCCTGAAGGGTTCGTTCCTGCTCGTCGGCTTGCTGATCGCCATGTACATGACCAGCCAGTTTTTTCGCAATTCGGTGAATGTGATCGGCCCCGATCTGGCGCGCGAGTATGATCTGGACGCCCGTTCCCTCAGTCTTGTGGCCTCGACATTCTTTCTCGCCTTTGCGCTGGTCCAAATACCCCTGGGTATGGCGATCGACAGGTTCGGCCCGAAAATCTGCCTGATTGTGCCGGCGCTGATTGCGGTGGCGGGGACCTTGCTGTTCGCTTATGCGCGCACTTACTGGGAACTGGTGGCGGCGCGGGCGGTGATTGGCGTCGGATGCTCCAGTTTTCTGATGGCGCCGCTGGCCATCTATGCGGAGCGGTTCCCGCCCTCGCGTTTTGCCACGCTCGTTGGCCTGCAGGTGGGAGCAGGCACAATCGGCTCGCTCGCCGCCACCGCGCCGCTCGCCTGGGCGTCAGCCGCCTGGGGCTGGCGTAGCGCGTTTCTGGCGGTCGCGGCCTTCAGCGTCGTCATCATAATCCTGCTGACGCTTTTCGTGCGGGAGGAAGCTGAGGGTAAGGCGCGCCGCGCCGCTAAATCCGAATCTCTGGGCGAATTGTGCCAGGGCGTTGCGGCGGTTTCGCGGATCGAGTCCTTCTGGCCTATCTTCATCATGCAGATGATTTCCTATCCGGCCTTCGGCGCTATCGTGGCGTTGTGGAGCGGTCCCTGGCTGTCGCAGGTGTACGGAATTCCGCTGGAGGCGCGCGGAAACATTCTGTTCTGGATGACTCTGTCGCAGGTCGTCGGCCTGTTCGTCTTTGGACCTGCCGACCGCTGGTTTTCCAGCTACAAGATCCCCTGCGTTGTGGGAGCGCTTGTCTGTGCGGCAGTACTTTCCATGGCTGCACTATTCGCCATCCCGCAATGGCTGGTCCTGCCCTATCTCGTGCTGATGGCTTTTGTGTTCGGCTTTTCGCCTTCGCTGACAGCGCATGGAAAATCTCTGTTTCCGCCTGCATTGATGGGGCGTGGCCTGTCGATCATGAATATCGCGGCCATCGGCGGAGTTTATCTGCAACAATGGCTGACGGGCCAGGTAATGGATCTGTTCACACCGCAAATCATCTCCGGGGTGCGAATTTATCCTCCCGAATCATTCCGCTGCGTTTTTGGCCTTCTGGCTGCGGAAATTATTGTGGGCGTAATGGTTTATTCGCGTGCGCGCGATCCCCACCCGAATAGAAGTTTGTAAAAATCAATAATTTGTAATTCGAATCTGCGTCAGAATGTCGCTAAATGCTCCGTTTATATAAGAACCACTTGCAATTTGTGCAGTGCACATTTATTTTAACTCTGCGCGGTGACCTTGTCATCGCCGATGCCCTCCTTGGGCGTTTCCTCCCTAGACTTGGGGCCGCCCGGTTTCGTACCCGGCGGCCTCCTTTCTTTTGGCGGGACACCAAATTTTCGGTAAGAGATTTGCCGGGCGGGCGATTTTCTCTTGAACTATAGTATAATTCTGCTTTCTTTGGGCGGATTTCGCCTTAATTACATCACAGAATTGTACAATTATAGCATCAGCCTATCTGGCTCCTGTGATCCATAGATCGCGTCGACACCGCCAGTCCGCTGAAAATGAAATATTGCAATGCAATATAATATCCCGAAATTTTACTCGGCAGCCGCCGAACCCAGCAAATCATTATGCGATGCCGCAAAAAGGGCAAAGCCCCCGAGCACGTCCGTAATCACGGCTCTCAGCGGCTCAAACCCCTCGTGTGGCTCCAAAGTGGCCTCGTTCATATAAAGGCCGCGGTTTACTTCAATCTGTATCGCGTGCACGCCCATCGCAGGCGAACCATAGCTTTCGGTAATATAGCCTCCAGCATAAGGCTTGTTGCGGCGCACGGCGAAACCTTTGCGGTGCAGGGCTTCGTCAAGCCATGCGGTAAAAACCGGATTACAACTGGTGCCATAACGATCGCCGATGATGAAATCCGACTTCGGCGCTTCATCATTACGCTGGGATGGCGGCGAGACGCTGCTCGAAGGCATGGAATGACAGTCGATCAGAATTGAGACCCCGAACTGCCGCCAAGAGCGGTCGACAAGCTGACGCAGAATGTCGTGATAGGGGCGATAGAGCTGATCGATCCGGCGAATCGCTTCGGAAATCGGCAGACGGTTGCGGTAGATCTCCTGGGAATCGCCGACCACGCGAGCGATTGTCCCCAACCCTCCGGCCACGCGGATCGAGCGCGTATTGGCGCCCAAGGGCAACCGCCCCTCAAACATGCGCGGATCGAGTTCGTAGGGTTCCCGGTTCACGTCGAGAAAGGCACGCGGGAAATGCGCACGCAGCATCGGCGCGCCGGCATCGATAGCCCCGGAAAAAAGCTCGTCCACAAATGCGTCTTCGGACCGGCGCAGTGTCAGGGAATCCAGCGGTGAAGCGGCGATGAAATCCGCAGGATAATTGGCGCCGGAATGGGGCGAGGAAAACACCAGCGGGGTGAGCACAGTCGCCGGTTCCAGCACGTCCATAGCGGGAAAAAACCCATGCGCATTGACATGCGCGGGCAGGCGGAAACGGCCCGCCACATCTTTGCTGTCATCCTGCGAATTGCTCATCCCGGTCATCCCCGGCGATCCCGGATCAAGGTCCGCAATCCCCCACTCTCTTTCAGGTCTTTCCTTAATGTCGCAAGGGGACATCCGCCTGTCCATCACAAAAACGTCAATTATCGACAGATGAAGTTGCCCGCTGGAAAATTTAACGAAATTCAGCAGTCCTTCACCGCCTGTTTACCGTCTTGGCTCTTTATAGGGCCGGGGTCCCCGTGGACGAAATGATAGCGTTGGGTAGACATGAAAATCCTGCTTGCAGAAGATGACAACGACATGCGCCGGTTTCTCGTGAAGGCATTGCAAAATGCTGGTTACGACGTCGCCTCGTTTGACAATGGCCTTTCAGCCTATAATCGCCTGCGCGAGGAGCCCTTTGAGCTGCTTTTGACAGATATCGTGATGCCGGAAATGGACGGCATCGAACTGGCGCGCCGCGCGACCGAGCTCGATCCGGATATCAAGGTGATGTTCATCACCGGTTTTGCTGCCGTGGCGCTCAATCCCGACAATAATGCTCCCAAGGACGCCAAGGTCCTCTCCAAGCCTTTCCACCTCAAGGATCTGGTCAACGAAGTTCAGAGGCTGCTGGCCGCTTAAGGTCAGTTGCGCCTGCCTCCTGTTCTGTCGCGGGTCGATCAACCCCTGAGAGCGCCTCATGCTCCCGAAAACGTCCCGGGATTTCATCTATCTTGGGACCGGGCTGCTCGCATTGCTCTGGTTCATCCGTTCCGGCTGGCTCGCCACAATCTACAATGGCGGGCCGCTCGCAATTCTCGTTGCATTGATCGCGGCTGCCCTGCTGACGTTTGTGATCGCAGCCCTGTGGCCCGTGGCCACGCAAATGCTCAGCGCGCTGGTATCCGGCGATCCCTACTGGATAGCTCCGCGCGAATTCGACACGCAGCAGGATTTGAAAAAGACACAAGCGCTCATGCAGCGTCTGGCGGCGCTCGACAAGGATGAAGACGCCCGCCTGTGGCAGGACCGGGAAACCGGCCAGCTCTGGGTTTCAAGGCGCTTCGATGCGCCCGATGGCGAATTCACGCGCTTCAAACCGCTCAAGAACCGGCTGCAATGGCGCGGGATGGACGATCAGGAATGGACGATCGCCGAGTGAAGGCGATGAATCATCCCTTCAGATGCGCCTCCATGAAATGGAACCTGTCATTGCCCCACCACATCTGACCATCCGTGATCATGGTGGGGACTCCGAACACACCCGCTTCATGGGCCGCCAGCGTGTGCTGGCGATAACGGGCTTCGGCAGCATCGCTCTTCACAAACGCCATATACTCGTGAAACGACAGGCTGCACTGGCTGACGCTCTCTTCGATCATTTGAAGGTCAATCATGCTGGCGCCCTCGCCCCAGACACGGCGATAGACAATTGTGAGATAATCTTCGATGCAGCCGTGGTCTATGGTAAACAGTGCGCCTTTGTTCAGCAGAGTCGAATCATAATGAGCGGGCGTTGCAATGGGCACGCCGTAATGGTGCGCCCAGCGGCGCTGATCCTCTTTCAGATGTTTCAGCTTCATGGGCATCATGCGGGTCGGCGGCGCAGTGTTGCCGGCCAACAGCTTCAATTCGGCGAGATCGACAGGAAAAAACACGAGCTCTCGTCCATATGCAGCCGCAAGTTTTGGCAAATGTTGCCACGCAAAATAGCTGAACGGGCTGATGAAGTCGAAATAGAAGCTGATCCTGTCCGCCACCTGTGTGCTCCCCAAAAGCATTACGGCTGAAGATAGCCGCTCGTAACGCTTGCAGTTTTCCGCTGCTTCACCTATACCCCGCCCGTTCCGACCGTCCGGTTCATCCGGATGACTGGCCATGGGCCGGGCGCGTAGCTCAGCGGGAGAGCACACCCTTGACATGGGTGGGGTCACAGGTTCAATCCCTGTCGTGCCCACCATTGGCGAGTAGCCGGTGGTGATAAATCGAAAGACATTGTTGGATTTTCAGAACCGTCAGCCGCGCGTTCAAAACTGCCGTCTGGTCAGACCGGGCCCGCCATGCTTTGTTGCTCTCAAAATGACCGGGGGGTGGCGTGACGGACTCAATCGCAATCGGTGGATATACAGTTACGGCCTTCAGCGATGGCCGTTTGAAAACCACAATTGAGGGCGCTGGCGCCAATGACAACGCCGTCATCTGCGCCTTTACTGGCAGTGAAAATCCAGAGCCTGTCATTTTCGCGGTCAACACATTTTTGATTGAAGGACGGGGCGTGCGCGCGCTGGTGGATACAGGCTGCGGCAACACGCGTGGTTCCAGCCTTGGTAAATTGACCGCCAATCTGATGGCAGCGGGAAAGCCGTTGGACTCCATCACCCACGTGTTGCTGACCCATTTTCACCCTGATCACAGCAACGGTCTGATTGACGGCGCAGGCACAGCGTTTTTCCCCAATGCCGAATTGATCGCTCACGAGACGGAGGCTCAGTTCTGGCTCGATTCAGAACCATCGCAATCGCCCAATGCCCGCATTGAAAGAAACCGGCAGGCCGCGCAGGAGGTTTGCGCGCCCTACCGCAAGCGCATGCACAGGGTGAAGGATGGCGAAGCATTGCCGGGCATTCTGGCGCGGCTTTCGCCCGGCCATACGCCAGGTCATACATGCTGGATCGTCGAAGGAAATGGCGACAGCCTGATGATCTGGGGCGATACGATCCATCTCACGCGCTTGCAACTGGCGCATCCGGAAATCGGCTTTAATGTGGATGTAGATCCGGCGATGGGTGCGGCTTCGCGCATGCGCCTGCTGGACCAGGTGTCAGCCGACCAGACGCGCGTTGCAGGCATGCATTTGGAGTTTCCCGGCTATGCACATATCCTCAAACGTGGCAGCAATTATGCGCTGGCGGAAGCCTGAAAATAACAAGAAGAGCGGGGGACAACATGACAGGACAGGCAAATCCATCCATCAAAATCGGCGATTATACAGTCACCGCTTTCAGCGACGGCATCTTTCAGACAACTATTGATGTGACCGTCGGCGTCGACAAGGAGATGACGCAGACGATCAGCGGCAAGGGTTTAAATGATCCGGTGTTTCTGGCGGTGAATGCGTTTTTGATCGAAGGGCGCGGCGTGCGCGCACTGGTCGATGCGGGCTCTGGCGACACGATGGGGCCAGCGCTCGGCAAATTGCCGGAAAACCTGATGGCAGCGGGCAAACCGCTCGACAGCATCACCCACGTCCTGCTGACGCATATTCATCCCGATCATTCCAACGGGCTTATTGATAGCGCGGGCAATGCCTGGTTTCCAAAGGCGGAAGTTGTCGTGCAGGACACCGAATATAAATTCTGGGTGGAGCGCGACCTTTCCGAGGCAGCCCATGATCGCCAGCGCGGCAATATGATACGGGCAAGAGCATCCGTCGTGCCTTATGCAAAACAGATCACGCGCATATCCAATTGCGAATTCCTGCCCGGCATCCATGCCCAGATGTCGCCGGGGCATACGCCCGGCCATAACGCCTGGATCGTCGAAGGCGGCGGCGAAAGCCTGATCATCTGGGGCGACACGATCCACATGGCTTTCCTGCAATTGCAGAGGCCTGATATCGCCTTCATCTTCGATACCGATCCTCAGCAGGCGGTCCAGTCACGCATGCTCCTGCTTGACCAGACCGCCGCGGACCACACTCGTATCGCCGGGATGCATCTGGACTTTCCCGGCTTTGGCTATGTGAAACGCCGCGACGGGCGTTATTTCATCGAACAGGAATAAGGCATTGGTCCGGTTCGCGATCACGCGTGATCGCGAACCCACTGCCGCATGGTCGCGAACATGATGAGGATGCCACATCCGATGATCACGGCCATCGTGCTGATGCGCATTGTATCGTCGGGCATAAGCATGAAAATGCGCCTGTTATTGATTGAGGCTGCCGCTGCAATCGCAAAGAAAACAATGATGACGTTCGTTATTACGCCTAAGCTCGTATGCCCCAACACACGATCCAGAAAATGCCCCATCGCGGTCGAGAAGACAACAAATACGATGGCGGTTCGAATGAAATGCTCTGACAGGTAGACCTGTACAAGCCAGTTTGTGATGTCCATAGCCGATCCCCGGTATTGCTGCTCGTTAACTTCGGGTGAGGCTGTAAGATGCCACATCCCCCAGCGTAAGCCAGCGAATGTGGGGAAGGCGGTCAACGTCTTGTTCGCGCGCAAGAGCGCAATCGATATTCATTTATCCCGATATTATCCGGCATATTTCGATAAAAATCGAAAGAACTTTAACGGCTCTTCACCTTATCGCGGCAATAGCGCCCTAACAGGGGTTAATCATGCCGTTTTCAGCGTGATCCGGCTGACGCCCTCAAGTTCCGCCTCCAGCGTCACCGCAGTCGAAAGGTCATAGGGCTTGGTTAACGTACCGGTCGTGATGAATTGCCCGGCCTTGATACCGCCGAACCGGTCACTCTGCGAATTCGCGAAAGCAATCACCGGCGACATGGGGTCTCCCTGCTGATGCCCGCCGATGCGATCACTGATCACCTTGCCATCCTGCTTGAGAACACAGCGGATCTGCGACAGATCGAGCTTGCGGAAATCTTTCAGGCCGGGGCCGGCGGCATAGGCGTTATTCGCATAATTGTCGGCAAGGCGCGTCGCGAAGGGTAATTCGACTCCTTGCTTGAAACGTGTGCCCACAAGTTCGATGCCAGCGAAAATTTCCGACACGGCCTCGAGTATTTCCTCGCGTGAGTAAGCCTTGCCCGGACGCGCCGGCAGATCACGGCCAAAACGTACGCCAAGTTCCGCTTCGACTTTCACGCTGTTCATGTCGCCGTCGAATTTGAACGTGCCGCCGTCCGCAATGGAGTCGCAGGCAAAGACAGGCGCACCCCACCCGCCGGCGCCGTCGGGCAGGAGGCCTACTTTCCAGCCCGCGACTGTCGTGTTCAACCCAGCGGCAACTTCCGCCTGCACGGCGTAGGATTCTGTTGAATCCTTGCAGGTGATGGAAGAATCAAGCGCAAGGAATTTGTGGGTGCGGCGCGCTTCAATGAGACGGGCCGAAAGCGGATGGGTTACGGACATAAGCTTCTCCTGGATTGTTTGCCGGTGGTGATTAACTCTGGGAATCCTGCGTCAGATAGATGGGCTTGGCGCTGTCGCGCACGGGTGAAACCACGGCGCGATTGAGCAAAGTATCCAGTTGCGTACGCGTTGTGACCGTACAGGTGAACCTGTCGGCCTTTATGTCTTTCAAACCTGCAGCATCGGCAATCGCTCTGTCGCAGATATCCGGACGCAAACGCCAGGATCGCCCCGGTCGCGATTCATCTTTCGTGGCGAGCAAATATTGCACGGGACCACCACCATTGCCCCGCATTTGAATAACCAGCCAGCTGGCATTCAGCGAATGAAGTGAGGCGATAATTGGCTTTTTGTCCGGCTCTGACGAATTCTTGATCAGATAGGCGCTGCCCTGACGGGTGACGTTGAGCCGGACAATCTTGTCGCCATCGGGGTAACTCCAGTTTCCTGCCAAGGCTGCATCGGAGATGCCCTGCGCTTCCGGCAGCAAAGGTTTCTCCGAGCCGACGCAGGCCGAAAGAAAGCCCGCAAGACAGATTGCTGAAAGCAATCGCTGCATCGTGCTCTCCTTAATCTCTGCGTCCCTGCGTATGCCCGCGCGCGCTGCCGGGCGCGCCAACATCCACGCGCGCATCGATCACATATATGCCGCCGGCATTCACAACGGCTTCGCCGCGCTTGAGCGCCGCCGCGAAATCCACTGCGTTCATGACAGGGCCTTCGCCATCAAGTCCCTGCGCCTTGGCGATGGCCACAAGATCAATCGCCGGGTTCACCATTTCCTGACCGACAAACTTGTTTTCAACCGGGCGGCCGCGCACCACGGCCATGCGCTCCTGATGAGCCACATCGTTATAATAAACCTGATTGTTGGCGATCACGACGAGCAGCGGAATGCCCATATGCGCTGCCGTCCAGAACGCGTTGCAGCCCATGGTGAAATCGCCATCTCCGATGACTGTCATAGGGAAACGGCCAGAGCCCTTGATCGCCAGCGCCGTGCCGATGGCATTGGAGGGACCAGAGCCGACGCCGCCGCCGCCATCGAAACCTGCGAAATCCAGCGGGTGGCGAAAATTGATCGTATCGGTCGGCCAGCCCAGCGCATAACCCGCCATCGTCACTTCGCGGCTGTCGCAGAATTCGCGCACCACCAGCGCCAGATCGCGCAGGCCCATCACGCCTTCAAGCCGCGGCTTGCCAAGGGCAGGCGCATTGCGCACAGGCCATTTCGCTTCGGCTTTCGCATCCGTACCACGCAATTTGCGGATAGCCGCGAGCAACGGCCGCACCAATTGATCGGGCGAAGAGAGAATCTTCAAATCGGCGGGCGGCAGGCCAAAATGGTCCATGCTCCAGCCATTATGCAGATAATCGTCCACGGTGCAGTGAATGATTTTTGCACTCACCTCCGCATCTTTGCCAAGAGTCTGGGCGAAGTGCCCTTTCAGATCGATCCAGTCGAGGGCGAGAATGACATCAGCGTCCTTGATATATTGTGCTGCAGCGGGCGATGGCCGGAAGCGGGACTCGATGGGGTGCAACGGATGTTCTGTCGGGAAGGCCGGCGCTGTCTTCGCATCAGTCATCACCGCACCGCCAATGGCTTCAGCGAGGTCCACGCGTGCGTTCCAGTCGTCCATGCGGCGGGAGACGCGGCCCATGAGGATGACGGGTTTTTTCGCGTTGACCAGCATCTGCGCAGCCTGTTCCACAGCGTCCGCTGATGGCGCGGGCGGAACGCCGGGCTTGAAACGCTCGGTGTCGGGAAATTTGATGTCCTTTTCCAGTTTGGATTCCTGCAAACCTACGTCGAGACAGACGTATGTTGGACCGTAAGGGTGCGTGCTGGCGATCTGCCAGGCGCGCGTGAGGGATTCCACAGCGGCGCCTGCGGAGCGCGGCTCATCGTCCCACTTGGTGTAATTGCGGATGATCGCGCCCTGATCCTTGGAGGTATGAATCCAGTCAATCCAGGGACGGCGTTCTTCCGCATCGCCGGGCCCCGTTGCGCCGAGTATCAAGACGGGATTGCGTGCGCACCAGGCGTTGAACACAGCCATTGTTGCGTGCATCAGGCCAACATTTGAATGAAGCGCAACGGCCATGGGTTTTTCCGTGATCTTGCCATAGCCCTGCGCAATGCCGACCGCATGTTCTTCATGCAGGCACACCATCATCTGCGGATCGCGATTGCCGAGATAATTGACAAGGCTGTCGTGAAGGCCGCGATAGCTTGCGCCCGGCGTCAGCGCGATATAGCGCACATCCAGCCGCCGCAGCATTTCCGCCATGGCGTCGGAGGCCCAGCCGATCTGTGCATTGGAGGGCTTGAGCAACGGATCCTTGCCATCGAAACGGGCTGTCGCAACGGGTGTTTCGCGCGTGGCTGGCTTGGCGCTGCTGGTCATGGCTTCCTCCGAGACTTCTGGTGCGCTCTCTGGCGATAGCATGGGTATACACCGGGCCGAACAAGAGTCGAGCGCCCCCCTTACACCCCGGCCAAAGTCCGGCTATGCTTACTTCCACCGGAAGGAAGTCCATGCCCTCAAAACCGCCGAGACGGTCTAACGGGCACGGCGGCACAAGGAGAAGGGCATGAGTGATATGCGGTTTGAGGCGCCTGCGACGGTTGACGCCGCTGTGGCGCTACTGGCAGGCGCAAAAGGTATTACACGCATTCTGGCTGGCGGCACGGATGTGATGGTGCAATTGCATGCGGATATGGTCGAGCCTGAATTGCTCGTCGATATCAAGCGTATTCCAGACCTGCATGGCATCAAGAAAGAAGCAGGCGGCTGGCGCATTGGCGCTGCTGTTAGCGGTATGCAGATGATGGACCACAAGGAATTCGCCAAGGCGTGGCCGGGCGTGATAGATGGCGTCAAACTCATCGGCTCTATGCAGGTGAAAGGCCGCGCGACAGTTGCGGGCAATCTCTGCAACGCATCGCCCGCAGCTGACAGCGTGCCGTCGCTGCTGGCATCCGGCGCGATTGTGTCCATTGCAGGCCCCAATGGCAAACGCGAAGCGCCAGCGGCACAAATCGCCACAGCACCCGGCAAGACGTCACTCGCCAAGGGCGAATTCATCACCTCGATCTTTATTCCCGACGCGCCGCCCCATACGGGCAGCGCTTATCTGCGCTTCACACCGCGCACGGAAATGGACATCGCAGTTGTGGGCGTCGCGGTCAGCCTGACGCTCGACAATGCAGGCAAATGCACTGCGGCCACAATGTCGCTCGGCGCTGTCGCCGCGACAGCCTTGATGGTGGAAGACGCCGCCAAGGCGCTTGTCGGCAGCACGGTTGACGCCGCTGCCCTCGACCGCCTCGCTGCCGCCGCCAGCGCTGCCTGTCGTCCCATCGACGACAAGCGCGGCACAAAAGAATTCCGGATCAAGGTTGCAGGAGTGCTGGCGCGCCGTGTCGCGGCCATTGCACTCGAACGGGCGAAAGGAAACTGAGATGGCCAGACACTATGTTTCATGCCGGATTAACGGCGACGAGACCGAATATCTTTGTGATACCTCGCAATCGCTTTTAGACGTACTGCGCGACGAACTCGAACTCACCGGCACCAAAGAAGGCTGTGCAACAGGCGATTGCGGCGCATGTTCCATCACAATCGATGGCGTTCTCGTCTGCTCCTGTCTGGTGTTGGGCGCAGAGATGAACGGCAAAACTATCGAAACCATCGAAGGCATGGCGAAGGGTGAAAAGCTGCACCCGCTGCAGGAAAAGTTCATCGAGCATGTGGCGCTGCAATGCGGCATCTGCACACCTGGCCTGTTGATTGCCTCCAAGAATCTTCTCGAACGCAATCCAAACCCGACGGAAGAGGAAATCCGCTTCTGGCTCGCTGGCAATCTCTGCCGCTGCACGGGCTACAACAACATCGTCGATGCGGTGACTGCCGCCGCCAAAGAACTAAGAGGAGCCTGATATGGGACGCGCACCATCACCTTTCGGTACGATGATCAAATATGAGCCCAAGGCTCTCAAGATTGTAGGTGGCAAACCAACCGATCGCCCTGATGCGATCGACAAGGTGACCGGCCGTGCACGTTACGCAGCCGACATCAACTTGCCCGGCCAGTTGATTGGCAAGGTGCTGCGCAGCCCGCATGCCCATGCCAAGGTCATTTCGATCGATTTGTCGGAAGCCAAAAAGCTCCCCGGAGTGAAGGCAGCCGTCTGCCGCGACGATTTCCCGGATATGGAAGTCGAATATGCGGCCTCCGGCGAGCTGATGGTCAACTTCAAGGACGTCACGCGCAACATGATCGCGCGCGAAAAAGTTCTTTATGATGGACATCCCGTAGCCGCTGTCGCCGCGACGTCGGAAGCCATCGCCAAGAAGGCGCTGAAGCTCATCAAGGTGCAGTATGAAGTGCTGCCGCATGTGATCAATGTCGTCGACGCCATGAAGCCGGATGCGCCGCTGCTCGACGAAACCATGTTCACCAAGGGCATCGAGCCCAAGCCTGAAAAGCCATCAAATATTGCTCTGCGGATGATCAGCAAGCTCGGCGATGTAGAAGAAGGTTTCAAGAAAGCCGATCTCATCGTTGAACATGAGTTCAATACGGCTGCGACCCATCAGGGCTATATCGAGCCGCAGGCCTCTATCGCCAATTATACCGATGGCGGCGTGGCTGAAGTCTGGACCGGCACACAGGGTCACTTCGTCTTCCGCGCACAGATCGCCAAATTGCTGAAGATGGATATATCCAAGGTAAAGGTCACGCCAGCGGAACTCGGCGGCGGCTTTGGCGGCAAGAACAATGTCTATCTCGAACCTATCGCCGTAAAACTCTCGCAGATTGCGCGCCGTCCTGTGAAGATGGTGATGACACGCGATGAAGTTTTCCGGGCAACGGGTCCGACCTCAGGCACCAACGTCAAAGTGAAAATGGGCGCAACCAAGGACGGCAAGATCACCGCCGCCTGGGCCGAAATGAATTATCAGGCAGGCGCTTTCGCGGGCTCGTCGCTCGGTCTGGCTGCGATCACTGTGTTCACACGCTATGATCTGGAAAACGTTCTGGTCGTCGGCCATGACGTGATCTGCAACCGGCCGAAGGTTGCCGCTTACCGTGCGCCAGGCGCGCCGATGATTGCATTCGGCGTTGAAAGCGTCGTCGATGAACTCGCCGAAAAGCTGAAAATCGATCCGATTGAATTCCGTCTGCGCAATGCGGCCAAGGAAGGTACGCAAACGCATTTCGGACCCAAGCTTGGGCGCATCGGCTATATCGAGACGCTCGAACGGGCCAAGGTGCACGAGCACATGTCCCACAAGCTTGGTCCGAACCAGGGCCGTGGCATCGCCACAGGTTTCTGGTTCACGTTGGGTATGGAGACGTCAGCCACCATCAACATCAATGAAGATGGCACGGCTTCGCTGATCTATGGCACGGTCGATGTGACCGGCGGCATGCGTTCAGTCTTCTCGATGATGGTCGGTGAGGAGCTCGGCATTCCCGCTGAAAAAGTGCGTTCAATTCCCAGCGATACCAGTGTGCTTGGTTTCAACTTCATGACTGCGGGAAGCCGCGGCACCACAGCGGGCAGCATGGCGGCGGTGAAAGCCACACGCAACGCCATCGCCCGCATGTGTGAAATAGCGGCGCGTAAATGGGGCGTTGAAACCGATCAGGTGGTCTGGGACAATGGCCATGCACGTCCGGCAGGCGCTAACGTCGGTAACTTCGAGCCGCTCTCGGTGGCGCAGCTGGCCAAGGAAGCCTCTTACTATGGCGGCACGATTGCGGGCCACGCGGAAATCAATGTCGTCAATCAGGGGCCGGGTTTTGGCACCCATGTAGTTGACGTTGAAGTCGACCGCTCGACGGGCCTTGTGAAAGTGTTGCGCTACAACATCGTTCAGGATGCGGGCAAGGCCGTCTTCCCCGATTTCGTGAAGGGGCAATGGCACGGCGGCGCGGTACAAGGCATCGGCATGGCGCTGAATGAGGAATATATCTACAACGACAAAGGCATTCTCATTAATGCCGGTTTCCTCGACTATCGTGTGCCCGTGGCGTCTGACGTGCCCTATATCAGTGCGGAGATCGTGGAAGTGCCCAACCCGAACCATCCCTATGGCGTACGTGGCGTGGGCGAAGTGCCAATCATCCCGCCGATCGCGGCTATTGCCAATGCGATCTATCATGCAACGGGCGTGCGTATGCGCGAACAGCCCTTCTCACCGCCGCGTGTGCTGAAAGCCTTGGACGAAGCAATGCCGAGAATGGCAGCGGAATAGAAGCTCAATAAGGCTATATTAGCCTGTTTAACTTTTATTCTACGAGCGTGATGGTCAAAAGCCGTCACGCTTTTTTTGTTTCGGAGATCACAGACCTAAAGTTCTGAGATCTTTATAAGAAATGGATTTTTTAGTAGAAGCTTGAGCGATTCATTCGTCACAGGAACCAGGCGAATGACCAGTTTATGGATTGAGCAGTGTCGCTTTCATGAGAATGAACAGTAAGTTGACAATGTCAGTTACAGATGATCTCAGTTTATCTTCGCCATTTTGTTGAGCCAAAATGCATTTGAAAAAATAAAGCCCCCCAAGGTATTGGGACACAATAAAATAAACTATGGACTGATTTGTTCGATCGATATTCGCAAATGTAATTGTAACGCAACGAGGATTGCTAATGTTCTGACGTTAATTTCGCAATATGTGAATACTTATCGCTTATTGAGTCCTCAATTATGGACCAATGACCTTGAACCTTGAATTATGAGAAATATTATAAAAGATGAAAAATAACTGAATAACCTTTGACCTGCCCCTGAACTTTCATCCAGTAGCATTTAGAGTCCCGGCGGATTTTACGCCTTGTGGCGCGGGTGTAGCAACAGGCGATCGGCGGAGCTGGTCGGGGTTGCGCAGCCGATCGCCTGTTGCGGTGAGAGTGGCGGCGTAGG
>CANJJI010000102.1 GCA_947474545.1 Beijerinckiaceae bacterium | reverse complement strand
CTTGGACGTGGTCCCATGTGTTTGATAGCGTCTCGCGCAGAGGCATTTCGAGGCACTCGCCTGTTGGTGATTTGTCGTGGAAACACCATGCCAGGTTCGGACCCGGATGCCTCGATTTATTCCCTTTCAGGGCGAAAAATCAGCGCGCTATCGCGGTTTTGCAATTGGCTCGATGTTATAACTATAATCGATCATTTTCAAGACGCATTTGGCTGGCCACAGCTCTGCAGCAACTTGTCAAACGGCGGGACCCGGTACACTATTTCAATACAGTGAAAGATATCAATATAAGGAACCGCCAATGAGCGGACGGCTGGGAGGAAAGCTGGTGCTCGTCACGGGGGCGAGCGCGGGCATAGGACGCGCGGCGGCGTTGGCGCTTGCAGGCGAAGGCGCTGAAATCATCGCAACAGGCCGACGTGAAGATGCGCTTAAAACGCTTGTGGCTGAGTGCAAGGCGCTTGGTGCATCCGCGCGCTATCTTGCAGGCAATCTCGATGAGGAAGCCTTCATCCAGCGGCTTGGCGCAGAAGCTGCCAATGCTGATATCCTCGTTAACAATGCGGGCATATTGAACTATGGCCCGCTACTTGAATTTGCCCGCTCCGATATGGAAGCGATGTTTGCGACGAATGTGATCGCCTCGATCCGCGTTGCGCAAGTCATTGGTGCCAATATGGTGGCGCGCAAGAGCGGTCACATCATCATGGTGACATCGGGCGCTGCAAGACAGGTTTCGAAGTACGCCGTAATTTACGCTGCCACAAAGCACGCACTTGCCGCGATCACGAAAGGTCTGCGACTGGAATTGCAGCCCCTCGGGATCAAGGTCAGCGAAGTCTCTCCGGGTATGGTGGCGACAGGCATTCGCGACAACATCACTTCCGCCGAGGCTGTGGCCGCCATCAAGGCGCGCACCATCAAGGCGCTGACGGCCGAAGAGGTGGCGGACGCCATAGTCTTTGCGGCGGCGGCTCCTTCCAACGTGATGACCGAAATGCTGGATGTCCGGCCCCAAGGTTCACCCTAGAAATTGGGCTCTTCCTGAACAATCAAGAGGCAAACATGACAACCGAAACAAAACAGAAATTCGTCATCAGCCACTACAACGAGAACGACTTCAAGCGCGAAGGCCTGCGTGTCGCCGCTGAATATCGCGATCTCGGCGTCGCCGAAGCAACCAATGGCAAGTACCACGCCCATGTCGCGCGCATCGCGCCGGGCGCATTGAAGACGCGTCCGCCGTCAAAAATGCATTATCATGATCTCGATTTTCATATGGTCTATATTTTAAAAGGCTGGATGCAGGCCGAAATTGTTGGCCATGGACCTCAGACCATGCGTGCGGGTTGCTGCTGGGTACAGCCACCAGGCAGTCACCACAAAGTGCTGGCGCAATCGGAAGATCTTGAACTGATCGAGGTCATGTCACCGGCCAAATATCCCACAGTCAACGTGGAAGAATAGGCGCGAGCCAAATCCCTTCTGATGACCGCAAAAGTAAACACTCAAAGGCATTCACATGGATCTCGGGTACGCCGGCAAGACTGTCGTGATCACAGGCGCGTCACGTGGATTGGGCCGCGCTTGCGCTGAAGGCTTTGCGCGCGAAAAAGCCAATCTGCACCTGGTGGCGCGTTCAGGCGCGGTGTTGGAAGAGGCTAAAGCGGAACTCACAAAGGCCTATGGCATAGCCGTTTCCATACAGGTTGAAGATATCGCATCGTCCGGCTCTGCGCAGCGCATCCACGCGGCCTGCCCGGATGCGGACGTGCTTGTAAACAATGCAGGTGGCATCAAGCGCGGCGAGTTACTGGAGCTCGACGAACCCGCATGGCGGCAGGCATGGGAATTGAAAGTTTTTGGCTACGTCAATCTCACGCGCGAATATTATCGCGTCATGACAGCGCGCAAATCCGGCGTCATACTCAATGTCGTGGGATTGGCGGGCATCAAACATCAATATGAATATGCAGCGGGGTCCATGGGCAATGCAGCTTTGGGCGCATTCACCCGCACGATTGGCAGCGAAAGCCCGAAATTCGGCGTGCGTGTACTCGGCGTCAATCCCGGCTGGGTTGATACGGCGCGCGGCATTCCCTTGATGGAAAAATATGCGCAGAAAATCTTTGGCGATCCCACACGCTGGCGTGACGTGATCGGCACATGGGGCCTTGCGCGTTTTATTGAACCAGCCGAACTTGCTGACACTGTCGTCTATCTCGCCTCATCCCGCGCCAGCGCGATTTCGGGCGAAGTCGTGAATGTCGATCTCGGCTTCAACGCGAACAATTACCATATGTCTCCTTTGAACGCGTGAGGCGGGAAACAAGATGAACACAACAGCCCCGCTGCAGAATATAGCCAAGCAGAAACTCGCCGCAGGCGAACTCGTTCTGTGCCTCAGCATAAGGCAGATGCGTACCGTTGAATCAGCCATGATCACACAGGCCTGCGGCTTTGACGTTATTATAGTTGATCAGGAGCACGCGCCGGTTTCACGAGAGCTGACATCGGCCATTTGTGTGGCAGCGCTGGGCATCGGCTTGACGCCCATGGTGCGTATTGGCTCGCACGCGGCCCATGACATTGGTGCGGCGCTGGACGGCGGGGCGCTTGGGATTCTGGTTCCGCATATCAACAACGCAGCCGAGGCAAAGGCTGCCGTGGATCACAGCAAATATGCGCCAATCGGCCATCGTTCTGTTGCGGCGCTTGGCCCGGCCATGCGCTACCAGCCGCCCGCATTGGTGGAATCACTGAAGCAGCAGAACGACGCGATTTTTGTTGGACTTCTCATAGAAACACCGGAAGGTGTCAACAATGCCGAAGAGATTGCGGCAACACCCGGCGTGGATGCGCTGATCATCGGCTCCGTGGATCTCAGCGTCGAATATGGCGAACCCGGCCGTTTCGAAGATGTGACCATGCAGAACGCTTATGCGAAAGTTGCCGCAGCCTGCCGCAAGCACAACAAGCAATTCGCCGTCGCAGGCGGCAATCGCGAACAGCAGGCCAAACATATTGCCATGGGCGCGCGGCTGATGATGGGCGGCATGGATGTGAATTACATGATCAATGCAGCACGCAGCGAGGTCGCCGCCATTCGCGCATTGCTGCCAGTAACCTAAACTATCGGGTGGAGGTCCGAGGGGCGCGGCATTAATGTGTGTGTCCCAAATTCGTAATCACCTGACAGGCGTAGGGCTTGCCATGCATATTTGCCCTTATCGTGAGGGCGCACCAAAGGAGCGCGTCTCGAAGGACGAGGGCGGGCCGCAAATGCGCGGCTTTCGGGTTTCCTTGTCCTTCGAGACGCCCGCTCCGCGGGCCCACAGGATGAAGAAACCCGAATGCCGCTTACCTTATTAACGCCCCCTCAGGCCGCCAACGCCTCCAGCACGCGCACCCAGCTCTTCATGCCGCCGGCAAACGAGGTCACCTCATATTTTTCATTCGGCGAATGGATCTTGTCGTTCTCCAGTGCAAAGCCGATCATCAAAGAATCCAATCCCAGCTCGCGTTTCAGCTCGCCGATAATCGGAATGCTCCCGCCCGAACCCACAATCACCGTTTCCTCGCCCCATTGTGCCTCCAGTGCACCGCGCGCTTTTGTCAGCAACGGCGATTCGAAGGGCAGGGTTATGGCGGGGGAAGCGCCGTGCGAGACAAACTCCACCTTGCAGTCGGCGGGAATATTGGCCTGCATATGCGCACGGAACGAAGCTACCACCTTCGCTGGGTCCTGCTGCGAAACCAGCCGGAACGATACCTTGGCGCTGGCTTGTGCGGGCAGCACCGTCTTTGCGCCTTCGCCGGTATAGCCGCCTACAATGCCGTTCATTTCGCAGGTCGGGCGTGCCCATATCTGTTCAAGTACGCTGCGGCCTTTTTCGCCTGCAGGGACAGATAAGCCGACGCCGCCGAGAAAGGCCGCGCCATCGAAGGGGAGCGCTTTCCATTGCGCGGCAATATCTGCCGGCAGTTCGGCGACGCCGTCATAAAAGCCCGCAAGGGTTACGCGGCCATCATCGTCATGCAACTTCCCGAGCGCGCGCGACAGCACACGAATGGGATTGGCGGCTGCGCCACCGAACAATCCTGAATGCAGATCGCGCGTGGCCGCTTTCACCACCACTTCCTCAAACACCAGGCCGCGCAACATCGCTGTGATGGCAGGCGTTTTGGCGTCCCACATATTGGTGTCGCAAACGAGCGCGATATCGGCCTTCAATTCTTCCGCATTGTCGCGGAGAAATTTCGGCAGCGAGGACGAGCCACATTCCTCTTCGCCCTCGAAGAGAATGGTGACATGGCAGGGCAATCCGCCATTGGCCATCATGGCGCGGCAGGCTTCAACAAAGGTCATCAGCTGGCCCTTGTCGTCGGATGAGCCGCGCGCAACAACTTGTTTTGCGCCATTCACTTCGACGATGCGGGGATTGAACGGGTCCGTCTCCCATAGGTTTAAGGGATCAACCGGCTGCACATCATAATGGCCATAAAACAATACATGCGGCGCGTTTTCTCTCGCAGCTTTCGCATGGGCCACAACCATGGGATGGCCAGCGGTGGGGCGCACGCTGGCTTTAAAGCCGATGCCATTGAGATCATCGCTCAGCCATTGCGCGGCTTTTGCGCAATCATCTTTGAAAGCTGGATCGGTGGAGACGGATTTTATTTTCAGAAGTTCGAACAAACGCGCCAGCGCGGCGTCGAGATTTGTGTCGAGACTTGTGAGGGCGGCTGATACGTTTGTCATGTGAATCTTTCCAAAGGCCGCCCTCGTCCTGAGTAGCGAGCCCAGCTCGCGGATCGAAGGACGAGGGATTTAGATTTCGTCATTTCTTCAACAAACTTCCCAGTACGCCGCGCAAAACGGCACGGGCAACCTGCGTGCCTACCGAACGCGCTGCAGATGTCGCGACAGATTTTATGATGATCTGGCTGGTTGATTGCGGCTGGCGCATGGGGCGGCCGGTTTTCGGATTTATCGGCCCGGGCGCACCGCCGCCGAACATGCCTTCCAGCTTGCCCAGAATTCCGCCAAGGCCGCCACCTCCGGCGTCAGCTTCAGTAGGCGCTGTTCCATCGGCGGGAATACCGGCTTTTTTCTGCAGGATTTCGTAGGCGGATTCGCGATCGACCGTGGCGTCGTATTTGCCCTTGAGGGAACTCTTTTCCAGCACCTGCTTGCGTTCATCTGCTGTGATGGGTCCTACGCGTCCCGTGGGCGGCGCGACAAAGCAGCGCGAAACCATTGCAGGCGTGCCCTTGTCTTCCAGCATCGATACCAGCGCTTCGCCAACGCCGAGTTGTGTAATGGCCGTGGCAGTATCTATCTTCGGATTCTGCCGGAAGGTTTCGGCGGCAGCGCGTACGGCGCGCTGATCCCTTGGCGTAAACGCACGCAATGCATGTTGCACGCGATTGCCAAGCTGGCCCAGCACGGTTTCAGGCACGTCAAGCGGGTTCTGCGTAATAAAATAAACGCCAACGCCCTTGGAGCGAATGAGGCGCACCACCTGCTCGATGGAATCGAGCAACGCCTTGGGCGCGTTATCGAACAACAGATGCGCCTCGTCGAAGAAGAACACCAATTTGGGTTTGGGCTGATCGCCGATTTCGGGCAGTACTTCGAACAATTCCGACAACATCCACAACAGGAAAGTCGCGTAGAGGCGAGGGCTCTGCATCAGTTTGTCGGCAGCCAGAACATTGATCATCCCGCGCCGGTCGCGATCGGTGCGGATGAAATCCTTGAGATCAAGCGCAGGTTCTCCAAAGAATTTATTTGCGCCCTGATTTTCCAGCACCAGCAGCGCGCGCTGGATCGCGCCGACAGATGCGGGCGCGATATTGCCGTATTTGGTTTGCAATTCGCCCGCGTGATCGCTGACGAATTGCAACATCGACCGGAAGTCTTTCAGGTCCAGCAGCGGATAGCCATTCTCGTCGGCAATGCGGAAGATGATATTGACGATACCTTCCTGAACGTCATTGCATTCCAGCAGGCGGGCCAGCAGCAGCGGGCCCATTTCGGCAATCGTTGCCCTGATCGGGTGGCCTTGGTCGCCAAAAAGATCCCAGAACACGACGGGAAATTCATCGGGCTGATAATCGTAGCCGAGATCCTTGGCACGTTTGACAAAGTGTGGCTTGGCGTCGCCCATCATCGCTATGCCCGAGAGATCGCCCTTCACGTCGGCGGCGAATACGGCGACGCCGGCATTTGAAAAGCCTTCGGCGAGCGTTTGCAATGTGACAGTCTTGCCGGTGCCTGTCGCGCCAGTGATGAGGCCGTGGCGATTGCCGAGATTGAGCGTCAGATAATCATAGTCTTCACCTTTGCCGACCAGAATTTTGCCGTCTGCGAGTCTCGGGTCGCCTGCCATGATCGAAAGTCCTTCTGCTGCTCCTGAATCAAGGGGTCGCCTTTCGCGCTTATAGGACAGAGCGGCGCTCCGTTCCACCGGCAAACCGGGCGACATAAAGTTGTAACAGCCTTTGCTCAAGACTTGGGCTGTGCATGCCTAAGGTCACTTGATTTTCCGGCCATGTGAGAGAACATGCAATCTGCGCCTTCAGGCGGCGCCCCACACCAGCGAGGATGCTATGGAACAGTTGATTGCCCAGGTTACTCAAGCGGCAGGTATTGACGCCGAGACGGCCCAGAAAGCGATTGGAACCATTCTTGGATTTCTGAAAAAGGAAGCGCCCGGCGATGCTGTGAATCAGCTGATCGAGAAAATCCCCGGCGCGGATGGACTTATCGCAGCTTCCGGCGGTGAAGGCGGCGGTGGCGGCGGCCTCATGGGCGCCCTTGGCGGGTTGATGGGCGGCGGCGCAGGGGGCCTGATGGGTCTGGCGGGCCAGCTTCAGGGTATGGGCCTCGGCATGGGCCAGATGCAGGAAGTCGGGAAATCGCTGTTTGCGCACGGGCGCGAGCTGGTCGGCGAAGACGTGATGGGCCAGATTGCTGGATCTGTCCCCGGCCTCAGCCAGTTCACCTGATTTATCTGCATAAGGACACTCGAGCGCGGCTGCCGCAAAGGCGCCGCGCTTTTGTTTTCCTGAAATCGGCCTATTGAATCGGATACCTGCCGATGAACAAGGACGAGCCATCATGAGCGAAGACAAGATTCCGGCCCAGGATATTCCCGAAGGGTTCGATCCGGCGGCGGGTATGTCCTGCGATCTTCGTCCGCGTGCCGAGATCGCTTACAATGTTGCACAGGCCAAAGCCTTGCGGGCGCAGGCGGAAAAAGGCGGGCTCGCCTTCGAGGCGTGGCTGCCGCCACAACAAGCGTTGTGGATTCTCGATCTGATCGAACACAACAAATACGGTGACCCCGGCGAAGCGGTTTTCAATCTGCTTGGCGAAGCACAGGATCTGGCGCCGCATGATGATCTGCGCAAGGAATTGCTTAAGCGCTCGCTGGATGCAGCCTTGAACAATCCCGGCCCCGTGGTTCCGATCGAAGCCTGTGTGCCGGATATGCTTTCACGCATGGGTGGATCACAGCCCGAGCCCGCTGAATGGCAGGATTGGCCCGGTGAGAATGCACAGCCAGATACAGAGGATCACTCCGGCTGAATTTTCGCCTCTTTCGCGACGCGGCCGAAGAATTCAATATCGCGCCGTACTCGATTGCCGAGAATTTCGGGAGCGCCACCGCTGATGATGAGATTGCTTGCGGCAAGAAACTTCTTTGTCTCTTCATCGGCCAAAATTTCGTTGAAGGCTTTATTCAGACCCGTAACGATATCGGGCGGCGTGCCGCGCGGGGCCATAATCCCCTGCCAGCCGATGAGTTCGAAGCCCGGCACGAATTGCGAGATCGGCGGCAAAGCGTTGAATTCACCGGGCACGGCTTCTGCGCTTGTAACCGCCAGCGCGCGCATGCGACCCGCCCGGACGGCTGCGCCTGCCGTGTTCATGAAATCAAAGAGGATATCGACTTCCCCACGTTCCACCGCCGCGCCGCCCTGAGCATTGCCGGGGTAGCCGACCATGTTCATCGCGGCAGACCCTGCTTGCAGCAAATAGCAGGAGGTCGTCGAGAGTGCGACGCCGATAACACAAGTGGTTTCGCCTGGCCTGGCCTTGATTTTCGCAATCGCCTCCGGCACGGATTTGATGTCGCTCTTCGCGCTCACCATCATCATATAGGGACCGAAGACGAGCTGGATCACGGGATCGAAACTAAAGGGATCGACGCTCTGTTTCATGAAATGCGGGTTGGTGACCATGAAGGGCGCGGCGAATATCAGCGTTGTACCATCGGGTTTGGATTTTGCGACATATTCAATGGCGATATTGCCTGCGGCGCCGGGCTTGTGATCGGCAATCACAGTGTATCCAAGTTTTTGCGACGCCTTGTTGGCCAGAAACATCGCCACGCTGCTGGCTGGGCCGCCGGGTGGGCCGGGGATGACGATGCGCGCCGTCTTGCCTGCAAGACTGCCGGTTTGCGCTTGCGCGCCAGCGGCGGCTAACAGACCTAAACATGTGATGACCCCCCAATGCGAGCGGCGCGCCATTTTTCGTTCTCCTGTTTCAAGCATCTGCGTCCGGGGACAGGTTGCATACGGCCGCTAGTTGATACCGACATTCCCCTCCATGCAAGGGTGGCGCGTAGGTCCCATGTCGCTCATTTTGCCCTGCGCCCTTGCATGTCAATACGAATGCTCCGGCCCTGGAAAGCTCCCATCCTTCACTGCCGCCACATAGGCTTTCACGGCTTCATCAATGCTCGCTGCGCCCTGCAAAAAATTCTTCGAGAATTTCGGGCTGCCCGCAAACACGCCGATCATGTCATGCAGCACCAGCACCTGGCCGTCGCAATCTTTTCCCGCGCCGATGCCGATGGTCGCCATGGTCTTTGCGGCGGCGGTGATTTCACCGGCCAAAGCTTTGGGGGCCATTTCCAGCACGATCATGCCGGCGCCTGCTTCTTCCATCACGCGGGCGTCTTCTTTCATGCGCACCGCGCCCGCTTCATCGCGGCCCTGCACGCGATAACCGCCGAGCTGATGCACGCTCTGTGGCGTCAGGCCGATATGCGCGCAGACAGGCACGCCACGTTGCGTTAAAAAATGCGCTGTAGCAGCCATATATTCGCCGCCCTCGAATTTCACCATATGCGCGCCGGCCGCCATCAGCCTTGCGGCGCTCCGCATCGCCTGTTCGCGCGATTCCTGATAGCTGCCGAAGGGCAGGTCGGCGATGATGAACGCGCGCTTTGCCCCGCGCGCGACGCAGGCCGTGTGATATTCGATATCTTCGAGTTTCACCGGCAGAGTCGTCTTGTGGCCCTGCAAGACATTGCCAAGTGAATCGCCGATCATCAGCGCTTCTACGCCGCAACGTTCTTCCAGCGCAGCAAAGCTTGCATCATAGCAGGTAAGCACGGCGATCTTTTCGCCCTGCGCCTTCATGCGCACGAAATCGGTGAGGGTCAGCGGCTTGCCGTTGGCAAGATAGGCCATGGATGGACTCCTTAGGGGACGCTCTTATACCGCGATATTGTCGATCAGGCGCGTCGCGCCAATTTTTGCCGCGGCCAGCATGCGCAAGGGCTGGCCCGAGGCGATATCCGGCGGACCGAGCGTAACGGCGTCGCGCAATTCCAGATAATCCAGCGCAAAGCCTGCCGCCGTTATGACCGCACGGGCGTTGCTCATTACAGCTTCCATGGCTTCACCACAGCGAATGCGCCGCGCCGCATCGCGCATGGCAGCGTTGAGGACAGGTGCAACCAGGCGTTGGGCGGCGTCGAGATAGACATTACGGGAAGAGAGCGCCAGGCCATCAGCCTCGCGGATCGTTTCTCCGCCCAGCACTTCGATGGGCAGATCAAGGTCGCGCGTCATCTGGCGGATGACTGCCAGCTGCTGAAAATCCTTTTCGCCGTAGATGGCGACGTCAGGCATCGCCTGAATGTGCAGCTTGGCGACCACTGTTGCCACGCCAGAAAAATGCGCCGGGCGAAACCGGTCTTCGAGCCCGGCGGAAGCCGGTCCGGCGAGCGAGATGGTTGTCGCGAATCCCGGCGGGTACATCTCTGCGGGCTGTGGCGCATAGATCGCGTCGACCCCCGCCGTAGCCAGCTTTTCGCGATCGGCCTCAAACGTGCGCGGATATTTGGAAAAATCCTCATGTGGCGCAAATTGTGTGGGATTGACGAAAATGGAGACGATCACACGTTTGGCCTTGGTGCGCGCAATCTGTGTCAGCGATATATGGCCAGCATGCAGCGCGCCCATGGTGGGGACCAGCGCAACATTTTCACCGGCCGCGCGCCATTGGCGTGTGGCCTGCCGTAGTGCATTGACGGACTCGATTATACGGGGTGTGCTCATTCTCTGGGCAAGGCTCTGTTTCGTCAGGGCGGCCTTATAGCCTGCTTTGTTGCAATGCGGAATGTCTGCCCACCGGGAGAATGTGGTGACTTGACCTCAGCCGCCCAGCGCCGCCAGCGGCTCAAGCGAGGGCAGGGTGTATGCCGGAGCCATGTCGTCGTATTCGGACGGGGCCCCGGTGCGGTTGATCCAGACAGCGCGAAAGCCGAAATGCGCGCCCGCCGCCACATCCCAGCGGTTGGAGGACTGGAAGGAAACGTCTTGCGGCTTCACGCCAAAATGGTCGGTCACCAACTCATAGACTTCGCGCCGGGCCTTGAAAAACCTGAGCGGATCAACCGAAAGCGTGGCGTCCAGCAGGTCCGCAAGACCCGCCGCATCCGCGGCGGCTGCCAGCATAGCTGGAGTTCCGTTGGAGAGTATGGCTGTGCGAATTCCATTTGCTTTGAGAGCCTTCAGCGTGGGTTTGACATCACTATAGGCATCAAGCCGCTCATAGGCTGCCAGCAGTTTTTCGCGCGTAGCAGGGGAAATGCCGCCAAATCGCGCAGCGGCAAAATCCAGCGCCTCAGCGGTGAGTACACGAAAGTCCCGGTAAACGCCGGTCATCGTGCGGATCCACGTGTATTCGAGTTGTTTCACCCGCCAGAGATCGGACAGCGCCTGCGCCTGTGGGCCGATTTCATCGCGATAGCGCGCCACGGCGGCATGCACATCGTATAATGTGCCGTAGGCGTCGAAAGCGTAGACACTGCAGACCATGTGCGGGCTCTCCTGAAAGCTCCGCACAATGTCACAGCAGCGCGGGCTCTGTACAGGCCCGCAAGGCCAAGCCTATTTTCCTGTTTTCACCGGACAGGTCGACATCCCCAGCACCGTATAGAGCGGACAATAGCCGAAGATCGCGGTCAGAATCGGAACAACGCCGATCCAGCCAACCCAGTTCCAGCTCGACTTTGGAAACCCGAGCGGAATGGCCCAGGCGATCAGCGCCAGACCGATGATGATTCTCAATACCTTATCCACGGTTCCAACATTCGCGCCCATGACTTTCTCCTCACTATGACCGGAGAATATATAGCGCAATTTGAATGCGAGCGGCTTGATGCCGATCAATCCTGCCCGGATGGCGGAACACTGCTTGCGGCATTGGAGCTACGGCGGAGCGGGCGCAAATGCCCGGGCCGTACGCCCAGGGCATAGAGCATCGCTATAAACGCGGAGAAATAGACCACAGCGCCCGCGACACCAGCGAAGACCAGCGCCAACAAATCTCTATGCCCGCCAATGTACGCTGCGAAGGCGTGCAGATAATCCATGGCGAACCAGGCGAAGACGGCGAGCAGGGCGCTGGCGGCAAAGGCTGCAATCAGCACTCTCTGCAACAATGTCTGTATCTCCATGTCGCCGCGCCGTGTCGCCAAATACACCAGAAGCGAGAAATTCACCCAAGCGCCCGCGGCAGTGCCGATGGCCAGGCCCTGCGCGCCCAGCGGATGGAACAGCGCGAGTTTGATGCAGAGATTTATTGCTATGGCTCCAAGTGAAATCATCATCGGCGTTGTCGTGTCGCCGCGCGCCTGAAAGCTCGCGACCGCCGAGCGGATGAGCACGATGGCAAGCAGGCCCAGTCCATAAGCGCCCAACACACGGGCGGATGCCGCTGCGTCGTTCGCCGTGAAAACGCCGCGCATAAACACACCACGCATGATTGCTTCCGGGATCACAGTGAAGGCCACGAAGAACGGTGCGGCAAGCGCAATTGTAAACGCCATTGTCCGGTTTTGTGCATCAAGCGCGCCAGCGTCGTCGCCACTGGAAAACCGGCGGCTCATCTCCGGCAGCAAGACAGTACCAGCCGCAATGCCAATCACGCCAATAGGAAGCTGATAGAGCCTGTCCGCATAATAAATTGAGGAAATCCCGCCTGTCGGCAGCATGGAGCCGATAATCGTATCGGCGAACAATGCGATCTGTACGCCTGCCGAGCCTATAACGGCAGGCAGGAAAGCCTTGAAGAACTGTCTGATGTCGGCAGTTAGTCCAGGCCGCGCCAGGATTGCCAGCACACCAGCGCGCCGCGCGGCCTCCACCATCAGCCAGAGTTCAAGAACACCCGCAATCAGGATGCCGATAGCGGCGGCTATGCCTGCATGCGGAAAGAGAAACGCCACGGCGAGAAGCGCCATGATTGAAAGATTGAGCAAGACGGGCGCAAATGCAGCCGCAGCAAATCGCCCATGGGCATTCAAAGTGCCGGCAAGCAGCGTGACAAGCGTAACACACAACAGATAGGGGAACGTAATGCGCGTCATGATGACGGCCTGTGCGAATTTATCGGAATCCTCCGTAAGGCCCGGCGCAAGCCATTCGATCAGCGTGCGCGTGAACATCAGGGCCAGCGCCAGCAGTATGATCTGAGAAGCAAGAAGCAGAGTGAATATCTGCGCCGAGAAGTGTTTGGCTTGTTGCGTCCCTTCGGTTTCCAGCACACGCGAATAGGTGGGCACATAGGCGGCATTGAACGCGCCTTCGCCAAAAATAGCGCGGAAATGATTGGGCAGTCGGAACGCAATGTAAAAGGCGTCCGCCAATGCGCCTGCCCCCAGAATGGCGCCCAGCATAACGTCGCGAAAAAATCCGGTGACCCGCGAGAGCAGCGTGAAGCCGCCGACAGACAGCAGATTGCGGACCAGCCCAGCGTTCACTCTTGGCGCGCTCAATGTTCCGCCCGCCGTTCGTCAGCAGAGACAGGGCGCGGATAATGTTGTGCCGGTCCTATTTTTTCGCCAACAATATAGAGCGGCCGCCGTTTCACCTCAGCAAATATGCGCCCGACATATTCGCCCAAAATGCCAAGTGACATCAGCTGTATGCCTGAAAGAAACAGGATCGACACAATCAATGATGCATAACCGGGTACGTCGATGCCATAGGTAATGGTCTGCAGCAGAAAATAAATGGCCATGAACAAAGCGATCACCGAGACAACGGTTCCGGCGTAAATCCACACTTTGAGTGGCAGGGTCGAGAACGACATCAGCCCGTCAAGCGCAAACCGCGTCAGCTTGCGATAGCTGAATTTTGAAACCCCGTGCGCGCGTTCAGCAACCTCAAATGGTACTCCAATTGCGCGAAAGCCGATCCACGCATACAGGCCCTTGGAAAACCGCGCTCGCTCGCCCATCAGGCGCAGCGCGTCGACGGCTTGCCGGTCGAGAAGTCGGAAGTCGCCTGCGCCTGCGGGCAGTTTTGTTTCGCCGAACGCATCGAACAATGCGTAGAAATTCTCCGCCGCTTTGCGCCGCATATAACCTTCGTTTGCCCGGTCGGCCCGAACGCCATAGATATTCTTGTAGCCCTCGCGCCACTTCGCCACGAACAGTTCAATCGTTTCCGGCGGATGTTGAAGGTCCGCGTCCATGATAACGACGCCCAGGCCACCGGAATGATCGAGCCCAGCTGAAATGGCGATTTCCTTGCCAAAATTCCGGCTGAACGAAACGGCGACGACGCGTGAATCCTCCGCATGCGCCTGGCGAAGCCGCGTCATCGTTTCATCTTTCGAGCCGTCATCAACAAAGACGATTTCATAGCTGGCGGCGCAACGCTCCAGCACTGGTTTGAGCCGTGCGAGCAGAGGCCCGATATTATCGGCCTCGTTGTAAACAGGAACGACGACAGAAAGTTCCGGGCCGGTGTGTTGCGCGGGGGATGTCCCCGGTCCGGATTGCGGTCCGGTCATGTCATTCATTCCCGTCAGGCTCCTGTTCCAGAATTTTCGGAGCGGCGCTTCCCGCCTTCCAGCCATTCGAGTCCCTATGGCGAATGTCCGATTTGTGCAACCGGGGGAGTTCGGGCAGAACGCTTGCATAGACGCCGTCAGCGCGCGGATGCTGCGGCAAGGCCGGAGGTAGCGGATTTGTCTGGATTCTCCTTCATGCTGGTAGCGGATGATTACGCAATCTCCCCAGCGGTGAGCCGGGGCATCCGCGAAGCGCTCTCTGCCGGACGGCTCAGTGGGACCGGGGCGATGACGAATCGGCCCTTCTGGCCAGACGAGGCCCGCAATCTCATGGCTGCGGGTCTGGCCGCAAAGGCCGGCCTGCATCTCAACCTCACCTGTGGTGAACCGCTGACGTCTATGCCGCTCCTGGCGCCCTCGGGAGCGCTCCCGGCTCTGAATCCCGTATTGTCGGGCGCGCGATCCCGAACTTTGCCTGCTGGCGAAGTTGCAGCGGAGATTGCCGCCCAGATCGACGCTTTCGAGCAGGCGATGGAGCGGCCGCCCGCCTTCGTGGACGGTCATCAGCACGTGCATATGCTGCCGCAAATTCGCGATATCCTCTTGGCGCAACTTGCGGCGCGCGGATGGCAGAGCAAGGTTTGGTTGCGTGACAGCGCCGATCACCCAACCGCCATCCTGCGGCGGCGGATAGAATTTGTGAAGGCGGCAGCGGTTGCAGCGCTGGGGCGGGGTTTCGCCAAAGCGGCGAGGACAGCCGGTTTTTCGGTCAATTCAGGTTTCTCGGGTTTTTCGTCCTTCAATCCGGCTGGCGATTACGCGGCTGATTTTGCCCGCTATCTGATTGCGCCCGGCGCCCGGCATCTGGTCATGTGTCATCCCGGCTATGTTGACAACGTTCTGCGCGACGTGGACCCGCACACAAAGAGCCGCGAAAACGAATTGGCTTTCCTGTTGTCCGGCGCTTTTCCGGAACTTCTCAAAGGGGCCAGAGCGGAGATAATAAGCGTATGATATTGCATATTATTTCAAAGCCATATCATTTTTAACGCGACGTTAAACTAAAAAGACCAGAGTTGATCGTGATGCAAGCGCCGCCGGTCTGTGCGGAAGCTGCTTACGGGCGAATAATGTCAATCAAGGATACAGCAGGCTCTATCGTGAGGGCATCCCCGGAAGTGCGCGGGAGACGCAAGCTCCGCTCGTCCTTGCGCGGGCACCTCGTTTTCACCACCAGCCTTGTGGCCGGCTCGATTGTCGCGCTGGTCATGCTTGGGCTCGTCTGGTCTAGCGCTGACAATCGCCAGCATCTTATCATCTCATTGCCGCTGGCTTTTGGCGCTGCGCTGGTGATTGTAGCCAGTATAACTGTCATCCTGGATGTAGCGCTGGCGCGCATTACCAAGCCCCTTGAGCAATTGACCGCCTGTATGCAGAAACTCGCCATGGGCGAACTGGCAATCGAAGTGCCTGACGTCACGATTGACGGCGAAATAAAGGATATTTCGGTCGCTGTAGCCGAGTTGCGCGATCGTATGGCTGAACGCGCTTCCCTCGTACAGCAGATTGAAACTTCAGGCTCTACTTCGCGCGAACGGCAGAACAGGATAGATCAATTGATCGCTGGCTTCCGTTCCAATGTCAGCGATGCACTGGGCAGTGTTTCGGCCCACAGCGAGGAAATGGCGCAAGCGGCCAATCGCTTGACATTGATCGCACATGACAGCGCCCAGCGCGCCACCGACGCCACGGGTTCCACTACCGAAGCGTCGACCAACGTTCTCACGGTCGCCCGGGCCTCGGAGGAACTGTCAGCTTCCATTCGCGAGATCGAGAAACAGGTCGTGCGCACTCGCAACATCGTCAATCAGGCGACCATGACCACAGCCGAAACAACACGCACGATTGATGGCCTGGCTTCTAAAGCTCAGGAAATTGGCGAAATTATCGGGCTTATTCAGGCGATTGCGGCGCAGACCAATCTGCTCGCGTTGAACGCGACCATCGAAGCGGCGCGTGCTGGGGAGGCAGGACGAGGCTTTGCTGTCGTTGCACAGGAAGTCAAATCGCTCGCCAGCCAAACCGCGCGCGCGACCGACAGAGTTGCCGAACATGTTGCGGCCATTCAGGCGGCCACGCGCGGAGCTGTCGACGCCATCGCGACAATTTCAACGACCATGCAGGAAGCCGAGGGCTTTACGACCGGCATTGCCGTTGCCGTGGAAGAACAGGCCGCTGCCACCAAGGAAATTTCGCGCAGCGCCGCCGAGGCCGCCGAGGAAACCAGGTCCGCAGCTGAATCCATGAGTGGTCTCACCGCAGCTGTTGGCGAAACGGATCAGGCTGCTGCCAAGGTGCAGCAGGCCGCGACTGACGTGACCAAGCGCGCTCACGAGCTCAACGCCACCGTGGACACTTTCCTGAAATCGGTGGCCAGAGCCTGATTGCCGCGCCGGGCCAAATAAAAAACGCACGGCTGAATGAGCCGTGCGTTTGTCGTTTGTAGCCTTG
>CANJJI010000101.1 GCA_947474545.1 Beijerinckiaceae bacterium | reverse complement strand
CACTTGTTCGTTTTTCCATATCGGCAAGTGCATCTTCGACCACTCTGGTCGTGCTGACGCCCAGCCTGTGCGCCAATCGTTTGGCTGTGGCATAGGCTTTGTCGCTTCGAACATTCAACTGCTGGGTCATGGTCCGAAGTCCGGCCTGCGAATTGCTAGCAATACTTAAGAAAAGCTAGCATAAAATTGCTCCGCCCTCAAGGCCGCCACGCCTCCTGCGGTCCCCCGGCCGCTTCCATCTCGTTCTCGCCGTCGATCACCCGGCGCAGCGCGCGCAGGGCTTCTGTTACGCCCTGATGGGTCGGCGCAGAGATGATAAGCGGCGGCTTGCGCCGTTCGCCCTCTGCCACAGGCGGGCCGTAGCTGCGAATGGCGCGCTTCAGGCGTTCCATCTGCTGGCCGAGCGTAAAGGCATCGGCAATATCGGACTTGGACAGCGCGACGATCTCGGGCTTTTCATCAAGACCATTGCCATAGGCGGCCAGCTCCTTTCGGACGACGCGATAGGCTGTGCCTGCATGCTCGCAGGTGGCGTCGATGAGGTGCAGGATGACGCGGCAACGCTCCACATGGCCCAGAAAGCGATCACCGAGGCCGTGCCCTTCGTGCGCGCCCTCGATCAGGCCGGGAATATCGGCCAGCACGAATTCGCGATTGTCCAAGCGCACAACCCCCAGGCCGGGGTGCAGCGTGGTGAAGGGATAATCGGCAATCTTCGGTTTGGCTGCGGACACGCTCGCGAGAAAAGTGGACTTTCCTGCATTCGGCAGCCCGACGAGCCCCGCATCTGCGATCAGTTTCAGCCGCAGCCAGATCGTCAGTTCGTCGCCCGTTTGCCCGGGATTGGCGTGATGGGGGGCGCGGTTGGTGGATGTCGTGAAATGCAGATTGCCAAAGCCGCCGTTTCCGCCCTCGGCGATCACGAAGGTTTCGCCGACCTCGGTGAGATCGGCAATCAATGTCTCGTTGTCTTCCTCATAGATTTGGGTGCCGACCGGGACTTTCAGGGTGACGCTGTCACCTTTGGCGCCATGGCGGTTGCGGCCCATGCCATGCTGGCCGGTTTTCGCCTTGAAATGCTGCTGGTAACGGTAATCGATCAACGTGTTGAGACCATCCACGCATTCGATAATCACATCGCCGCCCCGCCCGCCATTGCCGCCATCGGGTCCACCGAACTCGATGAATTTTTCGCGCCGGAACGAAACCGCACCCGCTCCTCCATCACCGGAACGGATGTAGACTTTTGCCTGATCGAGGAACTTCATATCCGAAACCTAATCCTTATTGTCCTCGCGGACAATTTTTTCGTGCTGCACGCTCATGCTGCGGTGCCAACTTCGCCTGGCGTATGCGTCAGCGCCATGTTCTTCGCCTGCCAGTCACTGCGCTCGATATGGTAACTCGCGCGCTGAAATACGCCCCCTCGCACCGGCAGATTCACGGGGCCAATTCCAGCTGGCATGAAGCCGCTCTTTTCCAGGATGCGGCGTGAGGCGGCATTTTCCACCAGCGCATCTGCATCCACGCTCTCTACATCGCCCGCCCGGAAGGCGAGGTCGATCATTGCTGCTACAGCTTCGCTCATCAGGCCCTGGCCGTGAAACGGAAGACCAAGCCAATAACCGATAAAGGCGTGGCCTGGCCGCGTCTCGTGGATCCCAATTATACCAATTGCCTCGGCCGGCTTGCCCTTGCGCGTCAGAGCAAGGGCAAGCTGGTTGCCCGCTGCGTTTCCGGCCCGGCAGGCGAAGATGAATTTCTCCGCTTCTGGCTGTGTGTAGGGATGGGGCACGGATGCCGTCATCTCAGCGACCTGTTTTTCGCCAGCGTAGCGTACCAGAGATGGCGCATCCGCCATGCGCGGCCAGCGCAGCCAGAGCCGCGCTGTTTCCAGCCTGAACACATCGTCCCGCAGCAGATCGGAAAACATCGGTCACTTCCAGTCGGGTCCGGCATTTGGACCCGTGTGGTGCATTCGCCGGAGATTTACCTCGGGAACGCGTCATAACGACGAAGGGGAGATGGCTTCCCATCTCCCCTGCCGTCCTCCCCTGGGGAGTGACCGGACCGGTGCTTTGAAGAACGGTCCGCCGGGGTTTGGAAGCCGGCGGGGTCCTTCGTCAAACCTCGCCTATTCGGCTGCTAGCATGGCCTGTGCCGGTACAATATTCACGGACGCACGTTTGCCGTTGTCCTTGAAAAGCACCTTGCCTTCGCAAAGGGCAAAAAGCGTATGATCCTTGCCCATGCCGACATTGGCGCCGGGATGCCATTTCGTGCCGCGCTGGCGTACGAGAATGTTGCCGCCGATGACGGATTCGCCACCAAACTTCTTGACGCCGAGGCGGCGTCCGTCGGAATCGCGGCCGTTGCGTGACGAGCCGCCTGCCTTTTTATGAGCCATTGTTCTGCTCCGTGTTCTCTATCCGCAAAGCCCGGGCCTCTGGCCACGCGCCTCAAACGGGAAAGGTTGAATTCTTCCGGATGTATATCCCGGAAAAGGTGAAAATGAAATGCCTTGAGCCTCAGCCGCGGGCGATTGCCGTGATCTTGACCACTGTCAGATCCTGTTTATGGCCACGCTTGCGCTTGGAATTCTTGCGGCGGCGCTTTTTGAAGGCGATGACCTTGTCGCCGCGCTCCTGGGCGACGATCTCGCCCGAGACGCTAGCCTTGATGCCGAATTCGCAATTGTCGCCATCGGCGAGCATGAGAACGTCGTCAAACGTGACTTTTTCGCCTGCCTCACCGGCAAGGCGCATAACCGTAATCTTGTCATCGGCAGCAACCCGGTATTGTTTGCCGCCGGTTTTGATAACTGCGAACATCGTTTTCCCTCGTGTTCAGATCCTGAATGCAGCTTTTTCAACCGCTTCAGGCTTCTTGGCAGTGATTGAACCAGCGCCCCGGCTACCTTTCGCCGCCTCCCTGCGGACGCAAACGAAAAGGCGCGGGCTGGCCCGCGCCGGAACAGGTGGCTTATAAGCCGGAGGCCGGGGACAAGTCAAATGCCGACTTAAACCGTCAAAATCGTCCCGTTGTCATAGGAGATGATCTGCCGGACGAGCGAGCCATCGGGGGCGAATTCTTTCTGCCATAGAGTCCAGCTGTTCCCCAGGGCCTGATCGTAATCGGTGAAAACACGGCTGCCGTCATCCATCCGATAATCGCGATAGTCTTCACGGCCCTGCGTATCGTATAGCTGAATAACCTCGCGCCAGGACTGGTTGCCGTCTTGATCGTAATCGTTGAGCTGGCGTGTCCCGTCTTTCAGGCGATAGTCCCGATAATCCTCGCGGCCCTGCGTGTCGTAGAGCTGAATCGCTTCATTCCATGACTGATCGCCTGCCTGATCGTAATCATTGATCTGACGGCGGCCATCATCAAGGCGATAGTCGCGGTAATCTTCGCGGCCCTGCGCGTCGAAGACCTGCTGCAGCTGCGACCAGTTCTGGTTGTCCAGATTGTCATTGTCTACCAACAGGCGCGTAGAATTGTAATTGCTATAGTCACAATAATCTACGTTGCCGGCTGCATCGTAATACTGGAAGTAGTGGCTCCAGTTTTCGTGATGAAGATTATCGATATCCTTTATTGTTCGCAGGCCATTGCCCTCGGTATAATCAACGTAATCGATGTTTCCACCGTTATCAAAATGAACTGAATCAGCATCGTAAGCAGTTAATTTGAAATTGCCCGTTGTTACAGATACACCACCGGCGCTGACAAATAATGTTCCTGCTTCCGTCGCCGCATAAGTGAGCTGAGCATTCCACCCCCCGGCCGCGAATGAATTCTGTGAAATCAGCGATCCTGTCGCAGTATAAAGCTTCAGTTCGGGCCACGGCAAAGTTCCAGCGCCCGTCCAACTTCCTTCCAACTGCAAGACAATTTTAGATGATGGCTTCAACTGGATTGAAAACCAGTCAGTGTCCCCATCAAGATCAATACTTCCAGATTGAGTATGTCCGATTGACAGGACGCCAATAGGGTGGGATTCATCGGACAAACTGTCAGCAAAATCATCCTTGTCATCGTCGTCAATGATCGTTCCTCTGCCGAAAGAATCACTTATATTTGCTCCTCGCGTTGCGCCGGACAAGTTGACAGTAAAAGTCTCGTCATGCTCCATCCGCTCATCACCGGTTATCGTGATAGAAATGACCTTGGTGTTTTCCCCTTCCGCAAAATGAAGGGTACCTGACGTTTCAAAATAGTCATATCCAGAGCTAGCCCAGTAACGGCCGGGATAATCGGGAAAGGTTTCAAAATCGAGGTCAAACGCTGCACTAGTGCCTGTCCGGGTGACAGTAAAGTTAGCCAAGCGCGAACCATCGTTGCCTTCCTCCACACTGGCATCGCCTATCGCGACAGAGCTGCCGACCGCAGTTGCTTCGATGATTTGTAAGGAATACCGACCGGTCTCGTTATATGCTGCAGAAACAGCGGCGTAATAAGTATCAGATGCGGCCGCTTCAAAAATGACAGAACTGTCACTATAAAAAAACGTTTCGACAATTACTACCCCGTCCTTGTTCAGGACCGATACCTTCATATCCCTTTTCCAATAGGTTTCGGGACGGATATCAAGGATGTAACTGCGTCCAGCTTGCAAGTCCATCGCAAACCAGTCTTCATCGCCCGCAATTTCCAAAGTTCCAACAGCTGTTTCATCTACCGCTAGTGGCTGGAGAGGGGCAGATACATCACCAATGTTATCAGCGTAATCATCAACATTATCGTCGTCGTGAATTATTCCATAGGCATAATCCTTCAGGATTGATGCTCCATTTGTAATACCTGAAAGGTAAATACTGAAGTTTTCAGCGGGCTCAATCTGGGTATCGCCACTAATACTCACAGAAATAGTTTTGGATGTCTCACCTGCTACAAATTGCAAGGTCCCTGACGTTGCAACATAATCACTCCCAGATTTCGCGATAATATCCTGGGTTTCGTAGTTGACGCTAAATGCCGCCGAAGCTCCAGTGCGGGTGACGGTGAAAAGGGCGTTACGCGTTCCGTTATTACCTTCACTAATTCTCACATCGGCGATCGACACCGAGGCTCCTATTGCTGTCGCCGTGCCAGCGAGAGTATAGTGGCCAATGATAGGAACCTCGGATCCTGTCGAGACGTAATAGGTACCCGCAACATCCGGCTTAAAATATAAGGGATGCCCGAAGCTGTCGCCGGTCAAGAGTTGGTTGGCGCTGTCGTAGATTGAGATCAGACCCCAATTCACCCGCGAACCGTAATTGTCCCGGATATCCGCAGTGAAAACATATATTGTGCCCGCGTCAAGCTTTACAGCGAATACATCTCTATCGCCAGACAATTCAAATGCACCATTTACGGCGCTGCCAATTGTCAGTTCGCCTATCGGCGAGTGCTTGTCGGACAGACCATCGGCGAAATCATCTGGTGTGTCATCGTCAGCTATCCTGCCGGTCGCCTTAGCGAAATATAGCTGCGCACCATCTGTCGGATTATAAAGCTGAATTTCAAACACCTCATCCTGTTCAACCTCGGTATCACCATAAATCGTGACAGGGATCGTCAGAGAATTTACACCGTCGCCGAAATCAAGAGTGCCCGATGCCGCCACATAATCGTCGAATGATGAGGCGCTATAATCTAGCGTGCGGTAGTTGACTGAAAATGCTGCGGCGCCACCAGTCCGCGTTACATGAAACAGCATGGTCTGCGAGCCGCTGTCGCCCTCGTCGATATTTTCACTGGAAATGCTGACATAACTTCCATAGGCGGGAGCAGGCTTGACGCTTACCGAATAAGCTCCGCCAGAGGAATAATAACCGCCGCTGATTCCAATGTAATAAGTTCCCGGCGCTCTTGGATTGAAAAAGGTCTGTCCTGGCGATCCATCATATGGACTTTCAGGAATGAACTTTCCGGTCGAATCATATAACGAAAGATTTCCTGCCCCGTCACTTACATTGATCTGATAATATTTTTCGCTCTCAAGCTGAACAGCGAAAAGATCTGAATCATAGTTTGTTTCTAGTGTCCCTTCTGCAGTCCCATTCACGGCGACCTGCCCGATCGGTGAAGTCGTATCCTCGAATTTATTAGCATAATCATCAATTGTATCGTCATCAAATATCGTGCCTTGGCCGATGTCTTTGGTCACTGCGGCCCCATTCGTCGGATTCGACAACAAGACCGAGAACCGCAAATCGGGACCTGGAGTCAAATCGCCATTCACATTGATTGAGAATTCTTTGGTGGTTTCGCCTTCGCCAAAATGTAACGTTCCTGAAACAGGGACATACCCAGCAGGGCCATTATTGGCGTTATCAGGAGGAACGGTAGGGATTGCCACGATGCGCAAAAATCTATCAGAAACCAATGTCGCAAAATCTACGTCGAACGATGCTGTGCCGCCAGTCCGGGTCACGGTGAAGGTCATCGCTTTTGTGCCGCCGTCGCCCTCTGAGATTTGAGAGTCCGAGATGGCAACCGAACTCCCAAGGGCAGTAGCTTCCCGGAAGTCCAAAGAATAGGTCCCGGAACCAAAGTAGAATTTATCTTTTGCAGATAGGAAAAATGTTGACGAATTGGCTGCGGTGTAAATAAACTGAACCATATTGCTGATATGTCGATCAGCGCTAGCCAATGTTGTTCCTGAACTATCCATCAGTGACAAATCCGGATAAAAATCGCTCATGCTTGGCATAATCTGTGGAATGGGAACGCCTCTCCCCAGACCGCCACCAGCCCTTCGCCAAGCGTCAAAAAAAAGCGCCCCAGCGTTTTGCGCATCCTACTGCCTTCAGGTCGTCTCCCCCGGGATATGAAGCTGCACTATGCGGGCGCTTCCGGTTATCGCGCCTCATTCGCCTATGAGCCCAATTGGATCAAACTCTGGAATGGGCTTTCGCCACGAATTTCTGTGTCCATGATGTTTGATTCCAACAAGTTGCGAGCCAATGCCCCCACGGGCATCGGAATATTGACGGATCCGACCAAGGGCGCGGGGCGCGCGGAATTCAGGGCTTTTTCAGCAGAGATCGGCTTGCCATTGTACAGGCTCGAGGGTGGCCACGGCGCTTTCACTTTCTATGCGGGCTCCGGATGGATGGTGGCAAAGACTAAGACCCTCGGCACGGCCAATTCCGCCTTTCTGCGGCTCGCCATTCCTGAATCGCAAAAGCTTATGACGCCGACGTTTTCATTCACGGGCGAATACAGGCCAGCCAGCGCTGTGAGTTTTCTGGACGTTGGTGAAGTGCTCAAATTCTCCGGCATCAGCGCCGGTCTTTTTACCTTCCGGTCGCAGGGCATGTGGACATTGGGCGCTTCAGCTGGACTGATCTGGCGGTTGTGATGCCCGCCTTGCCGCCTTGTCCCTGCAGGTGGTATCGCTCCGGCTCTCTCCCGCCCCGAATCATCGCCTTTCCGGCCAGTGCGAGCCCCCATGTTTCAACGCTTGTATCGATGGACGCTTTCACTTGCCGAAAGCCCCAAAGCCGTTCCCTCGCTGGCAGCCATCTCTTTTGCTGAAAGCTCATTCTTTCCGATTCCGCCAGATGTGGTGCTTGTGCCCATGTCGCTCGCAAAGCCTGAGCGGGCCTATTATTACGCCATGGTCTGCACGATTGCTTCGGTGCTGGGCGGTATTGTCGGTTACGGCATCGGCTATCTGCTCTATGAGACTGTCGGCCAATGGCTGATGAATCTTTATGGTTACGCAGCGAAAGTTGATGCCCTCAGGTCTTTTTATGCCGAATGGGGCTGGGCGTTCATCCTTGTAAAGGGTGTTACACCCATCCCCTACAAGCTCGTCACAATCGTCAGTGGTCTACTCGAATATAACTTCTTCCTGTTCGTTCTGCTCTCCATGATCACGCGCGGCGCGCGGTTCTTTATTCTGGCCGCATTGCTGCACCGGTTTGGCGATCAGGCCCGCGCAATCCTTGACCGTTATTTCGCCGTTTTCATGGTCTTGATCCTGGTCTTCATTGTCGGCGGCTTCTGGCTGGCGGCCCATGTTCTGTAAGTGAGAGTTTCCATGCAGGCGCTGCTCCGAAAACTGACGCCATTGAATGCCGCGCTGGCTGTTCTGGCGATAGCCTTTGCAACGATTGCAGGCGCATGGATCTTTGAATATTTTGGTTATGCGCCTTGCGAATTGTGCCTGATGCAGCGCTGGGCCTATTATGCAGGGGTGCCGCTGGCGGCTGTGACGGCCTTTGTGATTGCGAAAGGTCCGCTGAAAGCACAAAAGCCATTGCTGGTCCTGCTTGCCCTTGTGTTCGTGGGCAGTTCGATATTTGGCATTTATCATTCAGGAGTCGAATGGGGGTTCTGGCCGGGACCGACGGGCTGCACAGGCACAAGCATGCCACGCGCGGCGAACATGAACGACTTCATGAAGCAGTTGCAGACGACACGTGTCGTGCGCTGCGATGAAGTGGCTATAAGGATTTTCGGCCTGTCGCTGGCAGGCTGGAACGCTTTGATTTCTGCGGGAATGAGCGCGCTGGCTTTCTTCGGTTTTTCAAAGTCCTCTTCTTAGCAGCTCGCAACTACATCCTCATTGCTCTAGACTTCACTTCTGTATCGAAGGAGGTCCCATGAAGCGCGCACTCAGCATTATCGTTCTGGCAATTCTTGCTGCCATTCCGGCCCGCTCCCAATCGCCGGAAGCCTTCTACGCTGGAAAGGACGTACGTATCCTCATCGGCGCTGGGCCTGGCGGCACTTATGGGATCTATTCGCAACTTGCGGCGCGGCATATGCGGCATTTCATTCCCGGCCATCCCAATCTCATCATGCAAAACATGCCCGGCGCGGGCGGGCTTATCGGATTGAACTATTCTTATTCGGTCGCGCCGAAAGACGGGTCGCTGATGCATCTGGTCCATGCAGAAGTGCTTTACGAGACATTGCTGACCAGAGACGTAAAATTCAACGCGCGCGACTATCAATGGATTGGCCGTTTCGCCGATGCCGATTCAGTTGCACTTGTGACGAAGCAATCGGGCGTGCGCACGCTTGAGGACGTCAAAAAGCGCGAAGTGACGATGGGCGCAACAGGCATCGCGAACATTTATGCGCTCGCGCCATTGATGCTCAATCGTATGACTGCGACGAAATTCAAGATTATCGGCGGGTACAAAGGCGCGTCGGAAGTGTTTATCGCCATGGAACGTGGCGAACTTGATGGCGCCGGTATGACTCTCGCCAACGCATTGGCGCAGCACAACGACAAGATGAAGAGTGGCGACCTCATCGCTGTTCTGGCGATCTCTGCCAAACGCATCCCCGGCTTTCCGGATGTGCCCGCGATGACTGAATTTGGAGGCGGCGCGGAAAAGGCCCTACTGGAAATCTATGCTTCAACAGGCACGATTGGCAGAGCGCTCGCTTTCCCCCCGGGCGTTCCCGCTGACCGCCTGCAGACGATGCGTGTTGCGTTTCAAAAGACCCTGGCCGATCCCGCATTTCAGGCTGAAGTGAAAAAGGCGAACATCCTGATGACGCCGATGTCAGGTGAGGAATTGACCACCGAAATCAATCGTATCATGAGCACCCCGGCGGACCAGATCGCCGCGGCGCGTGCGTTGCATGAGGATCTGCTCAAGCCGAAGTGACGGCTTTCCGCGCCAGCCAGATGACATGGCGTGCGCCGCGTTTGGAGCGGCTGGCTCGCACACGGACTTCTTCGACCTCAAATCCAGCCCTGTCCAAACGCCGCGTAAAATGTTCGTCCGGTCCTTGCGACCAGACTGCGAGGATGCCGCCGGGACACAAGGCCGTGCGTGCGGAATTTAGCCCTGCTGCGCTGTAGAGCGAGTCATTGGCCGTTTTGGTCAGTCCCTCCGGTCCATTGTCGACATCGAGCAATATGGCGTCGTATGTCGCGCGGGCGGAACGAATGAGCGCCCTGACGTCGACTTCACGAATGCCGACGCGGGGATCACTCATGCTGCCGCCAAAAATCTCAGCCATCGGCCCGCGCGCCCACGCCACCACGGCGGGCACCAGTTCCGAAACGGTCACACGCCCCTCCGAAGGCAATACGTCGAGCGCCGCGCGCAGTGTGAAGCCCATGCCGAGCCCGCCGATGAGTATATGCGGCTTTATCTTCTCTTGCAGGCGCTCGATCGTGAGCGTTGCGAGCGCTTCTTCCGACCCGCTGAGCCGGGAATTCATGAGCGAGGAAGCGCCCAGCATGATCGCAAATTCGCTACCGCGCCGCATCAGCCTGAGATCTTCGCCGCCGCCGGGAACTTTCGCCGTGTCGATATGGACCCAGGGGATCATGTACTGTCCATGGTTAAGGCACTTTTCAGGACTTGCGGGGCATTATCAAAACACCGGCACATGCCTGTCCTGATTTGTCCCTTCGCTGATCTGCCGTTTCAGTTCAAGGCCGTCGAGGTAGGCAGCTTCGCCTTTCACAAGCCCATCCTCGAAGTATATCCATACAGTCAGCGGCAGGCAGAGGACCTTGCCAGTGGTCTGGACTCCGAAAAATACACCCTGCGGTGTGCCACTGAAATAGCCATTGCCGACGATCACCTTGTCTGACGCAATCCAGCGGTGCGCGAAAAATCCTTGCCCTTGAAAGGTTTTCATTCGCTCGGCGTAAAAAGCCCGGACATTCTCCCAGCCGCGCACATGCAGGCCCGTGGCATGCATGATCTGGAAAGGGTCGTTCCGTGTCATTGTCGCCATGGTGGCGTCGAGATCGCCTGACCATTCCGCGATAGTGTGGCGCTTCAGCATCTCCCAATTGTGGGCAGCTGCGGTCCCTCCGGCGAAAATGACGTCTGCGGAAAAATCGAAATCGTCTGTGCTGGCCATAGTCGCCTTCCCCGGTCGATTGAAATGGCAATATTCCCCTTGCGGCGAAAATCCACTATCTGTGTCGCATGACCACGGCAAACATCACAACAGGCGGCGATGACGCCGCCATCCCCGCCCTCATGCAGGAGCTCGGCCAGCGCGCGCGCGCGGCGGCCCATGGGCTCGGCCTGGCTTCAACAGAGGCCAAAAACCGGGCGCTTGCCGCCGCAGCTTCTGCAATCCGGACTCAGGCCGCCAAAATTATGGCGGCAAACGCGCTGGATATGGAAGCAGCGAAAGCCGCTGACATGTCGAAATCCAATCTCGACCGGCTGATGCTGGATGAAAAGCGCATAGAGGCGATGGCCAAAGGCGTGGAAGATATCGCAGCTCTCGCTGATCCCGTCGGGCGGATATTGGCGACATTCGAGCGGCCAAATGGGTTAAAAATCGAGCGCGTGGCGACACCGCTAGGCGTTATTGGGGTCATCTACGAGAGCCGTCCCAATGTCACGGCGGATGCGGGCGCACTCTGCCTGAAGGCCGGAAATGCGGTGATCCTGCGCGGTGGTTCGGATTCGTTTCATTCCTCGCGCGCCATTCATGCCTGCCTGACTGAAGGTCTCCGCGAGGCCAACCTGCCGGACGCTGCGATCCAGCTCGTGCCGGTGCGCGACCGCGCCGCTGTGGGCGAAATGCTGAAGGGGCTAGGAGGCAATCTCGATGTCATTGTGCCGCGTGGCGGCAAATCGCTGGTGGCGCGGGTGCAGGAAGAGGCGCGCGTGCCTGTGTTCGCGCATCTGGAAGGCATCGTGCATGTCTATGTTCATGGCGCTGCCGACGCGCAAAAGGCGCAGACCATTGTGCGCAACGCCAAATTGCGGCGGACCGGGATTTGCGGCGCAGCCGAAACGCTTCTTGTCGACAGAGCGGCGATGGCGCAACTCGATCCGCTCATCAAAATGCTGGCGGATGCTGGCTGCGAAGTGCGCGGCGACGAAGTCTCTCGTAAATTAGATACGCGCGTAAAAGCTGCGAGCGAAGAGGATTGGTCCACCGAATATCTGGATTCCATCATTTCCGTGAAAGTGGTTGATGGCCTTGATGCAGCGATGGACCATATCGAACATTATGGCTCGCATCACACCGATTGCATCATCACAGAGGATGATTCAGCAGCAGAGCGGTTTTTGCGTGAGGTGGATTCGGCGATCGTGCTGCACAACGCCTCCACGCAATTTGCCGATGGCGGCGAGTTCGGCTTTGGTGCGGAAATCGGCATAGCGACCGGACGCATGCACGCCCGCGGCCCTGTTGGCGTCGAGCAATTGACCTCATTCAAGTACAGGGTGCATGGGAACGGCCAGACGCGGGCGTGAAGTTCACGCCAGCGCCGTCTCCATCTCGGCGCCATGTTCGAGTGTACGGCTGACAGGGCAGCGCCCTGCAATTTCCACCAACTTGAGCCTCTGCTCTTCGGTAAGATCGCCCTTAAGTTTGATCTTGCGCTCGAAACTGTCCTTTACTCCGGATTGATGGGCCGCAGGGCGCGCATGGCGCAAGGTGACTTCCACATGTTCGAGCGGCCATTTGTGCTTGTCGGCATATAGACGCAAGGTCATCGCGGTACATGCCCCGAGCCCGCCCAGGAGCAGTTCGTAGGGATCGGGACCCGTGTCGCGCCCGCCAAGCGATTCCAGTTCATCGGCGCCAAGAACATGATGTCCTGTGGTAATAAATTGTCCGAAGGGTCCATTTCCGCTTTCCGATACTGTAACAATTCTATCTTTCATCACGGCTCCCGATTCTAGACATATCCAAGCCAGCGCCAGTAGGTCGCGCCGAGAATAAGGATCAGCGCATAAGCGATGATCGTCAGCACAAGCCCTGTCTTCACGAAGTCTTTTGCCTCAAATGTCTCTGTGCCATAGGCGACCATATTTTGCGGCGCATTGACGACGAGAATGAAGCCGAAGCTCACGACGAATTGCAACAACATCGTCATGCCCATCATGTTGATGCCTGGTGTCGTCACATTCTGGAGGACGGCGATCACGATGGGAATCATCGCGGAGGCGAGCGCTGTGGCGCTGGCAAAGCCGAGATGGATGATGATCAGAAACAATCCCATCACCGCCAGAATAAACAGCGCCGTCGCCTGCTTCAGTCCAAACTCCAGCACAACGAGATCTGCGAGCCAGCTTGCGGCCTTTGTCGACAGCAGCGCAGCGCCAAGACTGATGCCGATTCCGAATAAAACAATTGTGCCCCAGGGAATATTGGCCTGCGCTTTTTTCCATGTCATTACAGCGACACCAGGCAGGAACATCAGGGCGACGGCGGCGATGGTCGTCGAACTCGTATCGAAACTATGCAGCACACCCTCGGTCGCCCAAAGGGCGATCAAGCTCAGTGAGATCAGGAGCAGCTTGATTTCAGCTCCGGATATAGGCCCAAGGTCCGCCAGCGCTTTCTGGACGGCGGTCGAACCACCGGGAACTTCCCGTTCCTCAGGCGGCAACATGCGTGTGATGACGAAGTAAAGCGCAATCGTCATAAGCACCGTGAACGGCCCGGCGGCAATCAGCCATTCCAGCCAAGTAATCGTCTTGCCGAATTGCTTCTCGATAAAGCCGACAGCGACCATATTCTGTGCTGCGGCTGTCTTGATGCCGACATTCCATATACTGGCAGTTTGCGCTGTCGTAATCATCAACATGCCCGCAAACGCGCTTTTCTTGCTGACGCCAAAGGCGGCGATGATGCCCATCATGATAGGCACCAGACAGGAGACGCGCGCCGTAGTGCTCGGCACCATGAAGGCCAGTACAATACCGACAAGAATTGAACCGATGACGACAGAACTTGTGCGTGTTCCCACGCGAGACAAGATTGTTAGTGCAATGCGCTTATCCAGGCCCGTGGCTGTCATAGCGGCGGCCAAAAATAAAGCAGCGGCAACCAGCGCCAGCGCCGTATTTGCGAACCCGCTGAACGCCATCCCCAACGCGCGGCTGGTGCCGATCATGTTTTTCGGATTAGCCGGATCTGGCGAAAGTCCGAGCAAGAACGCCATGAGTGCAGCGATAACAACGGCAGATACAGCGTAATCCAGCGCTTCGGTGATCCAGATCACCACGGCAAACGCGAGAATGGCCAGCATGCGCTGCCCGGCAAGTGGCAGCCCGGCAGGCGTTGGAAACATCAGCACTGCAACAAGTGCGGCCACGGCAAGCGCCAAGCCCCAGGAAAACTTATATTGGCCGGACGCCGTTGTGAGAGCTGGTTGTGAAGATTCTACAGTAGAAACTGTCATGACACGACCCTCCGCACTCGCCTGTTCAATGGCGCGAAGGCAGACTCCCTTTTTATCACTGCCTTAATTTAACTCATCTCACGAAATGGAACCGCGGCAATTGATGCAGCGCAAAGGACTATAATCCAGTTTCAAAACGGCTTTCATCACTCATCGAAAAATGCCTGCACCGCCGCAAACAGTTTCAACCTGTTGCGCTCCATGCAAATAGTATGTGTGCCTTCGGCGAGTGTCACCATTCGCTTGTCCGGCGCATTCACCAGCAGGGGAAACAACGCTTGCGCCATATAGGGCGGCGTATCGGCATCCCATTCGGCTACAACGAGCATCGTTGGTACGGTGATGTTCTCCGGGTCATAATAGGCAATGCCTGCGCCATGAAACTCGGCGCCATCCTGGCGCACGCCATTGGGTGCACGCAACAGGGGCGGGGATTGCCGCGCACCCCATTCATCTGTGGCCCATGTGGCATCGGCCCAGGCGTCAAACCATCCCGATGGAATAAGCGCATCTTGCTTGTGGGCGGGAACGCCGTGATACCAGCGAGAATGCGCCTGTTCGCGGGTGACAACGCGATAGACACCCAGTCTTCCCTCACCCGTATCAGTCAACGCGGGCGTATGACGAATCCAGCTTGGCGCATAGAGAACCAGCCGTTGCACCTTTTGCGCATTGCGCGCCGTGTAGGTTGCTGTCGTCGTTGTGCCCCACGACCAGCCCAGCAGACAGAGTTTCGATAGACCGCGCTTTTGCAGGATGAAATCTACCGCCGTGCCGATGTCCCGCACGGCGATATCGCCGCGCACGATGGGTGAGCCCGCATCGGCGGGGCCATCCATTTCGGGAGGGCGTACGGATTTGCCATAGCCGCGCAGATCGAGCAGCCACACGTCGTATCCGCGTGCGGCGATGTAATCCATCCATGAAAAGCCATCGAGCTGCAGGTCGAAGGCCGTGCTGGCAGGATAGGTCGCCCCATGCACATAAAGCAGTGTTCGCTCAGGACGAAAACCGTCCATGCCGGCCGGGCGCTTGTTGCGCATGTAGAGCGCAATGCCCGGATCGGGCGAGGGCGCCATGAAATCTGCGCTGGTGATTTGGGAAGTGTCGATCATGTCTGGCGTCCTGTTCCGAAGTCAGTGTGATGGTCACTCGCTGGCAAGGCAATACGCGGGATTGCAGGGCCTTGCGTCCGGCAGGCCTTAAGTACATTATACCCGCAATGAGCATAAGTGCGCGTAGCCCCATCGTGACGCCGCCGCCCGATTGTCCCACGGGACGGCCGGCGCGGCTGCCTGTGTTTGCAAAGGGCATGCGCATCGGCATTTTCGGCGGCACGTTCAATCCGCCGCACGAAGGCCACCGGCTGGTGAGCCTGACGGCGCTCAGGCGGTTGCAGCTCGATGCTGTCTGGTGGGTCGTCACCCCCGGCAATCCGCTCAAGGAAAATTCGGGCCTGCCGGGCATAGACGTGCGCATGCAGGCGGCGGCGCGCATGGCCAATCATCCCCGCATCACCATCACCTCGTTCGAGGCGGAGATTGGCACGCGCTATACATTCGATACGATTTCCTATCTGAAGAAGCGCTGCCCCGGCGTGCATTTCGTCTGGCTCATGGGGGCCGATAATCTCGCCAGTTTCCACCGCTGGCAGAATTGGAAGGGCATCGCCAATCTGATGCCGCTGGCCGTCATCGACCGCCCCCGCTCAACCCTGCGCGCCGCCAATTGCAGGGGCGCGCATTTTCTCGCCAAGCGGCGTGTGAAGGAAGAGGATGCGGCAGCGCTGGTCACGCGCGATCCGCCTGCGTTTATTTTTCTGCACGGGCCGAGGTCGGAATTAAGTTCGACGGAGTTGCGGGTGAGGGGTGGGGAGTTTCAAAATCCGCTCGCGATTGAAATCGCATGACCGCAGCCCCGTTTTGATTTGTATCATTCGCACTGTCCCTGTTCCTCGCATAATGTATCGATTATATCAGCAATCGAAATTGTGATGCGGAGTTGTCCATGCGTTTGCATATTGTAATCATCGCCATGATTATATGTGGTCCGGCCATGGCACAACCTGCTCTCGGAGAGGCCTCAGGCACGATTACCGGCCAGCTATCTTATCCCAGTGATTTTATCCCGGAAGACCTGACAATTTGTGCCGAAGAAATCTCAACAAAGAAACTTCATTGCACAACAAGAAAAACGCGGTCTGGAAAGCGATACAGCTATGGGCTTTCAGTCCCGGCAGGCGAGTATTTTGTCTTTGCTCGAACAAAGGAAATGCAGGGTGTTCGTGCCTATTATTCTGACTTCGTTACATGCGGGCTCGATGCAAAATGTCCATCGCACAAGCCCATCAAGGTTGTTGTCAATTCCGGCGCTACAGCGAAATCAATCAATCAATCAATCCTCAGGATTGGTACGCTCAATAAAGTCTAGAGCATCGTACGTTTAATCGGATGCATACCTCATCGCTTTGAAGAAGTTCCAGCATTCATTTTCCTTGAACAGGAGGCATATGTCGCCAAGCGTTCTCCATAGGGCGTCGAAAGTTCGCGCTTGGGCCTTTCGCAGATGGGCCTT
>CANJJI010000100.1 GCA_947474545.1 Beijerinckiaceae bacterium | reverse complement strand
TAACAACCGTGGTTATTCCTATCTATTGAGAGGCAATCGCGAGCGGGCCCGCAGCGAATTTGCAGCGGCACGCAGGCTCGATCCAAACAACGCCTTTATCCAGAACAATATGTCCGCGATGTCCGGCCGTTCGTAGAGTTTTGGCGATCGGAGTATCGGTTGGCGTCCCACGGATTTCGGCTGCGGCGCATGGCATTCCGGCGCAGGCCGGTATTGATGACTGTGTGCGTTATCAATCTTATACCGAGCGGCTCGATGATTGACACGTCTATCAATGTGATCTCCGCGCATCAGCGCATTCGCGCTTGCCAGCTTGCAGAAGCCGGGACTTCCGCAGGCTGGCGTTAGCCTTTGTAATTCTGCGAAAATCGGTTCGGTCTTTCGGCGGCTGCTCAAAAAAGGCCGGGAAATATGCTGTTTTCTCTGTCGGGAGACTGGTTGCTCCCGAGAATCGCGTTATTATGCCTGCGCGATTTGATTCGTACGGAGAATATACGATGGCAAAGAAAGTAGCGGCTAAGAAGGCGCCGGCCAAGGCAAGCGCTGGGACTGCATCGGCAACAGTAACAGTAAAGCATATGGCTGCGGCGCTCGCCGAGACCAATGAAATGTCGAAGCGTCAGACTGAAGCCGTTCTCAATGGCATGATCGACTTGATCGTGAAGAGCCTCAAGAAGGGTTCGCGGGTTCGTATTTCGGGCCTTGGCATCCTGTCTGTTCGCAAGCGCGCCGCCCGCATGGGCCGTAACCCTGCGACGGGCGAAGCGATCAAGATCAAGGCTTCCAAGAAGGTTGCGTTTCGCGCGGCCAAAGATCTTAAGGAAGCTGTCTAAGGTTTATTCGACCTGCTCAGGCAGCTGTCGAGATTCCAGAGGGATGAACCCCGCCGCTTGCGGCGGGGTTCTTTTTGCGCGAAAACAAGTGTGGATGTGCATCCTGAGGGGGTGCCGGCCCAAGAGCCAGTGTTGAGTCCGGGAGGTTTTATGCGATTGTTTCCATGCGGATGTATGGGTTGCGGAGGCGCGTTTATGGCTGCGGCGGCGTCCCTGCCAGCCGATGCGGGTGGCGGGGCTGGCCCATTGCCTAGATCCGCAGGGCCGGTTGATCGTTCTGTTCTCGAAGATCTGGCCGCGGCCAGCCGTATTCTGGCCGATCAGGGCGTCGTTGATGCATTCGGCCATGTCAGTATGCGCCATCCGCATGATCCAAGCCGCTTTCTGATGGCACGCGCGATAGCGCCGGCACTGGTGACCCCTGATGACATTATGGAGTTCACGCTGGAGTCCGAACCTTGCGAAAATCGGGGCCGTAACGGGTTTCTCGAACGCTATATTCACGGCCGGGTTTATGCGAACAGGCCGGATGTAGTTGGCGTTGTTCATAGTCATTCGCAGTCTGTCATCCCGTTCGGGCTGACAGGTGTGCCGATGAAAGCCATGTTTCATAACGCGGCGTTTCTGGCGCAGGGTGTGCCGGTGTTTGATATTTCCGAAAAATTCGGCGCGACAGACATGCTGGTTGGCAATAATGAAAAGGGCGATGAATTGGCTCGTGTGATGGCGGACAAGCCAGTCGTGCTTATGCGCGCACATGGCAGCGTTGCGGCTGGCCCCAGTTTGCCGCTGGCGGTGTTCCGAGCGGTCTATACCGAGGTGAGCGCCCGGATGCAGGTGACAGCCACCATGCTGGGCGGTGGAGGCCGCATAGCGGCGCTGGACGCCAAAGAAGGCGAACTGGCCGATGCCGTGAATATCGGCGCTGCGAGCCGCGCCTGGCAATTGTGGAAGCAACGGGTTGGATTTGCGTGAGGGTGAATGGCCATGTCGCAGACTGTACGAGAACTTGATCGCCGCAACGGGGTGGATCATCTGGGAGAACGGCAACAGCTTGTGGATTGTATCCGCATGTTGGAGAAGGCTGAGATTATCGATTTCAATGGCCATTGCAGCATTCGCATCTCGCCCGATCGTATCCTCATCAATCAGGGCAATTGCCAGCGCTCCTGTCTGACGGTGGAGGACATCGTCACCATTGACATGGCCGGCAATCTGATCGAGGGCAAGGCCAAACCTCCTCTGGAGTTCCACCTGCACACGGGGCTTTATCGTGCACGCAAGGATATCAACGCGGTCGTGCACGCACATCCCAAATGGTCGACATTTCTGACCATGACGGGCCATAAATATTTGCCTGTTTTTGCGCAGGGCGTGCTGCCGGGCGAAGCGCCGGTGCTGGATACGCCCAGCTCCATCAATACGGCGGCAATGGCTGACCAACTGGCCGGCGTGCTGGGTGACCGTCCCTCCGTATTGATGAAGTCACACGGGGCAGCGACAGTCGGAAATACCATACTCGACGCCTTTGTTCTGGCCGTCTATCTCGAAGAAAACGCCTACCGGCAATTTATGGCTCTGCAAATCGGCAAGCCTTATGTGTTCGATGCAGCCGACAAGAAAGCGGCAATCGAGAAATTGTGGACCGCCAGTCTGTTTCAGCGCACCTGGGATCACTATCGGGCAAAATTGGATTAAGGCCTGAATATTCCGTTTCGCTGAAGAGGGAGAGGGACAAAGCGGATGCGGCAATTTTTGAAATGGTCTGTAACCCTGTTGGCGTTAAGCTGCTGCGCTGTTCTGCCAGAGTCCGCCGGTGCGCAGACTTATCCTGATCGCGCCATTACCGTCATCGTCCCCTATGCCGCCGGCGGAAATACCGACGTTGTCGCCCGCATTGTAACTGAACAGATGTCGAATGTTCTTGGTCAAAAACTGTTGATCGAGAATGTTGGCGGCGCTGGCGGTACATCGGGTTCCGCCCGAGCTTCCCGTTCCACACCTGACGGCTATACAATTCTCGTCGGTCAGATGGGGACACATGCGGCGGCGCCCGGGTTATATCCGAAGTTGACCTATGATCCGGTCAGCGATTTCGAACACGTCGGACAATTGTCGGATACGCCGATTGGAATTCTCGTCCGCAAGGATTTTCCTGCAAAGACGCTGGGTGAATTCATCGCCTTGCTGAAGGCCGCGCCTGAGAAATACAATAATGGCCATGGTGGCGTGGGAGCGACCTCTCACGTAGCCTGCCTTTATTTTACGTCGCTCGTTGGCGCGAGATCGCCGATGATTGCCTATCGCGGGTCGGGGCCGGCATTTAACGACCTGCTTGGTCAGCAGTTCGATTATCTCTGCGACCAGATTCCACACACGGTCGAACACGTAAAAGCAGGAAAGGTGCGAATGCTCGCCATTGCAACGGCTAAACGATCGGATGCGCTGCCGGATATTCCCACGACGATTGAAGCGGGGCTTCCTTCCTTTCAGGCCTCCGGCTGGAATGCGATGTTTGCGCCCAAAGGCACACCTGTTGCGATTGTGAACCGCCTTTCCGGGGCCCTGCGCACAGCGCTTTCTTCACCGGTGGTGAGCAACAGGCTGGAAAGCATTGGCGCAATCCTGCCACTGGAAGACAACCGAACGCCGGAGGGATTACGGAAATTCGTTGCTGCTGAAATCGTGAAATGGACACCAATCTTGAAGGCCGCCAACATACAGGCCGAATAGATATCGCTGGTAAGATCGTCGTGGATTCCTGTCCCGCCGATAAAACAAAAAAGTCAAAACGGGAGGTTTGTATGTCCGTCATATTGAGCGAGGATCAACTTGCGGTGCGCGATGGGGCGCGGCGCTTTGCATCTGCCAACTTTGGTCCTGCGCGGCGAAGGTCATTGCGCGACCTTCCCGATGGCCGCGACGGGGATGCCGAGACCAAAGCTGCGGGCGATGGCTGGCTCTCGATCATGGCACCAGAGGATCAAGGCGGTGGCGGGCAGGGCCTGCAGGAAGCCTGTCTGGTTGCTGAATCCTTCGGGCGCGAACTGGCTCCCCTGACGACTGGCACGTCGATGGTCGCAATGAAAGCAGTGGCCGCGCTCCCTGGCGATGTTTCGAAGACTGTCCTTGGGGAGGCCATAGACGGGAAGTGCCAGATCGCTTTGGGTATATCGCGCCGCCAAAGCGGGGTGACTGCAAAGGCAGATGGCGCGAAAGGTTTTGTGCTGTCGGGACAGTGCGCACAAGTGCATGGCGCTTCTGGCGCCAAGTGGTTTCTGATTGAAGCGCAGGGAGAGACGGGTGCAGAGCTGGCGCTGGTCGCGGCAAATGCCACTGGACTTTCGATTGAATCACGTCGCCTGGCTGATGGCGGAAGCATCGGCGATCTGACGCTCCAAAGCCTACAAGTTCCTGCAGCGGCCTTGTTTCGGGGGCAGGGGGCTGCTGCGGTTCTGCGCGATATCAATTCAGGCCTCGCCATTCTTTGCGCTGCAGAGCTTCTGGGCATTATGGATATCGCCATCGAGCGAACCGTTGAGCATCTGAAGACCCGCCAGCAATTCGGCCGCACATTGGGTTCGTTCCAGTCGCTGCAATTCCGTATGGCCGATGCGCATTCGGCCGCTTCGCTGACGCGCGCCCTGACTTATGAAGCCGCACGGCTCGCGGATGCTGGGGCAGAGGCTTCACCGCTTGCTGCGTCAGCGGCCTTTGCCAAAGCGGCGGAATCGTCCATCACCATTGCGCGTACCTTTATCCAGATGCTCGGCGCCATGGGCTTTACGGATGAGCACGATGCAGGGCTTTATCTGAAACGTGCGCTGGTGCTTTCCACTGCTTATGGCAATGCGCTGGATCACCGGCGCAAAGTCGCTGAAACCTCGCTGGCGAGCGGGGCCACAGAGGTTCGTTTCCGCGAAGACAGCCCTCAGGATTCAGCTTTTCGCAAGGAGGTCAGGGACTGGCTTGAAGCCAACCTGCCGCAGTCCCTGCGCCACCTGCCGACCCGACCAACCTTTGAGGAGGCGGGCTTCTGGCATCGCAAACTCTTTGAGCGCGGCTGGGTGGCGCCCAACTGGCCCAAACAATATGGCGGCATGGAAGCCAGCGTCGCGCAGACCATTATTCTGGCAGAAGAACTTGGCGCGATCGGCGCCCCCGAAATTTCGGGACAAGCGATTGGCCACGTAGGTCCGATTTTGCAAGTGTTCGGAACGCCCGAACAGAAGGCGCAACATTTGCCGGGCATGATCTCAGGCGAAAAGATCTGGTGCCAGGGCTATTCAGAGCCGTCATCAGGCTCTGACCTTGCGAGTCTGCGCACGCGCGCTGTGGTTGACGGCGATCATCTTGTTATCAACGGCTCGAAAATCTGGACGACCTGGGCACATTATGCCGACTGGATGTTTGCATTAGTGCGCACCAATCCTGATGTCAAAAAGCAGGAAGGCCTGACCTTTGTCCTTGTCGATATGAAGACGAAGGGCATCAATCCGCGCGCCATTCGCACGATCACAGGCGAAGACGAGTTCGCAGAGGTGTTTTTCGACGATGTGCGGGTGCCCATTTCCAACGTGATCGGCAAGATCGACGGGGGCTGGAAAGTGGCGACCGCCTTGCTCGAAAAAGAACGTCTCAATGGCGCGAATCCGCAGAAATGCGCGCATTTGCTGGACAAGATCAAACGCGCTGCCCGTTCGACCGGGATGATAGACGACCCCGCGTTCTGCGATCGCCTTGTCAAAGCCGAAATTGAATATACGGCGCTGTGTGCGACCTATGCGCAGATCGTCAAGATTACGGAAACCGACACGCGCACCAACGCGGACTTTGCCTTCGCCAAGACCGTAGCCGCCGAACTGCTTCAGGAACTCTGCGAACTGATGGTTATCGCCTTCGGCGCTGATGGCGCTTCGGTGGAGCCTATCGCTGTGGACCACGGCCATATGAACCCCGGCCTGACCTATCTGCAGACGCGGCGGGCCACGATCTATGGCGGAACAGCGGAGATCCAGCGGATGCTCATCGCACGGCGGGTGCTTGGGCTGGTGTGAGGATGTGTTCCTAAACTTGGTTGCGCGCAACGGATGTGGTATGGTTGCGCGCAACCGGAGATAGGGCAATGGACGATATCAATGGGAAGTCCGTAACGGCTAGCCAGATTTCAAAATATCAAAAGCACCGGAAATCCAAGCGAGAACAGGGGATGCGTGAAGTACGGATATGGACGATGGATCCCCATAACCCCGAAGTCCGCGCGCGGTTAATACGGGACATGGCCTTATTAAAAGGCAAGCCCGAGGAGCTTGAGGCGCTGGATTTTATCGAAGCCGCCATGGATTGGCCGGATGACGACATTCCTGAAATTTCCGATGTAGCCAAAACAAAGCTTCAGAAATGAAGCGTGGTGACATCATTGTCGTTTCCACGCGAGGCGATCACGGCAAGCCCCGGCCAGCCGTCGTTATACAATCAGATTTTATTGACGATACTGACAGCGTTTTGGTCGTCTTAATGACAACAACTGTTCGGGACACATCAGTCTACCGGATGTTGGTCGCACCAGATGATACAAACGGATTACGACAATTAACTCAAGTTATGACTGACAAGATTTATTCAGTTATCAAGACAAAGTGCGGCGGCATAATCGGTTGCATTAATAAAAATCAGTTGGCTGAACTAAACGCAAAGTTGACACTCGTACTGGGCCTCGCGGATTGACATTATCTCTCACTGCGCATCCATAATCTTCTTCGCACGCTCGATAATGTCCGGCGGTGCGTTGACGATTGCGTCTGAAATCTTCTGCGTTTCTTCGCCGCTCAGCCAGTCAAGATCGAGATTCATCTTGTTGGCTTCTTCGATGAAGGCGGGGTCTTTCATGACCGCGTCGAAGGCGCGGCGCAGCGCTGTGACGCGTTCCATGGGCACATCGGGCGTGGTGACGACAGCGCGAGCAATGGCGATGGGATCGGAGAGAAACTCCAGCAGTTTGCGATCGGCTTCGTTTGTCGCCAGCTCGGTCATCAGCGGTATGTCTTTCAAATCAGGATGGCGTTCGCGGCCCACCTGAAACAGAACGTGGAATTTTTTTTCGGCGATCCAGTCGGGCTTTGTCGCTTTCCATGACGCCCAGGTGTTAGAGGCGCGGCCTTCCACTTCGCCGCGTTCCATGGCCAGATTGATCTGCCCGCCGCCGGGATAGCCGGAGACTATACGAAACTTCGTGCCGATCATCTCATTCAGCGCGCGTGCGTAATAGATGCCGGTGATGCCGGGGTTGGCGCCAAGCACAACTTCGCGCTTCTTTGCATCTTCGATAGTGCGAACGTCCGACGTGTGCCAGATGTTCAGGATATTCGGACTGTTTGTGGTGTTGCCGATAAAATAAAATTTGCGCAGATCGAATTGCACCCCCACCTGGCCTGTTGCCTGCACAGTGCTCATGTTCGGGAATGTCATGTGCAGCACAGTGCCGTCGTGAGGCGCGCGAACGACCATGTAATTCAGAGCAATCACGCCGCCGCCGCCCGGCATATTGCGGGCGCGCATTTCGGGATTGCCCGGAATGAAGCGCCCCATGTGGCGAGAGAGCAATCTGCCGCGCAGATCGAAATCATTGCCGACAAGCGACCCGACGATCATGTCCATGGTCTTGCCTGTATAAAAATCGCTGATGGAGTCAGCGCGAGCTGGCTGCACGATTGCTGCCAGCAGCGCCAATGATGAAAGTGCGCCGCGCCTCATAGCCTTCTCCTATGCTGCTTTTGTGCCTTCGAGACATTTGGCATGGGTCACTTCGTGCGCTTTCAGCGCGGGAAGTACATCCTTCGCAAAGCGCCTGATCTGATTCATAAACATGTCATGCGGCATGGCCCCGCGATTAAGGCTGACGAGCACTGTCCCTGCACCAGCATGATCGGCAGCGCTGATCAGGCGTTGTGTTACTTCATCAGCTGTGCCCCAGGGCATGTTGTGCGACATTTTCTCGACATCCTCGAAGGTGAGGTTGCGGAAATCATCGCGCGAGCGCGCATAGGCTTTCAGATTTTGTTCGCTGACGTATGACTTGGATTGCTCGCTGACATACCCGGATTTCGCCTGCATGTCGGTCTCTGTGAAATTGCCGTGGCTGTAGAGGGTCTTGTTGAAATAGAGATGATAGGGCGCGTACTCCTTCACGGCCTGCGCCTTGGAGTCTGCCAGATAGCAGATAGAGGGTATCCACATTAGATCGGGCGTAAGCTTACGTCCGTTGCGGGCCAGCGCGGCTGCGTAATAGCGCACAACGTCTTCACGCAGGCCCTGTGTCGCTGCGCCGGGCGTGATCGGTATGCCGCGCGCAGCAGCCCAGTCCAAAGACTCCTGCGATGAGGTAACTGGGATGGAAATTGGCGGGCAGGGTTGTTGCACAGGCCGCGGCCAGATTGAGACATCCTTGTAGGACCAGAACTTTCCTTCATAGGAAAACACGTCTTCCGTCCAGGCGCGGGTGATGATCTCGTAAGCTTCCTCGAACCGTGCGCGGGATTCGCTCATTGGCACATTATGTACGTCGTATTCACGGGGAATGCCACGCGCAAAGCCGGAAATGAGCCGCCCCTTTGAGAGGCAATCGATCATTGCCAGCTCCTCTGCGAGGCGGAGCGGTTCATGCAACGGCAGCAGATTTCCGTAGATCAACAGTTTAAGATTTTTTGTACGCTGGGCGGCAGCGGCGGCCATGATGTTGGGAGAATTCATCAGGCCGTAGGGGGAGGTATGGTGTTCGTTGAAGCCGACGCCGTCAAAGCCCAGCTGGTCAAGCAATTCCCAGGCTTCCAGATGCTCTTCATAGGTTTTCATGGAGATTGCGGGATCGCAATGGTCCTTGCCCAGGGGGTATGGCAGTTCTTTGCCAACCTTGAGATGATCAAGGTGCTTGCCATAGGCTAACAGATCGAAAACGAAGACTTTCAAGGCGTGCTCCCAGAGGCGTTTTTGGGTATTTATGGCTCTTAATAGCAGATTATCAGAATGGGGGGATGCGGCAAATGTAGCGTGGGGCGGCAAAAGCTTGCATTTCAGGCGGAGGCAGTATTTTCATAGGCCTGAAAGAAAATTCGGGGAGTGAGTCATGCTTGACCGCACAATGGGTATTCCATCGCAGATCAATCCGGCCAGCATGGCTTTTGGTACGCGACCGCTATCGCCGGGCACAGGTGTCGAAATCCTGGGCGTGGACTGCAGTGCGGAAATAGACGATAGCACTTTTGCACTTATTCAGGATGCGTTTCACGACAATTGCGTCGCTCTGTTCCGTAACCAGACCTTGAATGAGGAACAGGAATGGAAATTCGCCGCGCGTTTTGGCGCAGTTGGGAAAGTTCACCACCAACATAATGGCGCATCAAAATTGCCGGGCGTCATGTATATTTCCAATATCCGCGAGAATGGCGAGCTGATCGGTTCGCTGCCGGATGGCGAAATGTTTTTCCATCATGACCAGTGCTATATCGAAAAGCCTGCCATTGCGACCATGCTTTATGCGATGGAAGTGCCTTCTGTTGGAGGAAACACTATCTTTGCGAACATGTTCAAGGCCTATGAAACGCTGCCGGAAGATATCAAGGCGCGGCTTGAGGGCGTGAAGGCCATGCATGTTTATGACTATGCAACCAATCCGACCAAGCGTGGCGCGGTAATCAAGGAGGGTACGCCCCATTATGCGCATCCCGTGGTTCGAGTGCATTCGGGCAATGGACGCAAGGCGCTTTATGTGAACCGGCTGATGACAGATCATCTTGTGGGTTTCGAACCGGCAGAAAGCGAAAAGCTGTTAAATTATCTGTTTGATCATTCTGAACAGAAGCAGTTTTTATACGAACATGTGTGGACGCCCGGCGATCTCCTGATCTGGGACAATCGTTCGTGCACCCATGCGCGGACGGACTTTTCTGCTGCTGAGCGGCGCTTGATGCGCAGGGTCGCCATTGTGGGGTGAGCGGGCGTCCTCACCAGCTATCATGTGATGACCGGTTTATGGGTCACTGCCAGACCGGCGCCTCTCGCAGTTGTTTCAGCGCCGGGATGCCTAGTTCGCTAGCCTCTTTCATCACGGCAGAGTGATTCTGGTAACCGGAACCCAATTGAGAATATCGTTCGGAAATCCGAACCGTTTGTACACCGGCCAGGCTGTAATAACGATCATGAACGAGGCAATGATTGCGGATGAGCGGCCAGATCTTCCGGCCCAGCATCAACTGATCGTGCCCATATTTGTTCGTGGGTCCGAAAGTGAAATAGCTTTGCAGCAGCGCCTTGAAGTCCATGCCTGTATTGGCGGTGCCTCCCCATAGGCCTGCGAGCATGAGATCATTGTGCAACACATGGGCTCGCATGACGTGGAACGGCAGTTCGCTCTTTATCCATGCATCCACCAATTCCGCTTCCGGTTCGCCCACACGGGAATCGCAGTCGCGAACCATGAAACGTTCCACGCCGGGATCGCTTAACGGCAGAAAGCGCATGAATTGAGCCGGGATGCCGTCAACTTGATATGCACGAATAATTTCCGCACCCTCTTCTTGAAGTCTGTCGATCGTCTCTTCAGGCACGTCATCGCCAATATAAAAACGGCAAATCCAATCCGGAAAATAACGTCGCGCCAGTTTGGTATTTATGAGCGCGCCATAGATATAGATAGCGTTGGCGCCCCAGAGCGAAAATGAAATGATGTTTTTGCCTGCTCCGTCGCCAGTTTGCTTAAGCCGCATGGGAATTGTTTTGCTCCATGCCTCGGCATCCGTCATTTCCATCGCGCGTTGGCCGCATTTTACCGCCTGCGGAATTTCATTGAGATAGAAGTGCGCGATTTTGAGGACGTTCAAAAGTCTTGCGTTCTCGCCGTAGCGTCCTGCAAAAGAGCCGGCTTCGCGCACTGTCTCTGCATAGCGTTTCAGGTTGGCGAGCGTGGAAATGCGCCACATTCTGTAACGGGCTTCATCGGGACATTCGCGCAGAAGGGTATTGGCTTGTACAAGCGCCTCATCCCAGCGGCGGCTCTGAAAGTAGCCGTCGAAAAGCAGTTCACGGGCGGCAAGGTCGCCGGGATTGGCAACTATGACTGTTTGCAATGCCTGAAGCGCGTCCACATTCCGGCCGGCGCGCAACAACAGCCTTATGGAATCGTGGTTTGTTGTCACGGGAGCTTGGGGCCTGGGAGCGATCTGTCCGGATATCATGATCTCCCCATCTCCGCGTTAGCGGTCAGTCCGGAGCAATGCCGGGACCTAGCACTGATTTGGACAGGCCGCTTCACCTATTCGGCTGCCTGTCCAAAAAGGCCGGCGCCATGTTGCGCCCGCCACGGCCTTATAACCTCATCGCTGATCGCGCGGGTCTCGGTAACATTGGGCACAAATTTGAACAGCAAGAGTTCAATCCCCATATCATGAAAGCGCTGCACTTGCGCGCGTACCTTGTCGGGATGTCCTACGCAGCCTGATTTCATCGCAGGCCCAATTCTGTTGAGCAATTTGCGAACGTCTGCATCTGTTCCATCAACGCGCACGAGCGATTCTGCGCGCTTGCGAGCATCTTCATCGTTATCGCCGAAGCAAACGAAGGGATTGTAGGCGAAGCGCACGCGGCGGCCGCGTTTTTCTGCACGGGCCCGCACTGCGTCCATGGCATTCTGCAGTGAAACCATCACGTCTTCTATGGTTTCAGCTTCTTTATCGTAGTCGACAAACCACCAGTCGGCGACCTTGGCGATCATATCGAGGCCGCGCGGCGAGCGGCTTGCGGTGAAAACTTCAGGTGGCTCAGGGGTTGCCGGGCGCAGCAGAAGTTGCGCATTCTCGACATTGTAGAACTGGCCTTTGAAAGAATAGGGCGATTGTGTCCACATGCCCCGGATGATTTCGATGAATTCTTCAGCGCGAATATAGCGGTCGTCATTGTAGAGCATGGTGTCGCCGCCGAACATTGTATGTTCCTCGACGTTCCAGCCGGTGATGAGATTGAGAGCCATGCGCCCCGGCGTCAGCCGGTCCAGCGAAGCTGACATTTTGGCGATCACCTGCGGGGTCCATAGACCGGGATGCACTGCGACCATGGAGCGGATACGTTGAGTCAGCGAGGAAATAGCGCTGCCGAGAATCCAGGCTTCCATATCTGCGCCCAGATGCCGCTCTGCAAACAGGATGATGTCATAGCCTGTCGCGTCAGCTTCCAAAAGAACGTCTTTTGCGAGCTGCCATGCCGGATCAAGCGCGCCATTTGCTAGGGGCGACAATCCGCCCGCGACCGATTTCAGGATTTCTGGCGAGCCAACGGTGACATGGGGGACGGGCGCATAGAGTCCAAATTGCATGTGCGTTCTCCAGCCATCGCGCTTCGATACGCCTGCTTTGCAGGCTGCTCAGCATGAGGTTCGCTTATCACTCCGCCGCTGCGTCCCGCCTCGTCTCGGCGCCGCCCAGTGTACGCCAGTCCGTGGATTTTGGCACAATGCCTTCATAGGCCCGCACACGTGTGCGCTGTTCGCCAGCGAGCTGCGGCGGTTCGGCTCCGGCGGCAAAAGCCTTCACGGCCTCCACCATGCGGCGGCGGAATTCGACGACGGCAAGATCGGATGCGCCGAGCTTTTCGCGCCAGCGTTCGGCTACGGGCATCATGGTTTCCCACATGGCGATATCCTGATTGGGAAAGCCTTTTATGCCGGTGAAATTCTTGCCCATGCGCATCGCGGCGCGATCCTGGCCGTAATTATTGTTGCGATTGTTGATCTTTTTGTATTCTGGATCGAGGTCTATGCCCAACTGCATGCCGGTGAACTTGCGCCAGGCTTCCTGATCAACCCCGCCCGTTTCGCTCCACGCGATGATGTAGAGGTTATGATGAGTGTCGTCGACCGGCACATTCATTTGCGCGACGTTATAGACATTGTTGGGTGGTATCGCGACGTGATGGGGCGCGATAAAATGGGTGAGACGCACATAATCATGGGTGTCTGAATTGCGGATGGGGCGGCGCACAGCGGCATATTGGAAGCCGTAGTTCGTTGACTGTACAACGAGGCGCGGGGCCTTGTCGGTGGAGGGGCGTTGCCAGCTTGTGCCTGTGGCCGTTGACCTTCCGACCGACGCGGGCGGCATGTCCGTTGAATGCAGGCTGGAGGAATGAGCGGAATCGATCGCCCCTTCCAGACCCTGCGCCCAGTTGCAATCCACGTGTACTTTAAAGATGGAGACATTCGTGTTTTCGGTGGGCGCGAAATGTGGCGGCACAAATTCCGGCATATGTTCGGCTTCGCCCATATAGGTCCAGATAAAGCCGCCCCATTCTTTTACCGGATAGGCCTTTTGTTTCACCTTGCCGGCGAATTCGGAATTTGTGGGTTCAGAGGGCATTTCCGTGACATTGCCTTCAACGTCGATTTTCCAGCCGTGATAAAGGCAGCGCAAGCCGCATTCCTCGTTGCGGCCATAAAACAGGGATGCGCGGCGATGGGGGCAGGCTTCATCGATCAGTCCCACGCGGCCCTCGCTGTCGCGGAAGGCGACGAGATCTTCGCCGAACAGGCGCACGCGCACGGGGTCGCAATCAGGCTCGGGGATTTCTTCCGTCAGGCAGGCGGCGATCCAGTAGCGGCGCATCATCCGGCCCATGGGGGCGTTGCCCTCGACACGGGTGAGCAGATCGTTTTCCTCGGGGGTGAGCATGGGTGCCTCCGCAATATGTTATGGATAATTCTTAGAGGACTAAGGTTATTTTGTCGAGCGAGCCTGCGCCAATAGCCCCGCCGTGCGTGTGCACGCGAGGGTATGAGGGCAGGAGATGCTGGTGCTATGTTATGACGTATTGGGCGGCAGAGCATTGCGGGCGAGCCATTCGCATTCGCTCAAGACGTGATCCACTTCCAGACGCGGTTTTTGGCGATGGCCCGGCGGGCGTCCCGGCCGCAGGGGCTTTCTGAATTTCAATTTCGGCACATTCTGCCGTCTGGCCAGCGCGCGGACGAGGCGTTTGGCCTGATGTGGCAGATTCTCGAGTGCGCCGATCACCGCCTCAAGCCGCCGCAGGAGATTGAGCGGACTTATGTCCGCAGCTTTTTTGTCCGCCGGCGCCGGGGCGTCGAGGCTCTCCCTGAGCCTGCGGAGTCCTTCATCGGTGAGCGAAATAATGCGCGGCAGCGCAGCGGGGGCTTTTTTCGCGGGACGATGACGCCAGAACCGCTGCCAGGGATCGAAAAGCGGGAAAGACTGGCGCTTTTTTTCCTCTCCCGTGCGGGCAAGCCCTGAGGGCACAGAACGCGACTGCGCCTGTGGCCGGGGCGGCGGCGCTTTCATTCCCGTGATGGTCACCAGAACCACAATCAACCGGCGCACAGCCGATTCAGCGGGGCGCAGCACCCGCACAATTGATCGATGCAATTCAACAGAAATCCGCGCAGGCCCGGTCCCTCCACCCAGCAGAATGAAGAGCCCCGCGATGATGCGGGCGAGGAGGGTCTTGTTGAGGTCTATGGCTGCGGGAATGTCCATGGCGGGTCATATATAACAAAATAGGAACATTAGTCAAGGATTATTTTCACAATTACCCCTTCTCCCCGCAAGCGGGGCGAAGGGATGGCGTGGAATCGTGGTGCTTGAAATTACATTACATTGGAGACGGCACGCCTTCTGATGAATGCCTTCGATAGCAAGCCATCATGGTGCATCAATGCCGGTGTCTGCGCCGTCCACGCCATCACTGTAAACACAAAATGAGCGAGGATCAGACAGAAAACAAACGGTGCAACACGACCCCCTTGCGTAGCAAGGGGGGATGAGGGGGGGCGCGAAGCGCTTCTCTTGCAGGTGTTATTACGATGTCTCTTTGCAAGCCAACTTCAAGCGCGGTACACGAAAAAGTTTTAGAAAGCGCCTGCGGCGCTCCCCCGCAGAACTGGCCCTCGGGATGAGGAAACCCTTCACTCGATTGCTCTGGCCATATTTCCACCCGGATAGACAGATTTCCTTGGCTGGTCCAAACTCCCCCAAACCAAACCTCAGGGAGCCCGCCATGAAATACCAGCTCATCAGTTTCAAGACCTGTCCGTGGGTGCAGCGCGCGGCGATTGCCTTGCGCGAGAAGAATGCGCCGTTCGATTTCACGCATATCGAACCGAACAACAGGCCCGACTGGTTTCTGGCGATCTCGCCGCACAAGAAGGTGCCGGTGCTGCGGCTCGACGACAAGATCTCGCTGTTTGAATCCAACGCCATCGCTGAATATCTTGACGAGACCATCGCGCCGCGTCTTGCGCCTGAAGATCCCATACAGCGCGCCATCAACCGGGCCTGGACCGATTTTATCCCGACCTTCGCTTCACAGGTGACGGGCGCGGCCTATGCAAAAACCGAAGATGATTACAACGCCGCCATCGCCAAGATTGATGAGCCGTTCGCCAAGCTCGAAGGCGCGCTGGAAAAGCAGGGTTCGGGGCCCTATTTCAACGGGACGCGTTTCGCTTTGGTGGACGCCTGCTATGCGCCGTTTCTACAGCGTTATCTGTTTCTTGATGGCATCAAAAGGATCGGCAAGATCGAAAGCTATCCCCGTCTGCAGGCCTGGGCGAAGGCGCTGATCGCGCGGCCTTCGACGCATTCATTTCCGCCTGCGGAATTCGAGCAGATGTACCGGGAGCAAATTCGCGGACGGGGCGTGTATCTTTCGCAATTCGTCGCGGCGCGCGCGGAGGCGGCAGAATAGCTGGGCGCAGTGCATTGCCTAAAAATCGGCCCCGCGATGAGGTTTTCATCGTGGGGCTTATTTTTTGACAGCTTTTGTTAGTTGCCCTGAATTATCGGCGCTGTGTCAGGCGCTGGTTTTTTCCATCAACTTTTCCTCAAGCGTTGGCACGGCGCCGGGGGCGGGCACCTCCGAGATTGTCTTGAGAATTTGCGATGCGATCTGGTAGGGGTCGCCTTGGGAGTTTGGACGGCGGTCTTCCAGATAGCCCTTGTAATCGTTTTTCACGAAACTATGGGGCATGCGGATGGAGGCCCCGCGATCGGCCAGTCCGTAGCTGAACATGTGGATCGACTGGGTTTCGTGGTGTCCAGTCAAGCGCATATGGTTGTCCGGGCCATAGACGGCGATGTGGTCATCCTTGTTCTTGTCGAAGGCGGCCATGAGTTTTTCGAAATACTCTTTGCCGCCGACTTCGCGCATATAGGACGTAGAGAAATTGGCGTGCATGCCGGAGCCATTCCAGTCGGTATTGCCGAGTGGCTTGCAATGATATTCGATGCTGATGCCGTATTTTTCCGTCAGGCGCTGGAGGATGTAGCGGGCGACCCACATTTCATCGGCGGCCTTCCTTGATCCTTTGCCAAAGATCTGGAATTCCCATTGTCCCTTGGCGACTTCAGCATTGATGCCCTCATGATTGATGCCGGCGTCCAGACAGATATCCAGATGTTCCTCAACGATCTGACGGGCAATGTTGCCGACGTTTTCATAGCCAACTCCTGTGTAGTAAGGGCCTTGTGGTGGTGGAAATCCATGGTCGGGAAAGCCGAGCGGGCGGCCGTTCTTGTAGAAAAAATATTCCTGCTCGAAGCCGAACCAGGTGCCGGCATCATCCAGAATGGTGGCGCGTGCGTTGCTGGCATGTGGGGTTACGCCGTCGGGCATCATCACTTCGCACATGACGAGCGCGCCATTCTTGCGGGTGCTGTCCGGGAAAACAGCGGCTGGTTTGAGCACACAGTCCGAACTTCTGCCTTCAGCCTGCTTGGTTGAACTGCCGTCAAAGCCCCACAGGGGAAGCTGATCCAAGGTTGGGAAATCAGAATATTCCGAGCCTCTTGCAAAACTCTTCGGGGGATTCGCCAGCTTGGGGCTGATTTTGCCGGATAGCGCTGTTTCCGGGCGTTCGCCATACCGTTCTGGCCTTGCATGGCCCATTTTCCGTGATTGCGGACGCGCGGCATCCGCCGCTTGCGCGG
>CANJJI010000099.1 GCA_947474545.1 Beijerinckiaceae bacterium | reverse complement strand
GGGCAGATCACGATGCGCAAAGTCGATGGCTGGAAGACCCTCGCCGACAAGCCATCGGATCAACCCATTGACCTCGCCGCATGATCGGATAACTTCATGAAGCTGGAGATCGCGTTAGCCTATTCCAACCACCTTCGCGACGGCACCATTGACGCAGCTTTTAGCGCTTTTGGAAACAAAATAGGTTCTCACGAGGGAAAAAACTTTGATTTGAGTCACTTCGCCTGACGTTCAATCCTGTCATATATGATGGACTTTGTAAGTGCTCGAAAGTCCGCCTTGCAATTTTCTGCTCCCCGCGCGAATAATTCGTCTCCGTAATGAGTTCCCTGTTCGTCAGATAGATCGCTTGCCATGAGTCTCGATCTTCGCCCCGCCTCCGCGTTGCAGCTTTTGCATGGCATTACCCTCTCACTGGTGCGTGAAACACGTCCGGAGGGCCTGGCTGATTTATCCATGCGGCAGACGACTATTCTCCTGATTGTTTATCTTGAACCGCCACCTCATACGGTGCGCGGACTTGCCGCCAAGCTGGGAGTGACCAAACCTGTGATTACCCGCGCGCTGGATTCCATGGGCAAGGCCGGTCTGCTCTCCCGCCGCCGCGACGAAGTGGACAAACGCAATGTCATCATCCAGCGAACGGTCAAAGGCGCACTTTATATCGAGAAAATTGCTGACATGATCACGTTGAAAGGTAGCCAGTTGCCAACTGGGCCCACTCATCCATGACCGCGGCTTTCGACAAACGGCTGACACCGGCACGGCCGGATTTGGCAGCGGCGCGCCTGAAAGGAAAGGTTGAAGCGTCTTTGTTCGTGGAAGGCGTTCGCGAGGAAATCGTGATTGAAGTTGCGGACCTGCGCAATGCGCCCACGCTCGATGCACCGCTTGATACCCAGGCCATCCGCGGCGAACGGTTCACGGTCTACGAAATCGAGGAGGGCTGGGCGTGGGGTCAACTCGAACGGGATTCCTATGTCGGATTTCTGCCGTCTGCCTCGCTTGCGCCGGAACGCAGCGCGCCCACCCATCGGGTGGCTGTATTGCGGACGTTCCTCTACCCCGGTCCATCCATGAAACTGCCGGTGGAACAGTCATTGCCATTGAATAGCGAACTCGCGGTCAGCGAAATTAGGGGGGATTTCGCGCGCCTTGGTGAGGAAGGGTTCGTCTGGGCCGGGCACCTCAGGCCGCTGCTGTCATTCGCGCCGGATTTCGTGGCAGTCGCCGAGCGCTTTACGGGCCTGCCCTATTTGTGGGGCGGCAAGACTGCGCTCGGATTGGATTGCTCGGGCCTGGTGCAGACGTCGCTCGCAGCCGCCGGAATTCAGGCGTTGCGCGACACGGACATGCAGGAAAAATCATTGGGTGAAGCCATTCCTTTGAACAGCACCTTAGAACGCGGTGATCTGATCTTCTGGAAAGGCCATGTCGGCATCATGCGGGATGCGCAAACTTTGCTGCACGCCAATGGCTTTCACATGCTCGTTGCGAGCGAACCCTTTGACGAAGCTGTTGCGCGTATCGCGTCGAAATCGTTCGGCCAGATCACCAGCATTCGCAGGTTGAAATCGTTGAGCGCCTGATCAGCGATATCCCGGCGAAGGGCAGGTTTTGAGCGGCTGCCAAACCAGCTGACCGTTCCGATAGACCTGCTCACGGCTGACATAGCAATTTTGCGGAACATAAACGATGGAGCCGTTCTCCGTGTATGCTCCGGGCCCGTAAGGTTGATAATTGGGATGAACAGCGCCTGCCCCGTAGCCATGCCGGCCCTGACTGAACGCTGCGCCTGTCAAGCCCAGCAGAAGCGCCGCCGCAATCGTCAAACGCAGCGTACCATTATTTGTAAGATCGGCCATAAAAAGCTCCTTTTCCAAGCGATTCACCGATAATCGTCGAACGGGCATGTCACCAGAGGCCGCCACACAAGCTGGCCGCCCTCGAGCCGCTGTTCGCGGCTCGCATAGCATTGGCGGGGCACGCTTATGCTGCGTCCACCTTCTGTATAAGTGCCGGGCCCGTAAGGCTGGGTGTCGGGATTGGCGGAGCGATTGCGGGGCTGGCCATTATTGCCATTTTGCGCCGGGGCAGTGCTGACGCTCATGCCAACAGCTGCAAGTGTTATTGCGATTCCAATTGCCCTTAGCATCGTGAAATCCTTTCGGTCAGACGGCGATGGTCAAGCCCTGCTTTTCAAATAATCCAGCCTTGATACACATCACATGCTCATTCGTTCCCGTCCTTGGGTCAAATCAAAAGGCCGTGCGCTGTCTGATGGCCGCCGACAATGTGCCATCGTCGAGATAATCAAGCTCGCCACCGACCGGCACACCATGGGCAAGACGGGTAATCCTGGCCCCCGTATGAGAGAGCATATCGGTGATGTAATGCGCCGTGGTCTGGCCATCCACGGTCGCGTTGACGGCCAGGATGACTTCCCGGACGTTCTGCGCGCCCACGCGTTGCACCAGCAGGGCTATATTGAGATCGTCTGGCCCCACGCCATCGAGCGGCGACAACGTGCCGCCCAGCACATGATAACGCGCGCGGATCGCGCCTGCGCGCTCCAGCGCCCAGAGATCGGCGACGGTTTCCACGACAACGAGGATAGAGGGATCCCGCGCACCATCGCGGCAGATCGTGCAGGGATCGCTGGTGTCGATATTGCCGCATTCGCTGCAAACAAGAATACGGTCTCGCGCGACCTGCATGGCATCCGCCAGCGGTCCCAGCAATTCCTCGCGCTTGCGCAGGAGATGCAACGCCACCCGCCGCGCCGAACGCGGCCCGAGTCCCGGCAACCGCGCCAGCAGCTGGATCAGTCGTTCGATTTCTGGACCGGCGATGCGGGTGGACATGGATGAGAAAGGTTCCGGAGATTCGCTGGATATGGCGCGGAGACTAGGTCAGATTTAGGGGGGAGGAAGCAAGGGGGCTGCGGGGCTTTTGAGCGATCGTCACAACAGCCTGCTATACTGCTCGCGGGCACGAATCGAGCAGGCATCAAAACGGCAGCTTCATCCCCGGCGGCAACGGTAATCCGGCCGTCATATCCTTCATCTTGGATTCCATGACCTGCTCGGCTTTTCTGCGCGCATCTTCATGAGCGGCGAGGATGAGGTCTTCGACGATTTCCTTTTCATCTTGCTTCAGCAAGGAAGGATCAATCGAAACGCCTTTCATCACGCCCTTGGCGGTGAGCGTGATTTTCACCATGCCGCCGCCGGACTGTCCCTCGACCAGCGTGTTCTCCATCTCGGCCTGCATGTCCTGCATGCGGGCCTGCATTTCCTGGGCTTTCTTCATAATGCCCATAATGTCTTTCATAACGGCCTCGCTATTTAGGAACTAGAAATCGTCGTCGTCTTCGGATGGCGGCGCATCGTCATAGGCGACATCTTCACTCACCGTGGGACCCGCCGCTGCAGCCGGCTCGGCAATCGCTTCGGGCTTGCGCACAGCGACAATCTGCGCGCCGGGGAAATGTTCGAGCACGGAACGCACCAGCGGATCAGCGCGCACGCCCACCATTTCTTCATCCACCCGCGCCTGCTTCTGCTGCTGCAGTGTTGGGGCGCCCTCGGCGGAGGAGATCGTCACCATCCAGCGCTGGCCCGTCCATTCCTGCAGACGGCGCATGAGATTGGCGGCCAGTTGCGGCGATGCGCCTGCGACGGGCGAGAATTCAATCGAGCCCTGTTCGAAGCGCACCAAACGCACATCACGCTCCAGCGCCATGCGCAATTGGATATCGCGATTGACCTGCGCCAGAGCCACGAGATCCTCAAAGCGCGCAATCTGCACGCGCGGCGCCGCGCTTTCCTGAACACGGGCCTGCGGCGCTTGCTGGGGCGCAGCGCGCGAGGCGGCGAGCATGGGCCGCGCAACCGCCTGCGCCGACGCGCTGCCACCGCTGATGGCCCCACCGCCACCACCAGAAGGCGCGGGCGCAGCGCCGCCGTCACCCATGCGCATTTCGCGCAGACGCCGCAGCGCATCTTCCGGCGTTGGCAGATCGGCAGCATAGGCAAGGCGCACCAGCACCATATCGGCAGCCGCCAGCGGACGCGGGGAGGATTTCACATCCGCCAGCCCCTTGGTGACGATCTGCCAGGCGCGGGTCAGCGTCTGCATCGACAGTTTTGAGGCGAAGTCGGGACCGCGCGTACGTTCATCCTGTGTCACCGAGGCATCAAAGCGCATATCCGGCGCAACCTTCAGGCGTGTCACGAAATGCACGAATTCGGCGAAGTCCGTCAACACCAGCGCGGGATCGGCGCCCTGATCGTATTGTTCTTTCAGATTGGCGAGCGCGGTCGCGATATCGCCTTTCATGACGGCTTCAAAGAGATCGATGATGCGGCCGCGATCACCGGTGCCGAGCATGGCGCGGATGGCCTTGGCGTTCACGGCGTCAACGCCCGCGCTGGAGCCATAGGCAATCGCCTGATCGAGCAGCGACAGGGAATCGCGCACGGAGCCTTCCGCTGCGCGCGCAATCAGCGCGAGGGCGCGCTCGTTGATCTTGACGCCTTCCTTGTCGCAAATGCCCTGCAGATGATTGATCAGCAAATCGGCCTCGACGCGGCGCAGATCAAAGCGCTGGCAGCGCGAGCGCACGGTGACGGGCACTTTCTCGATTTCCGTGGTCGCAAACAGAAAGCGCACATGTTCGGGCGGCTCTTCCAGCGTCTTCAGCAATGCGTTGAAGGCGTTCTTGGAGAGCATGTGCACTTCGTCGATGATATAGACCTTGCAGCGCGCCATGACAGGGCGGTAACGCGCGCTCTCGATGATGTCACGAACGTCATCCACACCTGTATGCGAGGCGGCGTCCATTTCGATCACGTCCACATGGCGGGAATCGATGATCGCCTGGCAGTGAACGCCCAGCTCTTTCATGTCGATCGTCGGGCGGGCAATTGCGGGCTGGCCATCTTTCGCAGGCAATTCATAGTTGAACGCGCGCGCCAGAATGCGCGCTGTCGTCGTCTTGCCGACGCCGCGCACGCCGGTCAGCATATAGGCCTGATGGATGCGATTCAGCTCGAACGCATTTGAGAGCGTGCGAACCATCGCCTCCTGGCCGATCAGATCTTCAAACGAAGAAGGCCGGTATTTGCGCGCCAGAACGCGATAGGCTTCGGCAGGTTTAGCGGCGGGAACGGCGGGGGGCAGGCCAAGATCGAGTCCAAACGATGGCTCTTCGGCAGGCGCGCCGCCAGCTCCACCCTGCGACTGCCCGTCATCCATAGGAAACCCGCACCATCAGCCCGCATGGGGCCTAAACAAAAGGAAAAGGTGGGAGGTTGGACAGAGACCCGCCCGGTCTCGTTAGGGCTGCTACCTTCCGGTCCTGACCCGGTTGGCGAGTGGAACGTCCACCGCCAACCTCCCGGACCCTATTTGGCAGGGGGAGGGGCGATATGCAAGGGGGAGGGCAACACCGACGTCGCAGCCATCTGTCTGTACAGACGCTCACGATAGACATTTCCCGCTTCCGCCCCGCCCTTTCTGGCACTAACGTGGCCGCAACGACTCGAGCAGGGCTGACGCTTCCATGACTTTCAATCTTCCTCCCGAACTTTCTGCCCGCACAGGCTTTGCCCTGAGCCCGCTGGACCGCATGTCCGAAATCCGGGAGGACGCCACAGTTCTCGCGGCGATGCGCGGCGCGGCTGAAACGCGGTTCGTCGTGATCGGGCGCGACCGGCCCATCCTCAAGCGGCTTGATGGCGGGTACGATCCGTTTTTCACGGCCGCAGAGGCGCAGACCGTCGGGCGCGCGCGCGAAACCGTGCTGCTTGGCAAACGGGACGAAGGCGCGATCTACGCGATCCTGCTGGAAGACAACGCCGTTGATATCATCGAAGTCGCCGACGAAGGCGGGCTGATTGATACGCGCACTTTCGTCGTGCCCGGCCGCAATGACCTCTTTGTGCACGATCTCAGGGCCATGGCGACCGAAGGGCTAGTGCCGCCGGACGTCATCGGCATTCTCGGCCAGGCCAAGAGCGTGATGCACTGGCATCGCCGCCACAGTTTCTGCGCCAATTGCGGGGCTTCCACGGAAATGGCGGCCGCAGGCTGGCGGCGCGAATGCCGCTCCTGCAAGGTACAGCATTTTCCCCGCACCGATCCCGTTGTCATCATGCTCGGAATCTCTGGCGATGATTGCCTCCTTGGCCGTTCAGGCCGGTTCGGCAAGACCATGTTTTCCGCGCTGGCCGGATTTCTCGAACCGGGTGAAACCATCGAGGACGCTGTACGCCGCGAGATCAAGGAAGAATCGGGCATCAACATTGGCCGCGTCGGCTATGTGGCCTCGCAGCCTTGGCCTTTCCCGGCCTCGCTGATGATCGGCTGCGTGGCCGAAGCGCTCAACCGCGATATCGTGATGGACAAGGTCGAGCTCGAAGACTGCCGCTGGTTTTCGCGCAAGGACGTCGAGCTGATGCTGAAGCGCGAACATCCGGTTGGCTATACAGCGCCGCATCCGCTCGCCATCGCCCACCATCTGCTGCGCGCCTGGCGGGATGGCGAGACGCCGGCGTTCTGATGGATCATCTTCCCCCGGTCTGGATGCTGCTGACGGCGTTTCCGGCGGTCACGCTCGCCTATATGGTGTTTGCGATGGCTGGTTTTGGCGCTGTTTTCATCACTGCACCGTCGCTCGCGCAGGTAATGCCCGTGGCGCAGGTCGTGCCGGTGCTGTCGCTGGTCGATTTCGGCGCTGCAGCCATCAATGGCACCGCGCTCTGGAAAAAGGTCGCCCTCGACGAACTGAAATTTCTGGTTCCGTTGATGATTACGGGAAGTATCCTCGGGATCTATCTGCTGCTGATCATACCAGCCCGGCCCATGATGTTTGCGCTGGGCGTTTTCGTCTTCTGCTATGCGCTTTACGCGCTCTTCGTGCCGGCGCGTAGCGGGAGCATATCGCGCATCTGGATCCTGCCGTTCGGCCTGCTGGGCGGCGTTTTCAGCGGCATGTTCGGCAGCGGCGGCTTTATCTACGTGATCTATCTGATGCGCCGGACAACGGACAAGGACGTGATCCGCGCCACCCAAGGCGCGCTGATCTCACTCAGCACTGCCACACGCATCGTAATTTTCTTCTTCGCAGGCGTTTACGCGAACCTGCAGATACTCTGGCTGGCGCTGGCCTGTGTGCCCGCGATGCTGCTGGGTACATGGCTCGGCCATCACGTCACCCTGCGCATTTCGCGCGAAGTCTTTTTGCGGACGATCTATTGCCTGCTGCTGGTCGCCGGTGGCTCGCTGGTGGTGCGGGCGGGACTGATGTGACGGACACGGGGGAAGCGCATGAAGGGCCGAAGGGTGAGCGGAGCCCTTCATGGAAAATGACGATGTTATTATACAAGTTGCAGGGCTGATTGACGCGCTTCCCGTTTTCGCGCGCCCCAGATGGGGCGCTGGACTGTAGCCACGGGTGGAGCGCGGGCGCTGCGCAGCAAGCCAGCGCGAAACCCGTCGGATTAAGATCTTCCCATGACTTCGCCCCGGCCGGGCGAAGGAGTTTTCAACGGGCGACGCAGCACGGAATCCGGCAGGTTACGGGCATACGATCGAACAAAAATCCTCTGCCCCTTCAGGGCAGAATTTGCATGGGGATTACCAGCCCACGGGTTCGCTGCGCTCACCCGTGGCTACAATCCTGCACCCCAGATGGGTGCAGTAACAGCACAAGTCACAACTCGAAAATGTTCTTCAGCCCGTCCCTCCAGATGTGATTGGGAAAAATCGCAATTGACAAAAATATTCCCGCTCTATATGTTCACTTTTTGTTCTTGACCCACAAGCCGCCGCCCCATGGACATTCCCGCAGCCATAGACATCAATAAGACCCTCCTCGCCCGCATCATCGCGGGGCTCTTCACCCTGCTGGGTGGGGGCGCTGGGCCTGCGCGGATTTCTGTCGAACTGCATCGCTCAATTGTTCGCGTGCTGCGTCCTGCTGAATCGGCCGTGCGGCGGTTGATTGTCGTGATGGTCACGATCACAGGCATGAAAGCGCCGCTGCTGCGCGCACATTCGCGGTCTATGCCCTCAGGTCTTGCCCGCACGGGAGATGCAAAAAAACGCCAGTCTTTCCCGCTTTTCGATCCCTGGCAGCGGTTCTGGCGCATTAAACCCAAGCCAAAAGCCCCCGCTGCGCTGCCGCGCATTCTTTCGCTCGATGGCGACGGACTTCGCAGGCTCAAGGAGAGCCTCGACGCCCCATCCACGGTGAACAAAAAGCCTGCGGATATCAGCCCCATCAATCTTCTGCGGCGGCTTGAGGCCGTCATTGGTGCGCTTGAGAATCTGCCGCATCAAGCCAAGCGTCTGGCCCGCGCGCTGGCCAGACGCCAGAAATTTCCCCATCTGAAACTCAGAATGCCCGTCCGGCCCGGCCGTGCGCCGGGCTTTCGTGTCAAGCCGCGTCTGGAAGTGGATCACGTCCTGCGCGAATGCGACTGGCTCGCCCGCAATGCGCTGGCCCCCGATACGTCCTGATGATCCCCAGCCTCCCCTTACTCTTACACCCTCGCGTGCAACCTACGGCGGGGCTGTTGGCGCTGGGAGCGCGGCGCTCCAGCTCCGCCCCTGTTAAAGTGTGGGCCGGCGGCCCGCACTCCGGATATTGAGCCATTGACGCAGCCCGCAACCCGCCCCTATAGATGTGATGAACTTCTGAATGAATGTGCTTAAACGAGCGGCGCGTCAGATGCTGCGGGGGTCGGAATGTCTGCTGTAACAGCCGGTTCAGTTCTGGTGCGTGAGAGCGTTCGCAAGCCCCTCGCCGCGATGTTCTCCCTTCTGATCGCCGCCAATTTTGCCGCCTGGGCCTGGGCTTTCCTTGAATTCCGCGACAAGCCGGTTTTGCTGGGCACGGCCCTGCTGGCCTGGGTGCTTGGCCTGCGTCATGCGGTCGACCCGGACCATATCGCCGCCATCGACAATGTGACGCGCAAACTGGTGCAGTCGGGAGAGCGGCCCATTGCCACGGGCATGTGGTTCGCGCTCGGCCATTCGACGATTGTCATCATCGCCTGCGCGCTCATCGCGGCTCTGGCGGGCGGCGTCAAGGACGGGATGGAGTCGTTTCGCGAAATCGGCGCGATGATCGGCGTCAGCGTTTCCTCGGCCTTCCTGCTGGCGATTGGCCTGGTCAATCTTGCGATCTTCATCGGCGTGTTCAAAACCTTCCGTGAAGTGAAACGCACGGGCCGCTATCGCGAAGAAGATCTCGACAGTCTGATGAACCGTCATGGCTTCCTCGCCCGTATTCTGCGGCCGCTGTTCAAGTTCATTCAAAAGCCCTGGCATATGTATCCGCTCGGCTTTCTGTTCGGGCTTGGTTTCGACACAGCAACGGAAATCGGATTGTTCGCGATGGCGGCGGCAACATCTTCTGAAGGCGTGTCGCTGATATCCGTGATGATTTTCCCGGCGCTCTTTACAGCGGGGATGGCGCTGGCGGATGCCGCCGATGGCGCGCTGATGCTCGGCGCCTATGAATGGGCGAAGAAAAACCCCATCCGCAAACTGTTTTACAATCTCACGATCACAGGCGCGTCAGTGTTCGTGGCGCTGGTCATAGGATCATTGCAGGCGCTGGGCGCATTGTCCGAAAAGTTCAAGTTTTCCGGCCTGTTCTGGGATGCGATCAATGCGCTGAAAGAACAGTTCGAATTTCTCGGGTTCATGATTATCGGATTTTTCGTGCTCGCCTGGCTGATCTCGGCTGCCGTCTATCGCTTTGGCGGTTACAGCACGATGCAGATTGAACGCGAGGCCTGACTCGTCGTTGATTGCTATCCACCAGCCGAATGTCTAGATTCGGCCAAAGCGTGAAAATGCGCTGAATTGCGGGTGGAAATGAGCAATCAGGCAAGCGGCGGTCAGCCCAATTACAATCGCCCCATGAACCTCCAGGAATGGACGTTGCTGATCGGCCTTGCCGCGCTCTGGGGCGCTGCCTTCTTTTTCGTCGCCATTGCCGTGAAGGATTTTCCGCCGCTGACTCTGGGCGCCATCCGCCTGATGCTCGGTGGTTCGGTTCTGATGGCGATCCTTTATGCGAGCGGCGGAAAACTGCCGCTGGACCGGCATATCCTGGGCTGGTTCATCATTGTTGCATTGATCAATTCGCTCATTCCCATGTTTCTCATCGGCTGGGCACAGCAATATATCGGCGCTGGACTGACGGCCATTCTCAATGGCGCAATGCCGCTGTGGACTCTGTTTGTCGCGCATTTGTTGACACGCGAGGAAAAGCTCACCGGCCTGAAATTGCTGGGCACGCTCGTCGGTTTTGCCGGTGTTGCGACCATGGTTGGCTTTGATGCGCTGAAGGGTCTCGACCGCAACGTGCTGGCGCAGATTGCAGCGGTGTTGTCGACGATCTGTTTTGCCTTCGGCAATGTGGCCGGACGCAGATTTCGCGCGCTCGGCGTGCCGCCGCTGGCGGCCACGGCCGGAACCCTGATGGCGTCAGGTCTGATGTTTCTGCCGCTGATGGCGTTTTTCGATCATCCCTGGACTTTGCCTGCGCCTGGTGCGGCAGCCTGGGCTTGCGCCATAGCCGCCGGGCTGTTCTCCACGGCGATGGCGCATTTCATGTTTTTCCGGCTGCTCTCGACGGCTGGCGCGACCAATGCATCGCTGGTGACGATGATCTCGGTGCCCTTCGCGGTGCTGCTGGGCGCTTTCATTCTCGGCGAAGTGCTGGAACTCAGGCATATCGCGGGCATGATTGCGGTGGCGCTGGGATTGGCGATTGTCGATGGCCGTCCCTGGGCCTGGGCGAAGAAGCGGCTGGTAACGTGACGGCTTTTGTTCACCCGTCCGCAGGGCCGGGCTTTACGGACATCGCGCCTTCGGCAGGGGTGATCTGAACAATCCCGAATTTTGCCAGCCGCAACAGCAACGCGATGCGTTGAATGCGGCCGGACATATCGTGCCTGTTGAGGATATCGGAAAGGACGATTTCGCCGCTGCCGAGCTCTGCCAGAAACGCACGAAGCGTTTTCTGCAGGTTTTCGGAATTATCGATGATCGCATTGGTATCTTGCCGGATGCCTTCGAGGCCGTGCTCGATATGCTCGCTTAATACACGGATGCGATCGCCGGGCATGGGGGTGCGTGTCGGATAATTCGCGAACATTTCAAATGGCGAGAGGCGCGCTGGCCACAGACGCCGCTGCTTCGCATCTGGCGCTGGCGCTGCCTTGCGGATGTCCGCCAGTTTGGCTGCAAGGTCTTCATAGCGGCCCAGAACATGCTGCCAATCATATTCGCCGGTGGCTCTTGCGCGGCCTGCATCTCCCATGCGCCGCCGCAAACCTGGATCATTGATGAGCGTGACAAAGGCCTGAACGGTCGCATCGATATCGACAACGACATTATAAGTCGTGCGCGCGAGATAGACATCGTAGCTGTCGATATCAGCGGCATAGCGATCTACCAACGTCTCTCCGAATGCAGCAGGCGCGAGCAGCGTCGGCACGCGTATGCCATCGATGTTCTGACGAACGCTGTCGCGATAGCCATCCCAATCGGACACGACAACGGGAAGGCCGGCTGCCATGGCTTCCACAGGCGTCAGTCCAAAGGTTTCCTGCACATTATCGACCAGTGAAACAAACACATCGCCTGCCCGCCATGCGCCGCCGCGCGCGGCGTCATCGCGGCCATCGACGACATGAAGTGTCACTGACGGACACCAGAATTTCGCGCCATCCTGAAAGGCTTTTTCGAGGCCTTTAGTCGCGTACCATCCGGCCAGAATGAGATGGAGTTTCTTGCCTGATTGTTTGGCGGCGCGCTCCAGTGCGATGAACATCGGCGCTGGATGCGCCTTGCCGTAAATCGACAAACGGCCGACAAACAGAAAGGCTACATCGTCATCGCCTATGCCGAGGTTCTTGCGTGTTTGCCCGCGCAACTTGTCGTCGGCAGCAAAGTCCGCGGTGTTGATGCCCAGCGGGATAACGGGCAGCTGGGGCTGGGGAAAGCGCGTTGCCCCCGTGCGCCGCGCCAGATGTTCGCGTTCCGCTGCAAGTAAATAATCAACCGACTGGCGCACAGCGTTTGATGTGCAGATGACCGCATCCCAGGGCTCCACCGGCGCAGTGAGCCATTCGGAAATGCCCTCCATCACGGCCTTGGTGCAGATCGTATGCGTGACACCCATGATGCTGAAGCCACGGGGATCCCGGCGATGGCGCCGCCAGGCATTCAGGCCGATATCGGGGCCGGGAAAATACAACGTGCCCGGCTGGCTTGCCGATTCCAGCCTATCGAGGCGAAGCCAGGTCGCCTTGCCCTTTACGTCCCGGGTCTTTGCGTGATCGACAAAATGTTTGAAATCTTCTTCGCGCGCCGCAAGGCAGAAAGTTTCATCGCTGCCGCGCCGGTCGAACCATGCGTCCAGAAAACTCTTGCCGGCCGCGCGGCGCCCCATCAGCGGCCTGTTCTTCGTATCGAAGCCATCAGGATGATAGAAAATCGCAAGGTTCGGCGCGGCCATATCAGTTCTTCCCGAGTGCGTGTTCCCTGCGAAATTCATGGGCAGGATAGACCCCCATGACAGTCAGTTCCGCCGAAAAAAACTTCAGCTCTTCCAACGCGCGCTGCAACGGCGGTTCCTCAGGATGTCCCTCCACATCGGCCAGAAACATGGTCGCGGAAAATTCGCCGCCAACCATATAGCTTTCGAGTTTTGTCATGTTGACGCCGTTGGTCGCGAAGCCGCCGAGGCATTTGTAGAGCGCTGCGGGCACGTTTCGGCACCGAAAGACAAACGTTGTGATGACAGGACCATTCCCGGCCGCAGCAATCTGCGGTGTTTTCGAAAGAACGATAAAGCGGGTCGTGTTGTGTTTCTCATCCTCGGCTTCCGCCACGAGTGTTTTCAGGCCGTAGATTTCACCGGCAAGCGCCGTTGCAAGCGAGGCGCGCGTGGGATCTTTCCATTCGGCGACTTCTCGCGCCGAGCCTGCCGTATCGCCTGTGACGATCGGTGTAAGTCCGAGTTTACGGATGATCTTGCGGCACTGACCGAGCGCATGAACGTGACTGTAGACGTCCTTGATCGTTGCGAGCGAAGCCTCGGGCAGCGCCAGCAGCTGGAAGCGGATCGGCAGAAAATATTCGCCGATGATGTGCAGACCGGAGTTGGGCAGGAAATGATGAATATCGGCGACACGTCCTGCGATGGAATTCTCGATGGGGATCATCCCCAAAGCTGCTGTTCCCTCGGTGATCGCGGCAAATGCGTCTTCAAACGTGGCGCAGGGCAACGGCTCCCAATCGGGATAAACATTATTGCAGGCAATATGCGAATTGGCCCCAGGTTCCCCCTGATAGGCAATGAGCTTTTTCGTTTCTGACATGATGACCTGAACTAGCTCCCGGACCGCAACTCCAGCCGAGACTGCAGCACGGCTGTGGGGAGCCTAATACCGCAGTTCGCGTCGGAAAGCATCCGCCCGGATTGCATCCATCAATGTGGCGGAGTTAGCCGGACTTTGCTCCATATTGCCGGATCGCGGCCATTCGCCCCTGATGCAGTTTGAGTTCGCGCAGGGCCACGAGCCAGTTTTGCGGACGGCGGGTCAGTCTGCGCCGCCAATAGGACCACGCCTTGCGGGCACCCCGGCTTTTGCTGGACATATACTCACCGGGCAGCACGTGGCCCAGGCGCACTTGTGAGACGCCGACCTGAAACCAGTACATGCTGACAAAATCCATGGTCTGACGCTCAGTATTGATCCAGTGCTCGGCGCGCGCTTGCGGCAGCCACAGCGTCTTGACGCCGGCGCGGGTCAATTGTTCGAAAAGGTTGGTTTCCTCGCCGCCTTCCAGATTGCCGTGGCCGCGGCGGCCCAGGGTTTCGTCGAACCTGCGGCTGCCCAGCACCTGCGTACGGATCACCATATTGCCGGCGAAGGCCGATTCCACTTTTGGATCCACCGGCCGTGGCGAAGGGCCCAGCCAGAGATGGCCGAATGTGGTGGGAAGCATGCGCGCCACCTCCCGCATCAGTGGCGATGGATCGCCTTCCAGCCGCGAAGTGATCGCGCCGGCAAAACAACCATATTCAGAATATTGCGCCAGCGCTGCCGCATAGACGCAGGCGAGATCTGGCGCAACGGTCGCATCGTCATCGAGAAACAGTATGGCGTCGCCTTCGATCACATCGAGCGCGCGATTGCGCGCCCGCGATGCGCCGGGCGCGGGCTCAACAAGGATACGCAATGGCAGGCGGTCACAGTATGGTGTTGCCGTCTCGACGCTGTCATCCGCGCAATCGCTGGCGACGACGACCACGTCCAGCGTGCAGCCTTCGGGCCTGCTCATCGCCGCCAGCGAATTCAGGGCGCGGACCAGACTGTCCCGCCGGTTATGCGTCGGGATCAGGATTGAAAGCTTCATCGGGAGCTGCCTCAGGGAATCCGCGTTATTGTTTTTTATATAGCTGGAATTTCTGGCAGTCCGCTATGGATACTGTCCGGCGGCGGTCAGTGCCCCCGCACTACGCGGTTAACATTGCGTCAAGTCAAAGCTGTTAAATCTTATCAACGAGCTGGCACCCCGATCTTGTCGGATGGCGTCCGGCGTTTCAACGGATATTGCCAGCCAGCCGCCGGCGCGATTCATCGTGGGGAACACATTGGCCCAGAAATCCCTGAGCGTTTCTATCAAGAATTCGCTGATGACGTCCATTTTCCTGCTTCTGGTCATGCTCGGCGGGCTCTCGGTGATGACCAAAATCAAGCTGTCGTCATTGCAGGAAACCATTGAAACGGTAGGCCGGGACCGCTTGCCGAAAATCCGTGCGTTGGGCGAAATCAATATTGGAGTTACCCGCGTGCGCTCCGTCGCGGTGCGTATCGCTCTGACGGCGACACATGAACAGCGCGTGGAAGTGGAAAAGGTGCTGACCAGCCGCACAGCCGCGCTGAACCAGAAGGTCGAGAAATTCCGGCTGGGCATCAAGGAAGGCTCGCCGCACAAGCTGATCTTCGATCAGTTCGTCAATAAATGGATGCTGTATCAAAAATATCAGGCCAAGATTCTCGACCAGGAAATAGCCAGGGACCGCAAGCTGCTGTCGGATGTTGTTAACGTCGAAACGGCCGGTCACTTTCAGGCTGTGGTCGACGCCATCGACGATGGCATCAAGCTTGCGGATCAGGAAGCCGACCTGTTGATTGAAGATGCAATAGCCGACAGCCAGTTTTACGCGACCGTGCTGTGGGTGGTGAATATTGTCAGTATCGTCATCGGCCTGGCGACACTGATTTTCGTTGTAAAGGATGTCTCCACGCCCATCCATCACATCACGCGCAGTATGGAATTGATCGCACGGGGCAAGCTTGAAACGGAAATACCCTATGCAGACCGCACCAATGAACTGGGTCTCATGGCCCGCGCTCTGGTCGTGTTCAAACGCAGTCTGATCGAGAATGACCGCCTCAGCGCAGCGACACGCACCTTGTCGGAACTCAGCGAATGGCTGCAATCAGCCAAATCCGAGGTCGAGCTCTATGACATGATTTCCACTGTGCTCGGCGACCTGATGCCGGAATGCAAAGGCTCACTCTATATTTACGCCAATTCCCGCGATGTGTTGGAAATCGCCACGCACTGGAATGGCCCGTCACGCACGCATAGCCTGCATCCGGAGGATTGCTGGAGCCTGCGCCGCGGCCATCCCTATGTGCATGGCACCAGCGAAATCGAGTTTCATTGCGATCATGTCCATGCGGACATAAACGAAAACTATTGCTGCATACCCATTCTTGCCCACGGCGAGACGGTTGGTCTGTTGCATCTTGAATATGTTCCGCAAGGCGCGGAAACAGCCGCAGAAGCCAAGTCGCGTTTTGCTGACCGGGTCAGGCTCGGCCAGGCCTGCGCAGAGCATCTGTCGATCGCCATCGCCAATATGAAATTACGCGAAGGGTTGCGCGATCAATCAGTGCGCGATGTTCTGACCGGCCTCAACAATCGCCGCTATCTGCTGGAGGCGGCACGGCGCGAACTTTTACGTGCGGCACGGCATAGTGCGCCTACGGCGTTTATCACCGTCGATGTCGATCACTTCAAATCCTTTAACGACAATCACGGCCATGATGCCGGTGACACGGTGCTGCGCCATGTCGGCGAAGTCATGCGCGCAATATTCACTGACGACGCGGTTCCCTGCCGTTTCGGCGGCGAGGAATTCGTGGTGATGCTGCCCAATACGCGCATCGAGGAGGCGGCTTTGCGCGCTGAAGAATTCCGCGCGCGGATGGAGCAGCTGGTCATCCGCTATGCCGACGCCAATCTGCCCCGCGTCACGATTTCGGCTGGCGTCGCCGCTTTTCCGGAAGCAGGCGACAATCTGACGGAAATCTTGCGGGTCGCCGACGAGGCGCTCTACCAGGCCAAGCAGAATGGCCGTAATCGCGTGGAACTGGCGGGCGGTTATAAACCCGCAACGAGTGCAGAAGCTGTCACTGACGAGGCGGTGATTTTCCTGCGCTCGGTTATGGCGCAGGCCGGACAACGGCCTGCCCAGCCCACGCAAGGCAGCAGGCTGGATAGCCGGGCCGTGTGAGAATGCGCGCCTGACAAGCGCCAAGAGCAACGGACGTTCACTTACGTTCACGTCCGGCACTTCTGCATTTCGTTGAAACATCGGATTTTCCCAAAACCGGATTCCAGTTTTGGGTCCGATGCTCTTGAGCGCATCGCAATTAAATTGAACCGCAATGCTAATCTAATGAGCCTCTTGCAAAACTCTTCGGGGGATTCGCCAGCTTGGGGCTGATTTTGCCGGATAGCGCTGTTTCCGGGCGTTCGCCATACCGTTCTGGCCTTGCATGGCCCATTTTCCGTGATTGCGGACGCGCGGCATCCGCCGCTTGCGCG
>CANJJI010000098.1 GCA_947474545.1 Beijerinckiaceae bacterium | reverse complement strand
GCGCAAGCGGCGGATGCCGCGCGTCCGCAATCACGGAAAATGGGCCATGCAAGGCCAGAACGGTATGGCGAACGCCCGGAAACAGCGCTATCCGGCAAAATCAGCCCCAAGCTGGCGAATCCCCCGAAGAGTTTTGCAAGAGGCTCAACCTTAACGGCTTGTTTACCATGGTCCGTTGAAAGTCTTCCGGCGATACTGACGCGGTTGATTCTGGGCATTTGAGTCTGTTCCGGCGGCGTCTTCGCATTGGACTTCCTCTTAGGAGCTTCGCGCTCCGGCGGGTGGCATATGAACAAGGCGGTTCCGTGGAGCATCAAGGGCGTCGATTTTGACGCTCGCACGGCGGCAAAGGAAGCAGCGCGACGGGCTGGCATGACGCTGGGCGAATGGCTCAATAGCGTCATCGCGGATCAGGCTGCCGAAAACGGGATTGATCCGGAAGAAATCGGCGAAGACGAGCGCGTCGCCGCCGTGAGGTCACGGCTGGAGCGCATGTCGCCAGCCGGGGCCTCGCAACAGGCCGGTGGTCTGCGCCGCCGGTCTGACAGGCCCGGCCCGCCCCGCGTGCGCGCGCCTGAACCGGATTATGAGACTGAATATAGCGGCAACGAAGAATACTTCGACCGGCCCCAGCACCAGACTCGACGGATGCGGGCTCCGGCTTATGGGCGGGAAATCCCTTTCGCGCAGCCGTCACGCTTTGCCGGGTACGACCCACACGATGGCGACCGCTTGCCTTATCGTTCGGCGCCCGGAGCCGAAGCCCTCCTCGACGAAGCTGTCCGTTCATTCGAACGGCGCGCGCGCCGCGATAGCGCTGAAACCAGCGCCGCTCTCGATACGGTTGCGCGCCGGCTCGAAAGTATAGAGGGAAGGCTTCACCGGCAGCGCGACGTTGAACCGCAACCTGACCGGACGCTCGACCTCGTCGCCCGCCGGCTCGAAAGCATCGAAGATCAGCTTGAAGCCAGCCGAGCTGCCCCGGCCCCCGCCCCGGCAACTGATGACATATTGGAAAAAGTGATCTCGCGTATTGAGACTCGGATCGAAAGTATCGCGGCGCGCGAGGAATCCGCGCCTGTAAGAGAGCCCGTCATTCCGCCGGTTCAGGTCGCGCCGCCCGTTCCCTTAGAACCAGCGGCTGCGCCGGTTCCAGCCGTTCAGATCCAATCGACCCCTGTAATTACTAACGCTATGCGCTCAAGTGATCTTGCACGCATAGAAGCCAAGCTGAACCGGCTGCTCGACCGCGAAGCACAGGCCGCCGCGATGCCGGCTGGTCTGATGAACGCCGGTGCAGTCCCTGTTCCGATGATGCAGCCTGCGCCGACGATGGAAGCCCAGCACGCCGCCGGTTTCTATAGGCAGGAGCCTGGGCTGCCGCCGTCACGCCGTCCGCTGCAGGACGCCGTTGCGGAGATCAACCGCCGCCAGGCCGATCTCGATCGCGGGTTTGCCCGCGCGGGAAGCAATTTCCAGCCCCCGCGCGTCGCGCCGCGGATGGCTCCGCCCGCCACATTTCCTGCCGCTGCAGCGCCGGACATGCATTTGGACCTGCGAAATTCAGTGTCCACGTTGAAAAGCGAAATCGCTGAACTTTCCAGCCACATCGAAACCCTGCGTCGTGAAGGCGCGAAAAGCGACATGGCGCACGAGACCATGCGCAACGCCATGGCCGCCTCTGCGCAATTGCCGGAACTCGACAATTTGCGGCGTCAGATTACCGATCTTACCGGACATCTGGACCGTCTGCGCCGTGAAAGCGCCAAACCGGAAAACGTCGCGAAGATCGTCAGTGACGCCATCACCGCCAGCAACATTCCAAACGAACTCGATAGTCTAAGACGCCAGATCGCGGACGTCAGTTCTGCCATTGGCAAACTCGCCCCGCGCGAAAGTCTGTCGTCGTTGGAAGCGGCGATTCGCGATCTCGGTGCGCAGGTCACCCAATCGCGCCAGGAGGGCGCGCGGGAGAACATTCTCGCACCGGTCGAGAATTTGATCACGGATATGCGGCGGTCCCTCGCCGATTTCGCGCCCCGTTCTGCTGTCAGCGCCATTGAGCGGGAAATCCAGGCGATCAACCGCAATATCGAAACCATGGCAAAGTCCGGCGTCGATCCGGATTCCTTTGCGCGCGCCTGTGCTCAGACGGCAGAAATACGTAACCTCCTGGCTGCAGCGGTGGCGCGTCCTGTCCCTTTGGAAAACATCGAAAAGCAGATATCTTCCCTCGCCCGGCGGGTGGATCTGATTGCCACGCGCGGACCGACGCCGGTCGGGGTCAGTGCGGTCAACGAGAGCGTCGGCGAAATCCGCGCGGCGATGCAGGACGCTATGCCTGCCCCGTTGTTGCTGGCGCTGGAAGAGCGTATCGAAGATCTCGGCCGCAAGATTGATGCCGCCGCTTCCCGGCCTGCGCCCGCCAACGCCCAGCTTGATGATATCTCGCAGCGGCTGGACAAGATGCACAAGGCTCTGTCGTCGCAAGTCGAATCGGCGGCGCTACAGCCTGTTCAGGCGCCCCCGGTCAAGGCGGAACTCGACATCATCGCTCAGCGTCTGGATGCCCTGCACAAAGCTCTGGAATCACAGCCTGTACCAGCCGATGGCGCGGCCCCGGCGGCCACGCGCGGCCAGATGGATGCAATATCGCAGCGTCTGGACTCACTGCAGCAGACACTGGCTTGGCAGGCGGAACGGCAACCTGTCGCCAAAGTTGATACGAGTCTTCTCGAAGGCATGCTGCAGCAGATCATGGAACGGGTGAACAAGCCCGAACCTGCCGCTGTCATGGCGCTCCCTGAGCTCGATGTATTCGAAAAATCCCTCCGCGACCTTGCTTCACGTGTCGACAATATCTCGCAGCAATCCAATTTCGATGGGCTTGCCGGCCTGGAAGAGCGGATCAGTTCTCTGGCGAGCAAACTCGAGCAGCCGGAATTGACGGGCGCCGCAACTGGCGAAGTCGAACGAACGCTCAATCACCTGGTCTCACAGCTGGAAGAAAACCGGCTTTCGGCGATCGACGCGGCATCCAATGCAGCGCGCAGCGCCGCCCGCGACGTTCTGGAAGAATTTGCTCGCTCAGGCACGACAGCGGCAGGCTCGCTAGACGGGGCCAAAGACCTCATCGCCCGCGAAATTGACGGCCTGCGCTCTTTGCAGGACGCTTCGGATCGGCGGACTCATGCAACACTGGGTGCGGTCCACGAAACGCTTGAGAAGGTCGTTGACCGGCTCGCGATGCTCGAAGAGGAAATCAGCGAGACTGTTCCCCATACAGCCCCGGCCATGGCGGCCGCGCAGCAGGAGAGCCCGGTCGCCGCGGATACTTTCACCTCTGGCCCTCCTCCGGTCTTCAGCCGGGCAGGGGCTGCTCCAGATAAAAACTTCGATTTCGATGTCGCGGATATTCGCAGCACGCCGGCAACCCACGCTGACGCACCGTGGGAACAGCGGCGAGCGAAGTCCACTGAGCAGGCTCCTGCCGTCCAGCCCGAATCCCGCGCGCCGGAAAGCGATCAACCAGATCAGCGCGAGCAACCCGTATCTGCGGCGGGCGGCGACGATTTCCTGATCGAACCGGGCTCTGGAAAACGTCCGCCGCGCAGCGCCACGATGCCTGCGCAAGTCAGTGCCCCTCCCCATCAGGCAGTGCCAGCGCCATCTGCGCCTCAAACGGAATCCGAACCGCCAGGCCGCGCCTCCGCGTCGAATTTCATCGCAGCTGCCCGCCGCGCGCAACAGGCCGCTCAGGCCCAGGCTGACCTCGAACAAGCGCAACAGCCGCCGCCTAAACGTGGACTGAAATCGCTGGCGCCCGACAATGCCCTGGCCGAAGCCCGCAACCGCGCCAAAGTTGCTGCGTCCGTGCTGTCTGGATCACTCAAGAAGAGTGGACAGGCTGAATCAGGCGAGCCGCATCGCGTCGCCCCGGCAGGTAAGGCCGCCAAAGGCTTGCGGATGCTGTCTGGCCGCAAGGTCTTGTTCAGTCTCGCCGGGCTTGTTTTGGTGCTGGGCGCTTTGACGATCATCCGTCAGAATATGATGCGCCCGCCGCAGCCCAAAGCCGTGGCCAGCGCGCCCGCGCAACCTGCCCAGACCGAGCCGGCTAAAGACAACATTGAAGCGGCCGCATCTCTCCCGGCCTTATCTCCGCTGTCGGCAACGGTGTCAGCTCCGGCCACCATTCCGCCCACACAATTCACGAGTGCTCCAGGCAAACCGGCGGTGGCAATACCACCTCAAACCAAGACGCCGGCGACTGCCGAACCCCGTACCGATCGTTCGCCTGTCAGCAGCATCCCTACTTTGGCTGGAGGCGCGCCGGTTGCCGCTTCCAACAGTTTGCAGTTTGCCGCGATGAGCGGCGATCCACGCGCGCAATACGAATTGGCAGTACGCATGGCTGATGGCCGCAGCGAAACCCGGGATCCCGCCGCTGCTGCCAGTCTGCTGGAAAAATCCGCACAATCGGGTCTGGCGCCCGCGCAATACCGGCTCGGTTCCCTCTACGAAAAAGGCATCGGCGTCAGTAAGGATCTGAAACAGGCGCGCCATTGGTACGAGCAGGCTTCTTCCGCCGGCAATGTGAAAGCAATGCATAATTTTGCGGTGTTGCTGGCCGAGGGCGGAGATGGAAAGCCGGATTATGCGACGGCGGCCAGCTGGTTTAAACGCGCTGCCGAATTCGGGGTTCGCGACAGCCAGTACAATCTGGCCATCCTCTATGCGCGCGGGCTCGGCATCGAACAAAGCCTGACGGATGCTTATGTATGGCTGGCTCTCGCCGAGGGCCAGGGCGATACGGATGCCGGAACAAAGCGGGCCGATGTGGAAAAGCGCTTGACGCCAGGCCAGCTTGCCGAAGCCAGGGAGCGGGTCAAGCATTTCAGGCCGCAAAAGGCGCAGGCCGGCGCAAACGAAGTGCCCGCACCGGCAGGCGGCTGGCGTAATGATACGCCCGCAGCCCAGGCGCCTGCCAGCCGGCCGCCAGTGTCTGCCATCCAGCCACAGGCGCTTTCGCCTACCAGTGCGCCAAGAGTGCTGCCAGGCCAGCGCCCGCCAGCCGTCAGGCCTCCGAAAGTGTCTTCACTTTAGAATGGCGCGTCAACACCGGCCGAAGCGAATTTCCGGGTGTGGCTGAAGGAAAAATCTTGCGGTCCCCCGGCAGGTACACCAATGTAAATCTCAATTTGCTGGAAAGGCGCGCCTGCGGCAGCGAACCCTTTCTGCTCCCACCTGTCTCCCGGACTTCCGCTGCAAGGGAAGCTGCAACGAAAAGTCAGGACAGACCCAGATCAGGCTGGAATCGCCGTGCAGATCTATCTGCCGATTGCTGAACTGCCCGTGAATATGCTGCTCGTGCTGGCGCTCGGCGCGGCGGTCGGTTTTATTTCGGGACTTTTCGGCGTAGGCGGCGGCTTTCTGATGACACCGCTCCTGATCTTCATCGGAATTCCGCCCGCAGTCGTCGTGGCGACCCAGGGCCCGCAGATCGCCGCGTCCTCACTCACGGGATCATTGCTTTATTGGCGCAGAAAGGCTCTGGATTTCCGCCTTGCGGCTGTCCTGATCGCCGGCGGGATCGTCGGCACATTGCTGGGTGTCATGTTCTTCAACCAGATGCGCCGCATTGGACAGCTCGAAACGGTGATCGCCGTTTCCTATGTGGTCCTGCTGGGTTCGATTGGCACCCTGATCTTTATCGAAAGCAGCCGGGCGCTGGCGCGCTCACGCGGCGGCAAAGTGGAAGCCGGACGCCGGGCAGGCCGTCATCAATGGTATGAAGGCCTTCCCTTCAAGATGCGGTTTCAGCGCTCGGGGCTCTATATCAGCATCATTCCGTTGCTCGCGATTTCGGTCTTCATCGGCTTTGTCGGCGCCGTGCTCGGCATTGGCGGCGGATTTATTCTTGTCCCGGCGCTCATCTATATTTTCCGGGTGCCTTCGAATGTGGTTGTCGGCACGAGCCTGTTCCAGATCCTGTTCACCATGATCGCCGCGACCTTGCTGCATTCGGTCAGCAGCCATGCGGTGGATATGTTCCTGGCATTGCTGCTGATCATCGGCGGCGTTTTCGGCGCGCAATTTGGCGCGCGAATCGGCACAAAATTGCGCAGCGAAGTTTTCCGGCTCCTGCTGGCGATTCTTATCCTTGCTGTCGCCGCGCGATTTGCGGCCGACATCGTCACGCAACCTGTGGAAGCCTTCTCCGCGACGGCGACGGAGACAGCCCGATGATTGCCCGTTGCTTGTTTGGCGTGCTGGCGCTCATGTTTGCTGGGCTGGCGGCGCAGGCGCAGACAGGCACATTGATCACCAGCCTGTCGCGGGACCTAGTGCTCATCCAGTCAAATTTCACTGGCGAAACCATTGCCCTGTTCGGCACATATTCGGCGCCGCCGGCCACCAACGCCGGGTATGACGTGGTCGTGACTGTGCGCGGACCTCGCGGCGCGGTGACAGTGCGGCGCAAGCAGCAGTGGGGCCCGTTCTGGTTCAATCTCGACAGCCGCCGCTATATCGCCATTCCCTCCTTCATTGCGGTTCTTTCGAACCGGGACATCGCAGCCATCGCAAGCGCTGAAGTGCGGGAAGATTTACGGATCGGCATAGCGCCGCTGATTCCAGCGCAAACAGCAGCGCGCGGCAATGATCCGGAATTTCGCGCCTCGCTTCAGAGGATCAGGGAGAATGAAGGCCTGTTTTTCGAGGACGAAGAAGGGGTCAAACTCATCTCCCCGACAGTGTTTCAGGCCCGCATTGAATTGCCGGGGATTGCGCCCCTCGGCAAATACGACGTTGATGTCGCCCTGTTCCAGGCCGGTGCGGTCGTCGCCTCGCAAGCCCTGAGTTTTATGGTGACGAAGAGCGGCACAGAGCAGATTATCGCTCGCGCATCCTATATTTATCCCCTGTCCTATGGGATTATTACCTCGCTGATGGCGCTGTTTTTCGGCTGGCTTGCGAGCGTCATCTTCCGCCGGGATTGACCCTGCGTTTCAAATTCTGATCAACGCAACCCCGCAGGCGACGAGGCTTGCTGCGATCCAGCGTGGCCATCCCGCCCGCTCCCTGAGCCAGAACACGCCGAGCAACATGGCGAAGAGAACGCTTGTCTCGCGCAAGGCGGCCACCAGCGCTATCGGCGCTTTGGTAAAGGCCCAGATGGCCACCCAATATGAGCCGAGCGAAAGTGCGCCCGCGACAAAACCGGACTTCCAGGCCTGCGCCATCGGCGGAAAGGCCGTGCGGCCCCCCCTGGCGCAAGTCCAGATCAGCAGCAGGAGCCCCTCGCCGGCAAACATGAACAGGGTGTAGCCTGACGGCGTGTCTGATACCCGCGCGCCGATTCCGTCAATAATCGTATAGGCCGCTGTAAAACAGGCCGTGCCCAAAGCCCAGGTGAGGGCAGCCGGCGGCAGGCGCTTCAGATCCGCCCCGCCTCGCATGGACATCAGCAGCACGCCGCCTGCAATGCAGGCAACGGCTGCGATCTTCAGCACGGACAGATTTTCATGCAAAAACAGGATCGACACGAGCGCCGTCAGCACAGGCGCAGCGCCCCGCGAGAGTGGATAGATCTGCGAGAGATCTCCGTGTTCGTAGGCGCGGATCAGAAACAGTTTGTAGCCAGTATGTATGGCCGCTGATGCGGCGAGCCACGGCCAGGCCGCAGGAGCAGGAAGCGCGAAGAAGGGGATCAGAATGATCGATAGGCTCGCCTGCATGAAGGTCAGTAGGGCAATGGCTGAATAGTGATCAAGGCCAAACTTCACCATCGCATTCCAGCCCGCATGCATGGCGGCAGCGGTCAGGACAGCGAAAAAAATGAGGGGCTCCAAAGGGCGCGAACCTTTATATCATGTTGTTTATCGCTCAAGCGATATTGCAAATCCGCCCTGCCCGGCAAATGCTATTGCAGCAAGCCGTCAATCATTCGCGTTCGCGCGAACCCGGAAGTGTTTTGTTCGTTAAAACAAACGAAATAGATCACTCAGCTTCCAAGCTGGCGAACCAGACCGTAGCAGCATTGATAGGTGCCGACCTTGTCGAGACAGGCCTTGCTGGCGGCTTCTGCAGCGATCGCATATGTTGCGCCCGTGGCGGTCGCGCTGACATTTCGCACCGGACAATAAGCTTGAACCGTAACGGCGCGTGGCGACGATTTGGCTTTGGGCGCATCCTTGGCGAAACCCGCCACCGGACAAATGCTGAGCGCGCTGAAGAGCGCCATTCCAACAAGAAGACCGCGTTTCATAGGTTCCCCCAATATCAAAATTCCAATGATAGGATACTCATAACCCCCAGTGTTCGCACAGCAAAGCTTGTTCCGGGAATTGCTGCTATGCGCGTCCAGCTTTGCTACGAGCCGGGTTTAACGATATTGAGGCAGCGGTTATTTTTACTTTTGAAATCCATTCTGGAGCGTCCGCCGCCATGAAAGCATGGGCAATGTTTATATCAGCGTATGTTGCATGGGGGCTGATGTCTGCGGTCGCCTGTGCCGGCAGCCGGAGCGAGAAGGGCGGCATATCCGTGTCGCTGCACGCGACGAAAGATCAACTGACCGTTTGCGTGGGAGCCAGGGAAGGTTGGAAAGTGTCGTCCGAATATGGCGTCCAGTTTAATGCGGACCGGCAGGCAGCACGGGCTTTTTCGGATAAGCTACCCTATACCTACCGAGGGGAAGGGACCTATTTCCAGATCCCCCTGAGGATTGATCTCAAGACAAATCGTGCGCCAAGGGGACGTATATTGAACGTTGATCTCGGCGCATGCGCTTTCGATGCCCAGTGTCAGCCGCTCGTTTTTGAACTGGAGATACCCGGCATAAGTGCTGAAACCTCAGGAGCCCCGGCCTGCTCCTGAGGCCCCGCGCCCGGCGCGTCACAGCCCGGATCAAAATAAACGCATCGCGACCGCGATATCCGCGCCTGCCGCGGTTAATCGCCGACGCATTGTCTCGCGCTTACGAGGTAAACACGATCACGGCCCAGCACATGGGCCAGCACAGGCCGTGCGCCGAAGAGCGGCGCAAAAGCCTTGTCTCTTATATTCAACCCACCCGTGAATGCCCCGAACGCGGGCAATATGCAGCGTATTCCATCGCTGACAAAACAACGGCGGCGCAGGCTTCCGGAAGGCGAAACGACCCGCGCGGCAGGGTGAAGGTGCCCGGCGATTTCGCCATGCGATTCACCTTCCCTGGGCTCATGCCGGAACGTTAGCGATCCCGTTCCAAACTCGTCCTGCAATTCGCCAAGACCCGAAGGGATTGCGGGGTCGTGGTTGCCGGCAATCCATATCCATTGACGGCCCTGCATGAGCGCGCTGAGGGCTTGGAAATCGCAGGCGGCCATGCGTTCGCCCGCGCGCGCATCGTGAAACGAATCCCCAAGCGCGATAACCAGTTTGGGCGCGTAACGCAGGATCAACGCGGCAAGCCGGGCCAAAGTCGCGGCTGTGTCATAGGGCGGCAGGAACTGGCCGCGCGCCGCGTAGGCCGAGCCTTTTTCAAAATGCAGATCGGCAACAACGAGCGCTCGCGCTCCTTCATGCCAGAGCGCACCGGAAGGATCAGCGAGCAGATGCTCGCCCGCAATAGTGATCACGGCCGTTTGCAAACCGGCATGTGCTTCAGCCCTGCGCAAAACCAAGCTCCTAGCAATGGGACCGGCGTGAATCTGTCACCTTCGCACTTGTAGGGTGAAGATGAGCTGGATTCCAAGCCATGACTTGGCACTGTCTTGAGTCTGTCACATATATCTATTAGTCTGGATATATGGATGCAATAGCAGCAATCGCAGCCCTCGCAGCATTGGCCCAGCACACCAGGCTGGAAGCCTTTCGCCTGCTGGTGCAACACGAGCCTGCGGGCGTTGCGGCGGGCGACCTCGCGCGGCGGCTGGCCGTCCCCCAAAACACGTTGTCCGCACATCTGGCCATACTTGCGCGCGCAGGTCTGGTGCAAGGCAACCGTGCCCAGCGCTCGATCATTTACCGGGCTGAAATGGGCCAGCTGCGTGAACTTACGCTCTATCTGCTCAGGGATTGTTGCGGCGGCAGCCAGGAATTATGTGCGCCGCTGATTGCCGAACTCACAGCGTGCTGCCCGCAGGACAATAAAGCAAAAGGAACCTGCTCATGAGCAATCGAATTTTCAACGTGCTGTTTCTATGCACGGGAAATACTGCGCGTTCTGTGCTGGCCGAATCGATATTGCGGAAACTTGGGGAAGGCAGGTTTCATGCCTATTCGGCAGGAAGCCAGCCCAAGGGCGTTATCAACCCCTATGCATTAAGGGTGCTCGCCGAAAATGATTATCCGGTCGACAATTTGAGCTCGAAAAGCTGGGATGAATTTGCAAAACCCGCTGCGCCCCGCATGGATTTTGTCTTCACCGTTTGTGACAATGCCGCTGGCGAGGCCTGTCCCTTCTGGCCAGGACAGCCGGTGACTGCGCATTGGGGCATCGAAGATCCTGCGGCTGTTGAAGGATCTGACATCGACAAGCTGCGCGCATTCAATCAAGCCTTCCGGTTCATGCGTAATCGTATTGCGGCTTTTGTGGCGCTTCCTCTGGCGAGTCTCGACAAACTCACCCTGGACTCGCACCTGACAGATATTGGCCAAATGGAAGGCTCAACCCGCGCGCCACAGAAGGGCTGAGACATGAAGGGAAATCTGCCGGCCCGGCTGATCGCTGAAGCGCTAGGCACGGCCTTTCTGCTCGCAACAGTCATTGGCTCCGGCATCATGGGAGACAAGCTTGCGGGCGGCAATGTCGCCATCGCATTGCTCGGTAACACAATATCGACAGGCGCAATGCTCGTCGTATTGATCCTGATATTTGGCCCTGTCTCCGGCGCACACTTCAATCCGGCAGTCAGTATTGCCTTTGCGGCAAGGGGCGAACTTTCATGGCGGGATTGCGCCGCATATATCAGCGTGCAGTTTGTGGCTGCGGTGGCAGGCGTATGGGCTGCTCACCTGATGTTCGATTTACCTGTGATGCAGATATCTGAAAAACTGCGCACAGGCGGCGCGCAATGGTTTTCCGAATTTGTCGCGACCCTGGGTCTGCTGATGACGATATTTGGGTGTGTGGCGCGTGCGCCGCAGGCCGTTCCCTATGCAGTGGGACTTTATATTACGTCGGCCTACTGGTTCACGGCTTCGACATCATTCGCAAATCCTGCTGTGACGATTGCGCGGTCGATGTCCAATACATTTGCCGGAATAGCGCCTTCCAGTGTCGTCGCGTTCATCATCGCGCAACTGGCTGGCATGGCCGTGGCGTCGGTTGCTGCCAAGATCCTATGGCCGGCAGAGAGTAAGCCCAGACTGTAAATCCAGAATACATTGCCCGGATTTCTATTCCGCGGCCACCGGCCCGAATGCGATCACATGCTGCGGGATTGGCTCAAACAGCGGCAGATTGAGCTCCTTCCAAACCGCCACCAAGGCATCAACCAGCCCCGCAATATGTTCTTCCGTATGGCGTGGCGTCGGCGTGATGCGAAGCCGCTCGGTGCCGCGCGAAACTGTCGGATAATTGATCGGCTGGATATAGATTGAATGTTTCTCCAGCAGCAGGTCGCTGGCTTCCTTGCAAAGCTCCGCATCGCCAACGAACACCGGCACAATATGCGACGTGTTAGGCATAACAGGAATGCCCGCCGCCTCAAGCGCGGATTTGGTCAGCTGGGCTGCGCGCTGATGGGCAATTCGTTCTGCATCCGAATGGCGCAGATGCCTGACAGCCGCCAGCGCCGCTTCCGCCAGCGCCGGGGGCAGCGCGGTCGTGAAAATGAACGAAGGCGCATAGCTGCGCACGGCGTCGCAGATATTCGCGTCTGCCGCGATATAGCCGCCCAGCGTGCCAAAGCCCTTGGCCAGCGTGCCCTCGATAATGTCGATCTGGTCCATTACACCTTCGCGCTCGCAGATGCCGCCGCCGTGGGGGCCATACATGCCCACCGCATGGACTTCGTCCACATAGGTCAGGGCATTGTATTTTTTGGCGAGTTCCGCGATTTTCGCGACTGGGGCGATATCGCCGTCCATCGAATACAGGCTTTCGAACACGACGATTTTCGCCCGTTCCTTGCCTGCCGCCTTGAGCAGTTCTTCCAGATGCTCGGTATCGTTATGGCGGAAAATCTGTTTCGGGCAGCCGGAACGGCGGATGCCTTCGATCATGGAATTATGATTCAGTGCGTCCGAAAGGATCAGGCAATCGGGCAGGAGCTGGCCGATTGTCCCCAGAGCCGCCAGATTGGAAATCCAGCCTGAAGTGAAGGCGAGGCAGGCTTCCTTGCGATGGAGACCCGCCAGTTCCGCTTCAAGCTTGACCAGTGGATGGTTGGTGCCCGAAATATTGCGCGTGCCGCCTGCGCCTGCGCCGTAGAGGCGCACCGCCTCGGCGGCGGCTTCAATGACGGCAGGATGCTGGCCCATGGCCAGATAATCGTTCGAACACCAGATCAGGACATCCTGCGCGTGACCGCTTTCCACGCCGTCCGGATACCATTTGGCCACAGGAAACCGGACCGGATTGCGTTCCAGGTCGGCAAAAACACGGTAGCGGCGCTCATCGCGCAGCCTGCCGATGGCCTGATCAAAGTAACGCTTGTAATCCATCCCCAACCCGTCCTCGTCGCTTCCGGCTCCAATGGCGCCCGGCGTGCGGGGCCGGGCCCAGTCTTGGGGAAGCGGCCTGCAGTGCATATTCATGAAAGCATATATCCCGGATTTCGTCGAGGTGCGAGGCCCGACGGGGTGGCGGATGGTCTCATATAAATAACGCCCGCCCCGCGCGCTTTGCGCTGGATCAGAAATAGATCATTTCAAAAGAGAGCGAGTAAGGGGCAGATCAAGACTTCGTGAGTTCAACGCCACTGTGTTTGGCGCCCCATAAAGTACGCGCCTACGGCTTGACGTTTGGAGCCCTGGGTCTGCAATCTTCACTGCAGGCCGGGGGTCAGAAAATCCGGGGGAGGGGAAACGCCAGTGTTGCCAGATATTGAAATTGCCCGTGCGGCCAAAACCGCGCCGATCGGCCAGATTGCTGCAAAACTTGGCATCCCCGAAGACTCCCTCCACCCCTATGGCCGCCACATTGCCAAGGTCGACAAGGACTTTATCGCCTCGCTGACAGGCCGGCCGCAGGGCAAGCTGATCCTTGTCACCGCGATTTCGCCAACGCCTGCGGGCGAGGGCAAGACCACAACGACGGTGGGTGTCGGCGATGGCCTCAGCCGCTTGGGCAAGCGCGCGGCGATCTGCCTGCGCGAGCCCTCGCTAGGGCCCTGTTTCGGCATGAAGGGCGGCGCAGCCGGGGGTGGCTATGCGCAGGTTGTGCCGATGGAAGCCATCAACCTGCATTTCACCGGCGATTTTCATGCCATCGGCGCAGCCCATAACCTGCTCGCCGCCATGCTCGACAATCACATCTATTGGGGCAATGCCCTGAACATTGACGCGCGCCGCGTATCGTTGCGCCGTGTGCTCGACATGAACGACCGCGCGCTGCGGCAGATCACGTCTTCGCTCGGCGGCGTAGCCAATGGCTTTCCGCGCGAGGATGGCTTCGACATCACTGTCGCCTCTGAAGTGATGGCGATATTCTGCCTCGCCCGCGATCTCGACGATCTCGAAGAGCGCATTGGCCGCATCGTCGTCGCCTGGACGCGCGACCGCAAGCCGGTCACAGCGAATGACCTGCAGGCCGCAGGCGCGATGACAGTGCTGCTGAAAGATGCGCTGCAGCCCAATCTCGTGCAATCGCTGGAAGGCACGCCAGCCTTCGTGCATGGCGGTCCGTTCGCGAATATTGCGCATGGCTGCAATTCAGTCATGGCGACGCGCACGGCGCTCAGCCTTGCTGATTATGTGGTGACGGAAGCAGGCTTCGGCGCGGATCTCGGCGCAGAAAAATTCTTCGATATCAAATGCCGTTCGGCAGGTCTCGCTCCTTCCGCCGCCGTCGTTGTCGCGACTGTGCGTGCGCTCAAAATGCATGGTGGCATGGCGCGCGCCGATCTCGCTCAGGAGAATATTGCGGCGCTTGAGAAAGGCCTGGCCAATCTTGAACGCCATATTGGCAATATCCGGAAATTTGGTGTGCCCGTTGTTGTCGGCATCAACCGCTTTGGCACGGACACGCAGGCCGAACTCGATTTCCTGCTGAAAGCCTGCGGCGAAAAGATCGGCGTTCCCGCGCATATAGCAACACATTTCGCCGACGGATCGAAGGGCAGCGAAGCCTTGGCGCGCACCGCTGCAGAACTTGCCGATAGCGGTGCGGCAAGATTTAAACCGCTTTACGAAGACATACTGCCGTTGAAAGATAAAATTAGGACAATCGCGCAATCCATCTACGGCGCAGCAGATATCGAATTGCAGGGCAGTGCGGCAGAGGATTTGAAGCGCTTTGAGGATTTGGGTTTCGGCAATCTCCCCGTGTGCATCGCCAAAACGCAATATTCGTTCTCGACTGACCCAAATCTGCGCGGTGCGCCTTCTGGCCATATAGTGCCTGTGAAACAGGTGAAATTGTCCGCAGGCGCAGGCTTTGCCGTCGCCATCTGCGGCGACATCATGACCATGCCCGGCCTGCCGCGCGAGCCCGCCGCCATGCGGATCGGGCTGGACAAGGACGGCAATGTGGAGGGGCTGTTTTGAGTTAATTGCTTTTGTGCCCTATGTCAGTTCTTCTGTCCCCAATTGAGATCATCATGCCAGTCCCTCCCTATCGCGCCGATCACGTCGGCTCCCTCTTGCGCCCGGCCTATCTGAAAGAAGCCCGGGCACAATTCGCCGCTGGCCGCGTTGAGGCCACCGCGCTGCGCGCCATCGAAGATCGCGCCATTCTTGAAGCCATTGCGCTGCAGGAATCAGTTGGCCTGCCCGCTGTTACGGACGGCGAATTCCGCCGCGCCATCTGGCACGTCGATTTCCTCAGTGGCTTTGAAGGTATTGAGGCGACGAAAAGCGATTATGCCGTCAGTTTCAAGGGCAAGGGCGGCGCGACGTCGACGACCTCGTCCATGCTCGCTGTAACCAGCAAGGTGAAGCGCGCGAAACCGATCATGATCGATCATTTCGCCTATGTGAAAGCGCATACAAAGGCGCAGGCGAAAATGTGCATTCCCTCGCCGACCTATATGCACATGCGCGGCGGCCGCAAGGTTGTCGCCGATGCGGCCTATCCCGATCAGGACGAATTCTGGGCTGATATCACCAGGGCATACCAGATCGAGATCGCCGATTTCGTGCAGGCAGGCTGCAACTATTTGCAACTCGATGACGTCTCCTTCGCCAATCTATGTGACGAAAATATCTGCGCCCAGGCCGCGCGCGACGGTCTCGATCCCAAAAAGCTGCCCGAAACCTATGCGCGCATTATTGCCGGTATTATCGAGAACCGCCCCGGCACTCTGGGCGTCACGATGCATACCTGCCGCGGCAATCACGAGAGCATGTGGATGGCTGAGGGCGGCTATGAGCCGATTGCCGACGCCATGTTCAATCTCTCCGGGGTCGACGGATTCTTTTTGGAATATGATACCGAACGCGCCGGCGATTTTGCGCCGCTGCGCTTTGTGCCCAATGGCAAGCGCGTCGTACTGGGTCTCATTTCGTCTAAAGAAGCGGCGCTGGAAACAAAGGACATTCTGAAGAAGCGCATTGACGAAGCGGCGAAATTCATCCCGCTGGATCAACTGTGCATCAGCCCGCAATGCGGTTTTGCAAGTTCCGCACCCGGTAACAAACTCACTGAAGATATGCAGAAGCGTAAGCTCGCGCTGGCCGTTGAGGTTGCACATGATGTGTGGGGCGGATTGAGATAGCCAGGGTGATTTTGACCTGTCCCTAAATCGTGTAAAATCTCCTCCGTGGCCGTTACAGGGGTAGGCGGCCATTTCCTGGGAGGGATTTAATATGCCATCTTCAATCTTGCGCCGCCTTGCGGCGAGCATTTCCGTGGTTTCCAGCCTGTGGGCTCTGCCGCTGACGGCGCAGGCGCAAACTGCCCCCGCCATCGACAATGATGACATCGGCGGTGTCGTCACAAGCTCGAAAGGGCCGGAAGCCGGCGTCTGGGTGATCGCGGAAACCCGCGAACTCGGCGTGCGCTTCATTCGCAGCGTGGTGACCGACGATCAGGGCCGCTATGTCATCCCCGACCTACCCAAGGCCAATTACGAGGTGTGGGTGCGCGGCTATGGGCTGATGGATTCCGCAAAGGTCAAGAGCGAACCCGGAAAGATCGTCAATCATAGCGCCGTGGTCGCGCCCAGCGAGGCGGAAGCGGCGAAATATTATCCGGCGATTTACTGGTACACGATGATGAAACTGCCGCCGGCGAGCGAATTCGGCGGCAATGGCGATCTGCCCAAGAACATCACTCTGCCGCGCTATCTCAACATCATGAAAAACAATGGCTGCGTCGGCTGCCATCAGCTTGGCCAACTCGCTACGCGCACAATCCCTAAGGCGTTCGGCGAATTTGCCAATCACGAGGAAGCCTGGATGCGCCGCATTCAGTCCGGGCAGGCGGGCGAGAGCATGGTAAACCTCATGGCGGGCGAATTGAATTCCGTGCCGCTCAAATATCTCGGCGACTGGACTCAGCGCGTCGCCAACGGCGAAACGCCAAAGAACAAGCCGGAGCGCCCGCAGGGGGTCGAACGTAATATCGTCGTGACGCTGCGTGACTGGCATAACGAGAAGCAATATTTGCACGATCTCATCGCCAGCGATCGCCGCAATCCTACGGTCAACGCCTATGGTCCCCTCTACGGCCAGTGCGAACACGCCTGCAATGAAATGCCGATTCTCGATCCGGTGAAGAATGTCGCCTCAAGCTTCACGCTTCCTACGACAAAGGACATGCCATTGGCGTTGGGGCCGGGCAATGCAGGCTCGGTCAAAATCCTGCAGCCCTCAGCCTATTGGGGCGAAGAGGATATCTGGGACAGCAAGG
>CANJJI010000097.1 GCA_947474545.1 Beijerinckiaceae bacterium | reverse complement strand
CGCGCAAGCGGCGGATGCCGCGCGTCCGCAATCACGGAAAATGGGCCATGCAAGGCCAGAACGGTATGGCGAACGCCCGGAAACAGCGCTATCCGGCAAAATCAGCCCCAAGCTGGCGAATCCCCCGAAGAGTTTTGCAAGAGGCTCTAACGTGCGTTATTATATTGCAGGTTATTAAAAACGGGTACAAGTTCCGCGAATGGCTCATAATCTCGAGAAAGACCCCCTTTTCCTGCTTTACGATGTAGCCCGGCTGATGCGGACGCGCGCGGATCAGCGCGCGCGCCATAGTGGAATGACGCGCGCTCAGTGGGTTATTCTGGCCTGGCTGGAGCTTGAGCCCGGCTTATCCCAGAATGAATTGGCCGCGTTGGTCGAAGTTGAACCCATCACGGTGGCCCGTCTCGTGGACCGGTTGGAAACGCGCGGATTGGTCGAGCGGCGCGCCGACCCGAAAGACAGGCGGATCAAACGGTTGCACCTGCAGCCGGCATCGGCTCCGGTTCTGGCGGAAATTCACAAATACCGGGCTGAATTGGCAATTTCGATGGAGAAAGCGGTTGGCGGCGAGCAATTGCAACAACTGACGGCATCGCTATTTGCTCTGAAGACTGATCTCCTTGAGGTGACGCAATCCTCTGGCCGAAGGGCAGCGTCATGAGGGCCTCTGCCAATGCCCCGCGTGAACCGGGCAAAGCCTCCGCGAAGGAAACGGCCAAGGAACCTGCCAACGATGCCGCCAAGGAAATCCCCAAAGTCGTAGACCTGCGCGAACCGCGAGACACGCCGCCGCCAGCTTTGCCCGGGCCGCCGCAACCGGCTGCCCGTGATGACAGGCAGCAACAGGCTAAACCAGCCGCTCCCCCTGTCCCTCAACCAACACGCCGCGGCCGTGCATTTCTGCGCGCTGTCATGATGCTCGGCGGAATCGCGGTGGTGGTCGTAGCCGCAGCCGTGATGTGGCTGCGAGGCGGGCGTTTCGTTTCCACCGACAATTCCTATGTGCGCGCGGCAAAATTAATGGTGTCCACGGATGTGTCCGGCATCGTCGCATCCGTCAACGTGAAACAGGGCGAGGATGTCGAAGCTGGCCGGCTGCTGTTCAATCTTGAACCCCGGCAATTTGAAATAGCGGTTTCCGCAGCGCAGGCACAATTGGATCAGGTACGGCTTACCCTCGACGCCGCGCGTAAGGATTATGTGCGGTTGCGTAGCGATATCGCGGCGCAAGAAGCTCTGGTTTCGCAAGCGCGCTCGGCCTTCGATCGCGCAGCGGCGCTGGCGCGGCGCGATGCGGGATCGCAGGCAAACTATGATCAGACCCGCTTTCAGCTCGCCGCCGAAGAGAGCCGTTTCAAATCCTTGCAACAGGCCGCGCAGGTTGCGCTCACGCGGCTGGGCGGGGACGCCAATCGCGCAATCGAAGTCCATCCGCAATTTCTGGAGGCTCAGGCGCGCGTGGCAGAGGCGCAGCGACAGCTTGAGCGAACCAAGGTGCATGCGCCGTTTGCGGGAACTGTCACGTCAGTTGAATCCCTGCAGCCGGGGACCTTTCTGGTCGCTGCGACCGCCGCGCTGACCAATACGGGCGCAGTCGGCCTGATCGCCAAGGACAATGTCTGGATCGAAGCCAATATGAAGGAAACCGATCTGACCTTCGCGCGTAACGGCAATCCCGTGGAAATCACGCTCGATACCTATCCCGGGCGTGTGTGGAGCGGCCATATCGAATCGATCTTTCCAGCGACGGCGTCAGAGTTTTCGATCCTGCCGGCGCAGAACGCCAGCGGCAATTGGGTGAAGGTCGTGCAACGCATTCCCGTGCGCATCGCAATTGAACGCAAGCCCGGCGATCCGCCGCTGCGCGCGGGCATGAGCACAGTCGTGACGATCGACACCGGACACAAGCGCGGCATCAGTGATCTCTGGCAGATGCTCGGCATCTCAAAGCCGCCGGTCGATCTGGGCTGGATGGAAAAACTCGCGGCTGCCGGCAGCGGGCACAAATAGACGATGAACGCGCCTGCGCCAGCAGAATTCAGAGTGCCGCCCCATCGCGGCCTGATCGTTATTTGTACGATTGCTGCAACGTTGATGCAGACCTTGGATTCGACCATCGCCAACGTGGCCCTGCCCTATATGCAGGGGACTTTCTCGGCCACGCTTGATCAGGTGACCTGGGTCCTGACCTCATACATCGTGGCTGCGGCAGTTATGACCGCGCCAGTGGCGTGGCTGGCAGCGCGTTTCGGACGCAAACGCATATTCGTGATCTGCCTTGGCGGCTTCACGTTTTCATCGGTGCTATGCGGGTTCGCCATGAGCCTCGAGCAAATGGTGTTCTACCGGGTTGTTCAGGGCGCAACTGGAGCAGCCATCGTGCCGCTCTCGCAATCTGTCATGATGGATGTCTATCCCATGAGCCAGCGCGGCAAGGCTATGGCCATGTGGGGCATGGGCGTGATGGTCGGGCCGATTATCGGGCCGACTTTGGGCGGCTATCTCACCGATGCCTTTGACTGGCGCTATTGTTTTTTTATCAATCTGCCGTTTGGTCTTGCCGCTATTGCGGGGCTGGGTCTGTTTCTGAAGGATCGTGCGCCTGATCAGGCTTTACGCTTCGACTGGACCGGCTTTGCCATTCTGGCCGTGGGCCTGGGCGCATTCCAGTTGATGCTGGATCGCGGGGCTCATAATGACTGGCTCGAGTCCGGCGAAATCATCGCCTACGCCGTGATATCAGGTCTGGGGCTTTATCTCTTTCTCGTCCATGTCTGGCTCTCTCCCAATCCGCTCATTCCGCCCGGCATCTTTCGCGATTTCAATTTTACGGCGGGGCTCAGCACAATGTTCGCCATCGGCGCTGTCCTGGTTGCCAGCGTTGCGCTGCTGGCCCCCTATCTGCAATCCATGGCCGGATATTCGGCGTGGGACACCGGACTTTTACTGGCGCCGCGCGGGGCCGGTGTGATGTTCGCGATGCTGATCGCAGGGCGCATCGTTGACCGTTTCGAGCCGCGCATCATCATGGTTTTCGGCGTGAGTTTGCTGGCCGGATCGCTTTGGCAGATGTCGCGGTGGACACCCGATGTGGCGGCGTTCGAACTGGTGTTTTCGACAACGCTGCAGGGCATTGGACTTGGATTTATTTTCATTCCCCTGCAGGTAATCTCCTTTGCAACCCTGCCGCCGCAATATCGCACGGACGGAGCGGCGCTGTTCAGCCTGATCAGGAATGTCGGAAGCGCCATCGGCGTATCGATTGTTGCAACAATGTTGACCGCGACCCAGCAGGTCATGCATGCGCAGATATCCGAAACCCTGACGCCTTTCAGCCGTCTTGCTCAAACCGGCGGAGCATATCTGTTCTGGAACCTGGCCAATCCGCGCGGGCGCGCCGCAATCGACAGTGAAATCGGACGTCAGTCGCTGGTTGTTGCCTATTCCAACGACTATCTGATTATGTTCTGGATGACGCTCCCCGCGATTGCGTTGATCCTGATGATGCGCAAGCCGCCGCGCCGGACAGGGCCCCAGCCTGCAGCTCCGGCGGCTCATGCGGACTGAACTCCAGGGCGCTCACAAAAATTGCTGGCAAAGTTCTCTCCAATGCTCTTTTATGCGCCCGCCCGGCCAGTCTCGTGCCCAGGGTTTCGAGAATTCACACGCTGCGTAAGGCGTTCAAAAAAGGAAAGAGGATATCATGGGAGAGCATATTACTTTGACATGCAAGGACGGGGTCAAGATCGGCGCTTATGTCGCCAAGCCTGCCGGCACGCCCAAGGGCGCTGTTGTCGTCCTGCAGGAAATCTTCGGCGCCAATCAGCATATCCGCGCCGACGCTGACAAATATGCGGCGGCGGGTTATCTCGCCATCGCCCCGGCGCTGTATGATCGCGTCGAGCCGAATGTGGAACTCGGCTATTCCGGCGATGACCCGAAAAAGGGCATGGACATTCGCGCCAAGACCGAATTGCCAAAGACGCTTATGGACATTGAGGCAGCGATTGATCACGTGAAGGGCGCAGGCAAAGTCGGCATCGTCGGCTATTGCTGGGGCGGCACGCTGGTTTACGCTGCGGCCGTGAACCTGCCCGGTCTAGCGGCGGCATCCAGCTATTACGGCGGTGGCGTTGGCGCGATGTGCGATCAGAAGCCGAAAATCCCGACCATCTGCCATTTTGGTGAGACGGATCATTCGATTTCCATGGAAGTCGTGGAGAAGGTCAAGAAGGCGCAGCCGGACATGCCGGTCTACGTGTATCCGGCCGGTCATGGCTTCAATTGCGACGAGCGCGCATCCTGGCATCAGGAATCGGCCGAACTCGCCCGCAAGCGCACCTATGAACTCTTCGCAAAGCATGTGGGCTGATCTATCGGCCTGACGGCACAGGGCGGCGGGCTGGTCCGCCGCCTTTTTTAAAATTTCGATGAGATAAAGCCTGAAAAAGCTGATCTGCGCGCCAAAGTGTGGCAGCGGAACATCACATCGCCAAGTATCCGTATAAATACGGGGTCGGTGCAAGATTCGATTTGCGCACGGCAACGTGGTGACATAGTGAATAGTAAGCGCGTCCTGAAAAAAACGGGAACAGGCGTGCAGCGTTGAGAGACAGGAGGGGGCCTATGTCGGACCAGGGGGCTGAAGCGAAGAAACAATTGGGGTTGAGTATCCCCATGAGGCAGGAGATTGCTGCGGGCATATTCCTTATGTTGATAGGCCTGTTTTTTGTCTGGCAATCGAGTGATCTGCCGATGGGTACATTGCGGGCTGTCGGGCCAGGCATGTTGCCTCGCGCCGTCGCCGTCATGCTCGTCGTCGGTGGATTGATCCTTTCGATCATGGGCTTTCTGGACAAGAATGGCCCGATGGTTCCACTATTCGCCTTGCGCGGCCCGTTCTTTATCATCGCCGGAATATTGTGTTTCGCTGTTTTGATCCGCAGCGTGGGTCTGATCGCGGCAGGACCAGTCGCGATGATCGTCGCCTCGTTTGCAAGTCCGGAAACGCGTATCGTGGAGACCACGATTTTCGGCGTCATCATGACAGCAGTCTGCATATTCCTGTTCAAGTACATGCTGAATCTGCCCATCCCTGTCATCGCGAATTATTGGTAAGGGGTCGGGAACATGGAAACTCTTGTTGCAAACCTCTACCACGGTTTTGGCGTCGCTCTGACGTTGCAGAACCTCGGCCTTTGTTTTCTCGGTTGTATGATTGGCACGCTGATCGGCGTTCTGCCGGGCGTCGGCCCCATCGCAACCATCGCCATGCTGCTGCCGATTACATTCGGCTTGCCGCCAACCGGCGCGCTGATCATGCTCGCAGGTATCTATTACGGCGCACAATACGGTGGATCGACCACAGCCATTCTGGTCAACATCCCCGGTGAGGCGACTGCGGTCGTGACCTGCCTGGATGGTCACCAGATGGCGAAACAGGGCCGCGCCGGAACAGCACTCGGCGTTGCTGCGCTGGGCTCATTCTTCGCCGGTACTGTCGCCACGATTTTTATCGCTGCTATGGGCGAGCCGCTCACGAAACTGGCGCAATTGTTCGGCCCCGCTGAATATTTCTCGCTGATGGTCATGGGCCTCGTGTTCTCCACCGTTCTGGCGCAAGGTTCAGTCTACAAGGCCATTCTGATGGTGCTGTTGGGACTGCTGCTGTCGACCATTGGCACTGACCTTGAGACAGGTCAGGAACGCATTACGCTTGGCATCCAGAACCTGTCGGATGGTCTGGACTTTACCCCGCTCGCCATGGGCATTTTCGGTTTCGCCGAAATCCTGCGTAACCTGGATACGCCGGAAGCTCGCGATGTGGTGCGTACGGCGATTGGCAAGCTGCTGCCGTCCTGGGACGAAATCAAACAAGCGACCCCGGCTGTGTTGCGCGGCACGTTCATCGGCGGCCTTCTCGGCATTCTGCCGGGCAATGGCGCTGTGCTCGGGCCGTTTGCGTCCTACACAATCGAAAAGAAGATCGCGAAAGATCCGAGCCGTTTCGGCAAAGGCGCTATCGAAGGTGTCGCCGGTCCCGAATCCGCCAACAATGCCGGTGCGCAGACAGCCTTCATCCCGCTGCTCACCCTCGGTATTCCTCCTAATGCCGTTATGGCGCTCATGGTCGGCGCGATGACGATTCACGGCATCATCCCCGGCCCGCAGGTCATGACCAAGAACCCGGACCTGTTCTGGGGCATGATTGCCTCCATGTGGATCGGCAACGCGATGCTGGTGATCATCAACCTGCCGCTGATCGGCATGTGGGTGAAGCTGCTCAAAGTGCCTTATCGTATGATGTTCCCGGCGATTCTGATCTTCTGCTGCATCGGCATCTATTCGGTGAACAACGCCATGGAGGATGTGCTGTCTTGCGCCTTCTTCACATTTGTTGGCTACCTGCTGATCAAGTTCGGTTACGAGCCCGCGCCGATGTTGCTGGGCTTCGTGCTGGGCAAGCTGATGGAGGAAAAGTTCCGTCAGGCGATGATCCTGTCACGCGGCAGCTTCTGGACCTTTGTGGAACGTCCGGTATCGGCTGTGCTGCTGGCGATTGCAGTATTGCTGCTCATTATTGCGGCCATGCCCAGTATCCGGGCCAAACGCGAAGAAGTCTTTGTGGAATAAGTCCGCGCGGCTTTCCCCTTATTAGTCTAAAGTCACAATGGCGGCACCTAGAAGTGCCGCCATTTTGCACTATATGGTTGCGTAAGCGCCCGCAACCAACGAAAGTCCCGCGGGTATGACAAGCGGGCAGAACCTATTAGAAGGAACGATAATGTTAAGAATGACCTCTGCGGTTGTGGGAATGACGCTTGCGCTTGGCCTGCCAGCCAACGCACAAAACTATCCTACGCGGCCCATCTCCATGATCGTGCCTTTCGCGGCGGGCGGCCCGACCGACGTAATCGCACGTATCGTTGCCGATCCGATGTCGCGTCTTCTCGGTCAACAGATCGTGATAGAAAACGTCGCTGGCGCGGGCGGGACCACCGGCATCACCCGGGCGGCAGGCGCAAAGCCCGATGGCTACACTATCATGATGGGCCACATGGGCACCCACGGTGTAGCTCCGGCGCTCTATCCCAATTTGAAATACAACCCGGCCACCGATTTTACGCCTATTGGCAACGCGGCAGGTACGCCGATCATCATCGTCGCCAAGAAGAACCATCCGGCAAAAGATCTCAAGGAATTCGTCGCATGGGTCGCAAAAGAAGGCGACAAGGCCAATCAGGCCTATGCTGGCACTGCGTCAGTCTCGCATACAACCGGGATATTGCTCGTTTCCATGATACCTGGCGCGAAATCGACACTCGTGCCTTATACGGGCACCGGACCGGCCTTGAACGACTTGATCGCCGGCCAGGTCGATTTCATGACCGACCAGATCGTCAATGTGGTCGAGCAGATCAAGGGCGGCGCGATCAAGGCCTACGGCATCGCAACACCCAAGCGTTCGCCAGCTTTGCCCGATCTGCCGACGACGATTGAAGCGGGTCTGCCGTCCTATCAGGTGAGCGCCTGGAATGCCGTGTTTGGCCCCAAGGGAATGCCAGCTGATGTCACTGCCAAACTGCAGGATGTACTGAACAAGGCGCTCGACGATCCCAATGCGCGCAAACGTCTCGACGAACTGGGAGCTGTTGTTCCCGAAGGCGCGGACAGGGGAGGCGCGGCGCTTCAGAAACTGGTGGAAAGCGAAGTGGCCCGCTGGAGCCCGGTCATCAAGGACGCCATGGCCAAGGAAAAGAAATAGCCAGGGCTCGAAGGAGATTAAAATTTGACGGCGGGCATTGTCCCGCCGTTTTTTGTTGTCGACGTGACCGCCCGCTTTGGATTAGATCACCGCCAAACCAACACAACAGGAGGCAGCTATGATCGTCAGGGATCACAAACATCTGACCGAAGTCGTCGTCGAAACGATGAAACAGACTCCCGATCCGCGTCTGCGCGAGATCATGGTTTCGCTGGTCACGCACCTCCATTCGTTTGTTCGCGATGTGAAATTGACCGAGAAGGAGTTTCAGCTCGCGCTGGAATTCGTGAACGCCATCGGCCAGGCTTCGTCGGATACGCACAACGAAGCGTCAGTCATGTCGGGCTCCCTGGGTGTTTCGCAACTCGTCTGTCTGCTCAACAACGGCAACATGGGGGAAGAAGAAACCACCCATAACCTGCTTGGGCCGTTCTGGCGCAAAGGCGTGCCCGATGTGGAAAATGGCGGCACACTGTTGCGCTCGCCGACGCCCGGCCCCGCCATGCTGGTGGAAGCCGTGGTGCGTGATCCCCAAGGCAATCCGGTCGCTGGCGCCGACGCCGATATCTGGCATTCCTCGCCCGTAGGGCTCTACGAACAGCAGGATCCCGAACAGGCTGAAATGAACCTGCGCGGCATGTTCAAAACCGACAAGGACGGCAGGTTCTGGTTCTGGTCGGTCAAACCCGCCGGCTATCCATTGCCGATCAATGGTCCTCTTGGCAAAATGCTGAAAGCACAGCACCGCCAGCATTACCGTCCCGCACATCTGCATGTCATGATCGTCAAACCCGGCTACAAGACGATGATTTCGCAGGTCTATGACAAGGATGACGAACTCGTGAACAAGGATCCGCAATTCGGCGTCACGACGCGTCTGCTCGGCGACTACAAGCGCCACGATGAACCCGCGCCTAAAGCCGGTGTTGCCTCGCCCTGGTACAAGCTGGATTATGAATTCATCGTCGAGCCCGGCGAATCCACGCTGCCGCGTCCTCCCATCAAGTAAGGCAGCGTACCTTCGCCCCATGTGCGAGTTACACGAGGGGCGATAAACACGATCGGCGATTTTGGAGAAAGCATCATGTTGACACGCCGCCACACGCTTCGCCTGGCCCTTTTGTCCACAGCGCTCGCCGTTGTGGGGGGGCCTGTTTTTGCCGCTACTCCGACGAGCCTCAATATCTTCGTACCGGCGGCCCCAGGCGGCGGCTGGGATCAGACAGCGCGCTCGATTGAAGCGGCCATGCGCAAGGACAACATCATCAGCAGTTTCAGGGTCGAACATCGCCCTGGCGCTGGCGGCGCTGTCGGATTGCCTGTCTTTGTTTCAAGCAAAAAAGGGCAGGGTGACACGATCATGATCGGCGGGCTCGTGATGGTTGGCTCGCTGGTCGCCAACAACAGCCCGGTCGGCCTCAATCAGGTCGTTCCTCTCGCGCGCCTCACGGGCGAGGCTGAAGTGATCGTGGTGCCTGCGGAATCACCGTTCAAGACCATCAAGGATCTCATCGAGGCGATGAAAAAGGACGTTGGGAAAGTGTCCTTTGCAGGCGGTTCGGCTGGCGGGACGGATCACATTCTCGCGGGCATGATCGCCAAATCCCTGGGCCTCGATCCGCGCAAGGTCGCCTATGTCGCCTATTCCGGCGGCGGGCCCGCCCAGGCGGCGTTGCTCGGCAATCAGGTTTCAGCGGGCATATCCGGCGTGGGCGAATTTGCTGAGCAGATCAAGGCGGGAAAATTACGTGCACTGGCCGTGTCCTCGCCCAATCGGGTGTCTGATGTTGACGCGCCGACGCTGAAAGAATCTGGCGTGAATGTAGAGCTTTCCAACTGGCGCGGCGTCTTCGGCGCCCCCGGCATCAGTGACGAGCAGCGCAAGGATCTCATTGCTCTGATCGAGAAAATGGCCGCAGGCAGCGGCTGGAAATACGAACTCGAGAACAAGGGCTGGGACGGCATACTTCTGACCGGCGACGCCTTTAAAAAATATGTCGATGAGGAAGTGATCCGCATTACCGCGATTCTGACCGACCTCGGTTTGAAAAAGTAAGGCGATGGATAATAGCGCCCGCGCGTCTCGCGCAGACCTGGCCATCGGCATCGGGGTCACTGCGCTCGCTGTCGTGCTTGGCTGGCAGGCGAGCGTCATTCCCGATAATTCGGCCTATGCCCAGGTGGGGCCCGCTCTGTTTCCCTGGCTTATCGCGGCGGCGCTGTTCGTGCTAGGCGTGTTGCTGATCATTGCTGCGCTACGCGGGGGCTGGTCCCACGAAAGTGAAGATGCGCCAGACAACATGAACTGGGCGGCGCTGGGCTGGGTGTCGCTCGGACTGCTGATCAATGTGTCGGCGATTGAATATATCGGCTTCATTTTGGCTTCGACAGCCATGTTTGTGCTCATCGCCCGGGGCTTTGGCAGCCGCACGCCCATTCGCGACGCGGCTATCGGATTCTCACTGGCGCTTGTGGCCTATGTCGGTTTCGATCGCGTGCTCGGCTACAAGATCGGCAGCGGCATTATTGAAAGCCTGATCTGATGGATACGCTCGCCCATCTTGCCAACGGCTTTTCATTGGCGTTGACGCCCATCAACTTGCTGTGGTGCCTTGTCGGCGTGACCGTTGGAACCGCCATCGGCGTATTGCCCGGTCTCGGCCCCGCGCTCACCATCGCGCTTCTCTTACCGCTCACTTATAAGGTCGATGCAACCTCGGCCTTTATCCTGTTTGCGGGCATTTATTACGGCGCCATGTATGGGGGCTCGACCACATCAATCCTCCTGAATACACCCGGCGAAAGCGCATCTATCGTCACCTCGCTCGAAGGTAACCGCATGGCGCGCAACGGCCGCGCCGGGGCTGCGCTGTCAACGGCCGCCATAGGCTCGTTCGTCGCGGGCACGATCGGGACAATCGGACTGACATTTGTGGCGGAGCCCATCGTGCGTTTCGCGCTGAAATTCGGACCCGCGGAATATTTCTCGCTGATGGTCTTGTCCTTTGTCACTGTATCAGCCGTACTCGGCAATTCCGCGCTGCGTGGCCTCACGGCGCTCGTTGTGGGCATTTTTCTTGGCATGATCGGCATCGACTTGCAGACCGGGCAACCGCGTTTTGCCTTCGGCGTGACAGAGCTGCTTGATGGCATCAACGTGCTGATTGTTGCAGTTGGCCTCTTTGCAGTGGGCGAGACGCTCTATCTCGCCGCCCACGGAAAATCCGGTCCGCCGGAAGTACTTGAAGTCAAGGATTCCATCTGGATGAGCGCCGCCGATTGGGGCCGTTCCTGGAAAGCCTGGATTCGAGGCTCGCTCGTGGGCTTTCCCATCGGCGCCATGCCGGCGGGCGGTGCGGAAGTGCCGACGTTCCTGTCCTACTGGATGGAAAAGCGCTTTTCAAAACACCAGCATGAATTTGGCACCGTGGGCGCGATTGAAGGCGTCGCCGGGCCCGAGGCTGCAAATAACGCTTCGGCTGCGGGCGTCCTCGTGCCGATGCTGGCCTTGGGCCTGCCGACATCGGCGACCGCCGCGATCATGCTTTCAGCGTTCCAGAGTTACGGCATCAATCCCGGCCCGCAATTGCTGGACACCCAGCCCGCGCTGGTCTGGTCTCTCATAGCGAGTCTCTACATCGGCAACGTGATGCTGCTGGTGTTGAACCTGCCCCTGGTGGGCCTGTGGGTGAAAATCCTGAAAGTACCGGAACCGCTACTTTACGCAGGGATCCTCGTCTTCGCGACCATCGGCACTTACGGCATCAGCCGTTCCGTGGTGGATCTCCTGCTGCTCTACGCCATGGGCATCATGGGCTATCTCATGCGGCGATTTGATTTTCCCACGGCGCCTGTGATCATCGGCATGATCCTGGGACCGCTCGCGGAGCAGGAATTCCGCCGAGCCATGACGATCAGCCAGGGCGATCTGACGATCTTCCTGACTCGGCCATTGTCACTGACGCTGCTGATCATCGCTTTCCTGGGCGTCGCCGGTCCCTGGATCTGGAGCCGCCTGCGCAAACCAGCGGCCGTCTGAAAATGCCGGTCGTTCGGCGCAGTCTTTCGCCATTGCCGCGCCACCGCCAATCAGCTAAATGTAGCGCGTCGCGAACAGCGCATGCACTCGTAGCTCAGCTGGATAGAGCACTGCCCTCCGAAGGCAGGGGTCACAGGTTCGAATCCTGTCGAGTGCGCCATTTTTATTCAATATTTTCAACAACTTGTGACTTGGGCAAAACGGGATCAATCTCATTTGTTCTTGTATTGTTCTATATACAAAAGCTTCACAAAAAGGCTTCACAAACCGAGCGGTTCCCTTATCGTCAGCTCAGCTGAAACAGGGAGTGCTGCATGAGCGAAGACAGCGACCGAATCGATGTTCGGGGCGACGGACGAATCATCCTCTACAAGCGAGAGGGGCTGAAAAACCCCAACTGGCAGGCTCGCATTCGAGTTCCCAACGCCAACGCCTATAAGATTGCCACGACCAAGACGACAGATGCAGTCAAGGCTCAGGTCTTTGCGACAAATCTCTACGAAGAACTCTATTTCACGGTGAAGGCTGGCGGCTCGGTCAACTCAAAGACATTCAAGCAGGTCTTTGACGAGTGGGAGAAGTCAGTCCGACTGCAAGGGCAAACACGACAAGGCGGCTCATGGGACAGCACGATTGATCGTGTGCGTTCATATGCGCTGGGCTATTTTGGAGCCAAGCGCATCACAGACATTAAGACGAGAGACTTTGCGGAGTACTGGGACTGGCGACGGACGAACTACAAGCGCAAGCCACCATCAAATGCGAGCTTGAAGCGAGAGAAGGTCTGTATGGTCCCCGTCTTCAAGTTTGCTAAGCAGCGTGGCTATGTGACGACGCTTCCAGAGATAGAGACAGCTTCGTTCAAACCACAGAGACGCTCAACATTCACCAGTGCAGAATGGCAGACATTCTATACTCAAGCACGAGCATGGGTTCGTGAAGGCGAGAAGCGAGCGACACGACGAGACAGGTTCATTGCTCAGCAGGTGTTTCTGATACTGGCGAACACAGGCATGCGGGTCGGCGAACTGCGAAACCTGCGATGGAGCGATCTGCGAACGATGAAGCTCGACGAAGCGACGCAGATGGTCGCTTGGGTCAAAGGCAAAACAGGTGCAAGAGAAGTCGTCTTTCAACCTGGCGCAGACGAGTATGTACGACGGTTCTATGATCTGCGAGTGCAAGAATTGGGTGAGACCCCCGAGATCGATGCATATGTGGTCTGTCACAGAGATGGTCGACCAATCCTATCGTTTAAGAGATCATTCAAATCGCTAATGGACTATGCAGAGATACCACTTGAGCGAAATGGAATGACGAGAACGATTTATTCGTTGCGGCACTTTTATGCGACAAAGCGTCTGGAGAACGAGACGAGTGCATTTCTGCTAGCCAAGCAGATGGGCACGTCGATTGAAATGCTCGAAAAGTTCTACGGTCAGACTTCGGTAAACCCATCGACAGCGAAGAGTATCTCAAAGGGCGAACAGCGGCACAGCGGCGACAGCGGAAAGCGATATCCATTTGATTGAGATATCACTATCTTCGCTGTCTCTATGAGAAAGAGAGAAAATAGATGAACGATGACAAACAGCAAAGAATAGATCAAAAAATGCCAACCATAAAAGAAATGCTTGAATGGCGTCGAGAACAAAGACGTCTTGCGGAACTCTGTCTAGAAAACGAGTTCTATGACATTTTCGACGCTGATGATTCAAGTTCGAAAGAAGATGCAAACACAACGATCAAAAAAGATCAGGAGGATAAATCTGCTTGATCGACTGACATAAAGCACTTGGTGTCAGGACACTCTCAAACTGCGACTGAATATTCTGAAAATCAGGATCACTCTGCAGCTCAACGTAACATCGAGAGTCATTGTGCATAATGTCGTTGAGTGTCGAGAGTAGCATCAATCGACGTTCCAATAGGAAACGCTCTTTGTCGTGATTTTCTATAAAAAATGATTTCAATTTAATTCCCCTTATTCTTTAACTAAAACGATATGAACTTTCTTCTTCGATGAAAGATGACGCTTTGCTTCACGTATCAGCTCATCAATTGTTGTCTTAGTGATCGTATCTTTGTGACTTGGATCTATTGTGAATATCTTTGATGAACCAAGCGACATGATGGTTTTTACTTCTTTATCGATCATCTGAATAACCTCTCGTTACTCTCGATGTTCGCTTAACGACTTCTTCTTCAATGTCTCGTGCAACATGAATGTTTCGATTAATCGATTGACGAACGAACTCGCTGAATGTCATCCCTTGAAATCGAGCATGTGTTTCAGCTTCTTCTCTTAGGATTATTGGCATGCGTATGCTTGTCAAATGGGTTAGGTGTTTCTGGTATCTCATAAATAAATCCTTTTCCTAGATTTTATTGGTTCTGATCAAAAGCGAGTTTTATAATTTGATCTAAAGCTTCTTCTGAGTCTCGTGCAAATTCATTACGGCTTAATCTCTTCAATCGATCAATCGCTTTTTGTAGCTCATTCATTGCGTTCGATGCAGAGATTAATTTATCAAGCCTCAAGTCTTGATCATAAACGTTTTTCGATATCTTATCGATGCACATATTAAATAACCTCATTTTGTCATCAATGTTTCTCATCTCGTATTTCCTTTCATATTCATTGGTTGGTTTTAAGTAACTTGCTTCGCAAGTGCTCGCTTTGCTCGCTAGACTTATTGATTGAAATAAGTCAGTCACGAAGTGACTCGTGCGAAGCACGACAATCATGACCAATATTTGCGGCAGTGATTTGAGGCACACTTATGCTTCTCTCAGCATAAGTGGCGTCTTTGGCTTGCGTATAGCGACCATCGACACAGCGAATAAGAGCAACCTCTTGGTGAGAGGAAAGGGCGGTTGGGCGGTCTCCTTTTATGCTCTGCTTGACCAGCGCAATCCTCGATAGCCTATTCACCGACGTTCAAGGATTTGAGGGTCGCAAGTGTTTAGCGTTGCCCTCTCGTAGCCAGACATCTGTGTTCGAGTATCTCGAGCGATTGTGGCTTCAAACAGAAGTCTACAATCAGCCACCACCGTCTTCGGGCGAATGGACAGAAGGACAGTTCCTCACCGAACCGAATTTGATCGTGACACCATCCCGTGTTTTGATCAGAGCCGAATTAAGACCGCTCCAAGTCGTTATGTGATCTAATTGTATTTAGTATGCAAAACGAAGAAATCTGCGAATATAGGCAAATTTCTTGGTTATTATATAGGGGTCGCTCAGACTAGCTGAGCGACTTCTTCGTATGGACGCATCTCGATACGCTCTTCGATGTCGAGGCTCGACGAATCGATGCTTACGTCTGAAAACATGTGGGCGTATGAAAGGTCGAGTTTATCTCGAATATATTCTTCGAGATCGTCTTCTTCAGACAATGGATCAGGACAATCAATCTCGATGTCAGCATTACAATTCACATAGACAGAACCGACAATTAGGCTTGTCCTCTGAGAGTTCTCATCAATGAATGATGCTAATGCATCCACGCTGCCGGAAAATGATCGGTCGATGATTTCTTGGAGAGAACTGTTTGTCTTCAGCATTTTTTTAATTTGTGGAGTGAGGTTCTCGTTAGGGTCGATGGTCTCGGCGACTTGCGTAATAAGTTCATACTGTTCGAAATTTACGATAGGCATTTTCATCTCTTTCATTTTGCAAGAAGTGGGGGAGCAGCGTGATTGCTGATTCAATGTCTTGCTCTCTCATTGAGCAAATACATTATAGCAGAGATTATCGACTTAAGCTATTGATATCATTGGGTAAATACTCTCTATCAGAGTTTTGCCCCGGATCTATTGGCAAATTTCGGAAAGTGAGTTTTGCTACGAAATCTGTTCGGCATTGGAATCAGCTTCATGGCTCGGAAGGCATTTTCAGGGGATCTCGTTCGGCAGCTGCCAAAAGGCAGGATGGAGCCATATCGGCTTTGGTTCGAATACCTGAAGCAAGCTCTCAAGGTTATGCCGCAGAAGGTCGACCGAGATTTCTATGCTCAATGGGGGGAAGTCGAGACAGCTGACTTCGACGAATGGTGGCAAGACTCATGGCGGAAATTGTTTGCCGTTCCGTCGAGCATCAGTGTCATTTCGACCGAGCAGGATTTTCGAGGGTGCGTTGAGGACCCCGATTGCGTGATCATTCGAGTCTTTCGGAATGGAACGACAACTCAAAAGCTTTCAGACATTAAAGGGTTGCTTGAGAAGCGCTTCGGCAAAAGTGGCTCCCGCTCGCAAGCCGTTCCTTCGTTCTCGATCACAGCGAAGCGCAGCGTTCACTACCCCGCATTGCGCCACAAGCTTCGTTTCATGCAACTGGTCGAAGAGCATGTGACGATAGAGGTTGCGACCCGGCGATATGTCGAGTGGGCGGAGACTTGGAATGCCAAACTGGCACCGAAGTCTCGTCGCAGGACCACGGTGCCGGGAACGCTTGCACGATTTGCGAAAGAACTCGACGCTTATGAAGCGGACTTGCAGAAGCGGAGTCGAGCAAAGAAGACGGAAGCATTCTTCAACGCTCAAAAGGACGTTCAGCGGTTCCTAAAGTCCGGTCAGAAGATCCTCTCGAACGTGGCATCTGGCATCTTTCCAGGCTCCTCCTGATCGAATCGACTCTCGGACCGTCCCCCGGTTTGAGCGGCGGAGCTCGGTTTCCTGTTCTGGCAGAGCGTCATGATTTTCCATGATAAGTCATTGCAAAAAAGGAATATTGTCCTATTCTGTTTCCAGCATGGAAAACACAGAAAAGGACGGAAATGACAATTTATGGCTACGCTCGTGTCTCGACAGGACGGCAAGCTGAAAGCGGTCTCTCGCTCGAAGAGCAGCAGCGTCAGATTGCTGCGTATAGCGAGGCGCACAGGCTGGGGGGTGTCGAGAGCTTCTTTGTCGAGAAAGGCGTCAGCGGCTCTCTTGAGCTTTCTAAGCGGCTAGAAGGTGCTCGGCTGCTATCAGAACTCAAACCGGGTGATGTGATTATCTGCTCAAAGCTGGACCGTATGTTCCGGTCAGCTCGTGACGCTCTGAACACGGTCAAAGAACTTGAGACGAAACGTATTTCATTACATTTTGTCAATGGCGGAGACAAAATGTGCCAGATGGCGGGGTAAAAGTGTACCAGTCTGGTTGATAGAAAAGGGCTGCGAGAGCCCTGGTGAGTTGTCTTGGCGCGTGCATTGAGGCGCGCGGAGCGTAGCGT
>CANJJI010000096.1 GCA_947474545.1 Beijerinckiaceae bacterium | reverse complement strand
GCTGGCCATCCTTGACCGCCGACCAACGCCTCGCCCCGGGGAAGGCAGGTCGGGACGGAGGGATGGTCTGCCCGCTCTAACAAAGGGATACCCTGATGCGCGTCGTCACCTGTGCAGCGCCCTAACCCACTCGGTTTTCAAAAGAGGCTGATATAGGGAGCCGCGTTGTCGCCCGCCATATTGGCCAGTTTATTCCGGGCAAACCCAATATCGTGGTCCAGAACCAGCCCGGCGCCGGCGGGTTCTTCGTCGTCAACCGCCTTATCAATGCAATCGAACGTGATGGAGCTACTTTCGCAACCGTCAATCGCGGCTTGCCACAGGTTGCGCTGACCGGAGACCCCAAGGTCAATTTCGACCCTCTGCGCTTGACATGGCTTGGAAGCCTGAGTTCCTACAAGGATGATGCCTATCTCGCACTGGTCAATGCCTCCGGTCCCATCAAAACTTTGGCCGATCTGAAAGGCGGCAGGCCCGTGCATTTTGGCAGCACCGGAACAGGTTCAACCAACACGGCCTTCGCGCTCCTGGCCAACGAAATTCTTGGTTTGAAATTGGACGTTGTGAAAGGCTTTCCCGGTGTCGCACAGGTCTGGCTTGCCATGGAGACGGGCGAAGTCGAAGGCCAGATCATCGATATCAGCGCTATTCTTGTCGGCCGCCCGGGACTGTGGCGGGAGGGAAAATTACGCCCCATCGTCGCCTTCGGGCGCAAGGAAAGGTTGAAGGAATTTCCCGATGTTCCCGTCGCCCGGGAGCTCGTCACTGATTCCAAAGATCGCGCTTTGCTTGAGTTTGCCGAATTCACATTTTTTATGGCCCTGCCATTCGCAGCGCCGCCGGAACTGCCTCCGGCGCGTGAAAAGGCTCTGCGCGATGCTTTCATGAAGATGACCGCTGACGCGGCCTATGAAGCTGATATCAGAAAAGTCGGCCTGTTGCCGAGCCCGATAGATGGCGCGGCCATCGTCGAGCTGATCAAGGATGCGATGAGGACGCCGGAAGACGTCCGCCGCCGTTTCGGCAAGATGCTTTCCGACTGAAGGTTACTTCATCACAGGAATAGAATTTGGGAAGGATTGGAAATGGGTGAGTACTTGCTGGTCGACATCATCCGCAACGGACAGATTGCGACCATCGAACTTAAACGTCTCGAACGGCAACTACGGGAAATGATGTCAGGCCGGACCGGCGGCGTGCAACGTGCTGCAGAAGTCGGCCGGGCCTTGAATGAATTGCGCGAAGACAACTCGGTACGTGTCATCATCATCACGGGCAAGGAAGACGTGTTCACTATTCCCCCCTCCTCTTACGGACATCATGGCAATCCCGGCGTCGACTGGGATATCATGAGCGGCGTGACGCGCGCAGTCGAGATCATGTGCACGATTGAAAAACCCGTGATCGCCAAGGTTAACGGCCATGCTGTCGGCTTTGGAGCGAATCTTGTGTTGGCGTGTGATTTCATAATTGCACGCGAAGACGCCATTATTGCCGATCATCACATGAGCGCGGGCGAACTGATGATCGATGGCGAGCAGAAAGGCTCAGCCGATCATTGCATGGTGACGGGCGATGGCGGCGCCGTGTTTGCGCCGATGAAAATGCCGATGAACATGGCCAAAGAATACCTCATGCTGGCCCGGCCGTTCACGGCCAAGGAACTCGCTGGCATGGGCGTTGTAAACTATGCCTTGCCCGCCGATCAGATCGACGCCAAGACTCAGGAGATTGCCGAGCGTCTGTTGAAGCGCAATCCCTATGCTCTGGCTCTGACCAAACGCGTATTGAACAAGCAGTTACTGGCGCAGTTCAATATGGTGCACGACGCATCATTGGGCTATGAATTCCTGAATTTCTACATGCAAACGCCCCAGGCGCGTGAACAAGGCAAGGGTCGAGGCGAAGAAACGCTCTGAGGTGACGGCGCCTGCAACGATAATCAAAATATACGAGAGGGAACAATGAAACATATTCTGGCCACAGCCCTAAGCCTCTGTCTGCTCGGCCTGGCGCCGGCATCACACGCTCAACCTGCGACCGAATTCTACAAAGGGCGCACTATAACGCTCATCGTGCCCTTCTCTGCGGGCGGCATCTATGACATAGCAAGCCGCCTGCTCGCGCGGCATTTGCCAAAGCATATTGTCGGCAATCCCAACATGATCGTGCAAAATCAGCCCGGCGGCGGCGGCATTACATCGGCGAACCGGCTTGCTTCAGCAATTGAAAAGGATGGCCTGACCTTTGCTTCTGTCAGCAGGGGAATTCCGCAACTTGCCATTGTCGGTGAACCCAACATTCACTTCGATCCTGTCAAACTGACATGGCTCGGCTCCATATCCTCTTATGCCGATGACGCTTACCTTCTGACGATCATGTCAACAAACAAGATCAACTCGGTGAAAGATGCACAATCCTCGACCATTCATATGGGCGGCGTTGGCGCGGGTGCAACCAATACAACATTTGCCATGCTCGCGCGCGATCTGCTGGGCATGAAGGTTGAAGTGGTCAAAGGCTTCCCCGGCGCCAATGATATTTGGCTGGGCATGGAGCGCGGCGAGGTGGACGGACAGACCATCGATGTCAGCGCCATCAAATCTTCGCGCCCTGCATTGTGGAACGAAAAAAAGGTGAAATTCCTTGTGCAATTTGCCCGCGCAACTCGCTTGCCTTATCTCCCCGATGTGCCGACAGGCCGCGAACTCACCCGAAATGCTGAAGATAAGGCCTTGCTCGAATTCGCCGAGAGTCCCTTCTTCATGGCCCTGCCTTACGCGGCCCCGCCAGACATTCCCGCCGATCGCGCGAAAATCCTGACCACCGCTTTCATGGCCGCAACCACGAGCCGCGAATTTCTTGAAGAGATCGACAAGGTCGGCATCAATCCAAGTCCCATTGATGGCGAAGCCGTGCGCAAGATTGTCATGGAAGCCGCGCAAACACCCAAGCCGATACGCGATCGCCTCGCGGAATTTCTGCTAGCCAAGTGAGTCTGTCCATGCCGAACAAACCGCGCATCATGGTCATGGCCGGCCCGGGCACCTTGCCTTCTCAAGGGCGGGATCGTATGGACCTGACCCATTATAACATCAAGTTCAGCGGCAAACCCCGCCTGACGCCGCGGGAAATGCTGGACGCATGGCCCGAAATTTCCCAGTTCGCGGAAACTTGCGTGGACGGTGGTCCCGTTATGGAAGTCGCAACCCATGACGACTTGCGCCGGCTGTCTTTGCATATTCAGGAAATTCTGCGCCGTAATGACATTGATGGGCTGGTCTGGATTCAGGGCACAAACGCGCTGGAAGAAACCGCCTTCTTTCTCAACCTCACTGTGCGCAGCGATAAGCCCCTCGTTGTCGTCGGCGCCCAACGGCCTTTCACGTCTATCAGCACGGACGCTCATCTCAATCTCGTCAATGCTATCAGAGTAGCAGCCTGTGCAGATACGCGCGGCAAGGGGGTCGTGACAGTCACCAATAGTGAGATCAACGCAGCACGTGATGTGACGAAGACCTCGACATTCCAGGTGCAGACATTTCGCAGCCGCGATCTGGGTGTAATGGGTTACGCCGATGCTGACCGTATTGTCTATTATCGCGCGCCGGTTCGCCGCCACACCACGCTTTCGGAGTTTGATCTCGACAGCGTCAAAGATATGCCGCGCGTCGAAGTGCTCTACGGGCACACCGGAGCCAATCCAAAGCTTGCAAGGGCGGCTGTCGATATGGGCGCTCAAGGCCTCGTAATGGCCGGCATCGGCGCAGGCGCACTGGGCGTTTACACCGATGAACTGCAGAAACTTGCCGCGGAAGGCATAGTCATCGCACGCAGCGCCCGGGTTGGCGAAGGCCGGGTTCTCAATATCGGTAATACTTTTGAGGAAGGAATGGCGGCAGCGGACAACCTTAATCCGCAGAAGGCGGCGCTCTTGCTAGCCCTGGGCTTGACCCGTACCCACAACATCAATGAAATCCAGCGCATGTTCGATGAATATTGAATCTGGTCCTGTTATTTTCGTCTGCCAAAGCTTTAGGCAAGCCGGACTCTTGCTGCCCGGAATGTCAGCAAAGCCCCACCATTCGAAGGCATTCGCCCACGAATTGTGCGCTGCATAATGAAAAGGCATTTGCTGTATTCTTGATCAGCACAAAAGCGCCGCCTTCTATGCCGGTCCAGGCTATATCAATTTATATATCTGATTATAATAGGTATTTTAATTTATTTGCCTTGGTACGGGGGTTGCTTCGGCCTGTGAGTGCGATCTGATTGATCTTCCGCACCCCGCAGGAGCCGAATAATGGACAGTAAAATTTTGCATTGCACAAATGACCGTATGACTGGCGTTAGCCGCCGCCAGCTTTTGCGTTCGGGCGCGGCCACTGCGTTGACGTCCGCCTTGTCGTCCACTTTTCCATCAGGTGTTTTCGCACAATCAACCGGACCCGAAGTAAAAGGCACCAAACTCGGCTACATCGCGCTGACCGATGCCGCGCCTCTCGTGATTGCTAAGGAAAAGGGAATCTTTGCCAAACACGGCCTGCCCGAAATGGAAATCCTGAAACAGGCCTCCTGGGGTGCAACGCGCGACAACATGGCGCTCGGCACGAAAGCAAACGGCATAGATGGCGGCCATATCCTCAGCCCCAAGACGCATCTCTATACCACCGGTAAGGTGATGCAGAACAACCAACCCTTGCCGATGTATTCACTGATGCGCTTGAACGAGGATTGTCAGGGGCTTTCGGTCTCGAACGAGTACAAGGATCTTACCATCGGTGCCGATTGTTCCTCTCTCAAGGAAGCTTTTGCCAGGAAGAGGGCAGCGGGCAAGGAAGTGAAAGTCGCCATGACTTTCCCCGGCGGCACCCATGATCTCTGGCTACGTTACTGGCTCGCCGCCGGCGGCATTGATCCAGACAAGGATGTCTCCACCATAGTTGTGCCGCCGCCGCAGATGGTCGCAAACATGAAAGTCGGAACCATGGACGCCTTTTGCGTCGGCGAGCCGTGGAACGAACAGCTCGTCAACCAGGACATCGGATTTACAGCGGCCACGACCGGCGAAATCTGGTTCAAGCATCCGGAAAAAGTTTTGGGCATGCGCGCTGATTGGGTCGACGCCAATCCAAAGGCCGCGCTGGCCATCATGATGGCTGTGATGGAAGCCCAGATGTGGTGCGAAAAAATGGAAAACAAGGAGGAGATGGCGACCATTATCGGCCGCCGCCAATGGTTCAATGTTCCCGTCCCTGACATCATCGGCCGCATCAAAGGCGATATCAACTATGGCCGAGGACGTGTCGCAAAGGGAACCAATCTGCTGATGAAATTCTGGGGCGAGAATGGCTCGGTCTCTTATCCCTGGAAGAGTCTTGACACATGGTTCGTGACCGAAAACATCCGTTGGGGAAAATTTGATCCGTCCATGGATATCAAGGCGCTTGTGAACAAAACCAACCGCAGCGATTTGTGGCTGGAAGCCGCCAAAGGCCTCGGGCTCAAAAACACGCCGGCAGGCGATAGTCGCGGCATCGAGAAGTTCTTCGACAACAAGACTTTCGATCCAGCCGATCCCCAGGCCTATCTGAAATCTCTCGGCATCAAACGCATCGCGTGAAATTGGCATACAAGATGACCGGCGGAAAGTCGCCGGTCACCTCCCGGAACTTCAACCCCCGGATCTCCCCATGTCAGCAACAGTCAGAAGACTCGAAGTGATAGACACGCAACCCAAACTCACCCTGGTGTCAAAACCCGCCGTACTTCCGCAAATCCAACCGGATATGATCGCATTGCCACTTGTGAAATCACAAGCCATGCAGAACTGGCAGCGGCGGGGTCGTGATTTTCTCACCGCTGTTTTGCCGCCACTCCTGGTTTTGATTGCCCTGTTGGTCATATGGGAAATTGCAACGTCAGGCGCCAAGGCAACGCTGCCATCGCCCATACGTATCTGGAAAGAAGCCAGTGACCTCATCCTCAATCCATTCTTCGTCAACGGTCCGCAAGACGTCGGTCTCGGCTATCGCGTAATGACCAGCCTGCAACGGGTCGCAATTGGTTTCAGTATTGCTGCATTTGTTGGAGTCTTAACCGGTGCGCTGATCGGGCAGAGTGTCTGGGCCATGCGCGGCCTTGATCCCATCTTTCAGGTGTTGCGGACAGTGCCGCCGCTGGCCTGGCTGCCTATTTCGCTGGCGGCGTTCCGCGACGCCAACCCCTCCGCCATTTTCGTGATTTTCATCACGTCCGTGTGGCCAATCATAATAAATACTGCAGTTGGTATCCGAAATATCCCGCAGGATTATCGTAACGTTGCACAAGTGCTTCGCCTGAACCCGCTCGAATATTTCTGGCGCATTATGATACCGGCGGCAGCGCCTTATATATTTACTGGCTTGCGCATAGGCATCGGCCTGTCATGGCTTGCTATTGTGGCGGCGGAAATGCTGACCGGCGGCGTAGGCATTGGCTTCTTCATCTGGGACGCCTGGAACTCCTCGCGGCTGCCCGACATCGTTGTCGCTCTCGCCTATATCGGCATCGTCGGATTTCTCCTCGACAAATTTGTCGCCTTCATCGGCTCAATCGCGACCCGTGGCGCACAAGCCAGCTGATTCAAGGAGCAAGAATAATGCGTGATCCGGCATTCCTGAAAATCGACCATCTCGACAAATCCTTCTCGCGAGGCTCGTCAACAACGGAAGTCCTTACCGATATAAACCTTACTATTGCCAAGGGAGAGTATATCTCCATCATCGGCCATTCGGGTTGCGGTAAGTCCACTCTGCTGAATCTGATCGCGGGCCTGACCACAGCAACGAACGGTGCGGTTCTGCTTGAGAATCGCGAAGTGAATTCCCCCGGCCCTGAGCGCGCAGTCGTCTTTCAAAACCATTCGCTTCTGCCGTGGTTGACTGTCTACGACAATGTCGGCATTGCGGTGAACAAAGTCTTTGGCGGCACAAAATCGAAATCCGAACGCCATGAATGGATCATGCACAATCTCGAACTCGTGCAAATGGTCCATGCCAAGGACAAGCGCCCTTCCGAAGTGTCCGGAGGCATGAAACAGCGTGTCGGCATCGCCCGCGCGCTCGCCATGGAACCGAAAGTCCTGTTACTCGATGAGCCTTTTGGCGCACTGGATGCGTTAACCCGCGCGCATCTGCAGGATTCTGTCATGCAGATCCATTCAAGGCTTGGCAACACAGTCGTCATGATTACCCATGACGTGGACGAAGCTGTTCTGCTCGCAGATCGCATCGTGATGATGACCAACGGGCCTGCGGCAACAATTGGCGAAATTCTGGAGGTAAAGCTCGACCGGCCGCGCAAGCGCCTGGAACTCGTCGCCGACAAGAATTATCTCGAGGCGCGCGGCGGGGTTCTGGAATTCCTTTATGCCCGCCATAAAGCTCCCGTTCTTCATGCCGCCGAGTGACAAAGGTTGAGCTCTTGGGGAGTAATCCAATGTCCATGCACAAGAAGGAGCGATTGGTACTTGTCGGCAATGGTATGGCGGGCATGCGCACGATCGACGAGATTCTTGCGCGAGATCCTGATCGCTACGAAATCGAGGTCATTGGCGCGGAGCCACATCCCAATTACAATCGGATCATGTTGTCGAGCGTATTGGCTGGTGAGAAAGCGCTCGAAGACATTGTCCTTCATCCCCATGAGTTTTATGCTCGAAATAACATCGGTCTCACAACCGGCGATGCAGTGGCGTCTATTGATAGCGCCAGCAGGACAGTTACGACTGTGTCAGGACGGTCTCTGGCATTTGATAAACTCATATTAGCCACGGGTTCCCGTCCCGTGGTGCCACCGCTACCAGGCCTTGAACTGCCGGGAAATTGTGCGTTTCGCGACAGAGCAGATCTCCGGCGCATGCAGGACGCCAGCTGCAACGGTACTCATGCCATAGTCATCGGCGGCGGCCTGCTTGGGCTTGAAGCTGCGTTCGGCTTGATGCGCCTGGGCATGAAAGTGACCGTTCTGCATCTCATGCAGACTTTAATGGAACGTCAACTCGATGAGGCGGCGGGGTATTTGCTGCAACGCGATCTCATGGCGCGAGGCATTAATGTAATCACGCGAGCCGAGACAGAAGCTATTCTCGGCGATAAATGCGCTACGGCGGTACGTTTGTCAGATGGCCGAGAGCTGCCAGCTGATCTCATTGTGTTCGCCATCGGCGTAAGACCGAATATCGATCTGGCGCGTAAATCCGGCCTTGAAGTTAACCGTGGCGTCAAGGTCGACGATACCATGCAGTCCACGCATCCTGATATTTACGCCGTTGGCGAATGCGTCGAACATCGTGGCATGACGTTCGGATTGGTTGCGCCATTATGGCAACAGGCTAAAATCTGCGCTGCCGCGTTGTGTGGTGAAACGAATGCCGCTTTCACGCCTCCTGCGAATTATACGAGTCTGAAAATTACCGGGATAGATGTCTTCTCCGCCGGTGCCCTCGGCGCCCGCGACGACGGCGATGAAGAAATTACGCTGCGTGACGCTGGAACCCACCAATATAAAAAACTTGTCATCCGCGATGGTAAACTTGCCGGCGCTATTCTCTACGGTGAAATCAGCGATGGCCCGTGGTTTGTCGAACTGATGGAATCCGGGCGGGACATATCGTACATCCGCGACCGCCTCTTATTTGGCCGCGCTCTGGCGCAAGCAGCCTAGGAGCCAAATTGTTTCATTCACCCTCGCTTCCTTCGCCCCAAACGCCCGTCAAAACCACATGCCCCTATTGCGGCGTGGGTTGCGGCGTTATCGCGTCTGGCGATGGAAGTGTGCGCGGTGACGAGAGCCACCCAGCCAATGAAGGGCGCCTGTGCTCCAAAGGATCTGCACTCGGCGAAACGCTGGGATTCCGGGGACGGATACTTTATCCGGAAATTGAAGGAAAGCGGGCGACATGGGATCAGGCGCTAGATCATATAGCTGCAAAATTCAGTGCGGCTATCCGCGATCACGGCCCTGAATCCGTCGCCATCTACGCTTCTGGCCAATTCCTGACAGAGGACTATTATGTCGCCAACAAGCTGATGAAGGGCTTTTTAGGCACTGCAAATATCGATACGAATTCCCGCCTCTGCATGGCCTCATCAGTCGCCGGTCATATCCGGGCGTTTGGCGAAGATATCGTGCCGGGATGTTATGAAGATATTGAACAAGCCGATCTTGTCATTCTGGCCGGCAGCAATGCCGCCTGGTGCCATCCCATCCTGTTCCGCAGGCTGGAAGCAGCACAAAAAGCGCGTGGCACAAAATTCATCGTTATAGATCCCCGCGTAACCGCAAGTTGCGACGGCGCCGAACTTCATCTCCCACTGCGCGCTGGCAGCGACGTTGCGTTGTTTAATGGACTACTCACCTATCTTGCAGACACCGGAAATTTCGACAAAGAGTTTGTTGAAAAACACTGCGCCGGTGCGGAAAGCGCCATTGCTACAGCGCGCGAAATGACCATCAACGACATAGCAGCACCGACCGGCCTTGATCAGCACGACATTTTGAAATTCTATTCGCTATTCGCTTCGACGCCGCGCGTGGTTACGGCATATTCGCAAGGAATCAATCAATCTTCGGCGGGCACGGATAAGGTCAACGCGATTATCAATTGTCATCTGGCAACCGGGCGTATCGGAAAGCCGGGCATGGGTCCGTTCTCGTTAACAGGACAGCCAAACGCCATGGGTGGCCGGGAAGTTGGCGGTCTTGCCAATCAATTGGCAGCGCACATGAGCTTCTCGTCGCCTCAACATATCGAGCGTGTAGCCCGGTTCTGGAAAGCCGACAATATGGCGCAAAGGCCCGGGCTCAAGGCCGTCGAATTATTCGAAGCGGTGCATGCTGGAAAAATTAAGGCGCTGTGGATTGCAGGCACCAATCCGGCCGTCAGTCTGCCGCGAGCAGATCGCATTCGTGAAGCTTTGCACAGCTGCGATTTTGTCGTGAACGCTGATTGCCATCATGGCGATACCAGTGGTTTTGCGCATGTGCGCCTTCCAGCGCGCGGCTGGTCGGAAAAAGACGGTACCGTCACAAATTCAGAACGGCGAATTTCCCGCCAGCGCGCGTTTCGCCCTGCTCCCGGTGAAGCCATGCCGGATTGGTGGATGTTCGCGCAACTCGGCCGGCGCATGGGCTGGAAAGATGCATTTGCTTATGAAAAGCCGGTGCAGATATTTCGTGAGCATGCAGCGCTCTCCTCATTCGAGAACGAAGGCGAACGTCTGTTCGATATCGGCGCGCTGGCTACCCTTGATGACGGCGAATACGAAAGCATGGCTCCCTGCCAATGGCCTGCTCCGAAAGAAGGCCGTCAGGGAGGACGATTGTTCGGCGGAGGAAGCTTTGCAACCCCCGATGGACGTGCGCGCTTCATAGCGACTCGTTTTGGCTCTGTGACAGAGACCCCGAACGAAGAGAAGCCGCTGATCCTTAATACGGCCCGCATTCGCGACCAGTGGCATACAATGACCCGGACAGGGGATGTAGCGAGACTTTCCGCTCACACGCCAGAGCCCTATCTTGATATCCATCCCGAAGACGCGCTTCGGGCTGGTCTGCAGGATCGAGGCTTTACGCGCGTAGAAAGCGCACATGCTTCAGCCATAATGCGTGTGAGATTGAGCAGCGAGCAGAGACCCGGGGAAGTCCATGCCGCCATGCACTGGAGCTTCACCAACGCATCGACAGGACCAGCGGACAGACTTGTGGGCGCAAGCGTCGATCCCATATCCGGACAACCTGAACTAAAGGCGAGCGCGGTTTCCATATCGCCGCAGACAATGGCATGGCACGGCCTGTTGTTGCATGGAGAGCGATTACTGAAAATCGATTCCACCTATTGGTGCCGGATCGCGGTGGAAGGCGGTTATGCCTATCCCCTGGCCGGCGCCAATCCCCTTGCCCGGCCGGGGGAAACTCCTGGAGATGATTGGGTTCTTGGCATGTTGGGCGCAGAGCCTGCCGCTGATCTGACAGTCTATGCTGACCCCATGCGGGGTGTGTTCCGCTATGCGCTTTTCCGCGAAGGCAGGCTTATCGCTTGCCTGTTCGTCGCGCGCGATAGCGCCGCCGTTCCAGATCGCGAGACCATGGCTAAGATTTTTGCCGCACCCCTCCCGGTAGAGAACCGGGCACGAATATTGGCAGGCCTGTCTCTTGATGGCGTGGCAAACACAGGGCCTACGATTTGCGCATGTTTTGCAATTGGCCAGACCACGATCAGTGAAACGATCGAGCGTTCCGGATTGAAGACGGCGGCGGAAATTGGAGCGGCTTTGAAAGCTGGCACCAATTGTGGTTCATGCCTTCCCGAAATTGAAAAGCTCCTGCGCGCTGGAAACCCGGCGGCAGCACTGATACAAGCAGCTTAGGCGCACAACAAGTCGAGCTTTTACGCTCTCCAGTTATGGGACAGCGCAATCTTTCGCGAGGCTTCGATAGCGCTTTCCTGGTGGGCAAGCAGAGGCGAGGGCGGGAAAGAAGCGACCAGCGCCGATACTGGATTTTCGAAAGGCGCCTTGATGCCCGTGAGTTCTTCAAACACCGGCATGGCAAGAAAAGGCACAGATGCAGCGTGATACCCGCCCTCATGCACCATGACGAGACGTCCACCACATAATTGCTGTGCTGATTTTAAAACTTCAGCCGTCATCCAGCGGAATGATTCCGGCCCCAGCATCATGCGTGCGAGTGGATCATTGATGCCTGCGTCAAATCCACATGCGACGACAATCAAATCCGGCTTGAATGCCTGCAAGGCTGGCAAAATCACGCGATCAAAACAAGCACGATATGCGCCGTCGCCAGACCCCGGCGGCAGCGGTAGATTGATGTTGTACCCAGCGCCCACGCCTTCGCCAATTTCCGTGACGTGGCCGCTATTGCGCGGAAAAACGCCTTCCTGATGGATTGAGATTGTCAGAACAGAGGGATCAGTCCAGAACGCCATCTGTGTTCCATTGCCATGATGCACGTCCCAGTCCACAACCGCTACGCGTTCAAGCCTATGCTTCGCCCTTGCCTGAGCAATAGCCAACGCGATATTGGCAAAAACACAAAAACCCATGCCGCGCCCTGGTTCTGCGTGATGGCCCGGAGGCCGCACGAGCGCATAACAATTGTCCACCTGTCCGCTGATAACGGCATCTACGGCAGCTATAGCGCCGCCTGCAGACAGAACGGCAATTTCAAGGCCTCCCGGCCCGATAAAGGCGTTCACTCCCGTGTCACCGCCACTGTTTACGGACAGATATTTTACATGCGCGAGATAGGCTGACGTGTGTATGCGCAGCAATTCTTCGCCGCTGGCGATGCGGGGCTTTACAGGAGTCAGGTAATCGATGAATTCGCTGGCATCCAGAAGATTCTTGATACGCCGCTTTGTCTCCGCATGTTCGGCAGATTGTCCCGGCTCCACCGGATAGAGCGCACGCATGGGGCCAGCAAAAGCCCCAGCATCATGCCAGCAATAGCGTTCGTGCCATACAAGCCCGGTGCGCATCCCTCAGGTCCTCCGTGCCGATTGCAATGCCTGATCGAGAATTTCAAATGCCTCATCGACGTGAGCTGGCGTGAAAACAAGCGGTGGCGATAATATAATCTTGCCGGCAGCCCAGCGTATGATGCCCCCCGCCTCCAGCGCCGCCTGCGTGATCCTTTTCCCGATCGGATCGTTCGGCGCGAAAGCTTCTTTCGTTTTGCGATTCTTGACAATTTCGAGGCCAAGCATCAGGCCTTTCCCGCGAACATCTCCGATCAGTTCATGACGTGTTGCAAGATCGTCCAGCCTCTTGCGAAAATAGGCACCGGTCCGTGCTGCATTGCCCGGCAAATCCTCATCCAGAACAATTTTCTGGCAGGCCAGCGCAGCAGCGCAAGCAAGTGGATGACCGGAATACGTATAGCCGTGCATGATCGCAGCAAGCGGATGATCCCGCTTCCACGCGCTTTCCACGCGCTCGTTCACCGCCGTCGCACCTAACGGCACGTAACCGGAATTGATACCTTTGGCGAGGCACATGATGTCTGGCTTCACGTCCCATCCACGCGAGCCGAAGAGATGCCCGGTGCGCCCAAAGCCCGTCACCACCTCGTCAGCGATGAGGAGGACTCCATAGCGATCACATACTTGGCGTACGAGCGGCCAGTAATTGTCCGGCGGAACAATCACGCCGCCAGCCCCCTGCACGGGTTCCGCGATAAAAGCCGCCACGGTATCTGGTCCTTGAAACTGGATGGTCCGTTCGAGTTCAGCCGCGCAGATACGCCCGAGTTCGCTTGCGTCGCCGGTCCAGGGATTACGGTAGAGATAAGGTGAGTCTATATGCAAAAAACCCGGCACGAGCGGTTCATACGCAAGGCGATGCGGCGGCGTACCCGTCGCTGACATGCCGCCAAAATGCACACCGTGATAGCCGTATTTTAACGAAATGATCTTGGTTCGATCCGCCTTGCCTTCAAGCTTCCAGTATTGCCGCGCGATTTTGAAGGCCGTCTCGTTCGCATCCGATCCGCCGGAGCTGAAGAAAACTTTCGTCATGGCTTCCGGCTTCATCATCTCTGTTAGCAGATGCGACAGCATGATCGATGGCGGATTGGTTGTCCCCTGAAATGTCGAATAATAGGCAATGCGGTCAAGTTGCGCGACAATGGCTTGCTTGATTTCCGGACGGCCATGGCCCACATTCACGTTCCACAATCCGGCGACGCAATCGAGATACCGCTTCCCATCTGCGTCATAAACATACACGCCTTCGCCACGCGCCACGATCAGTGGAGGATCGGACTCCGAGATTTTGGGATCGCCCATCGGATGCCAGACGTGCCGGGCATTGTGTGCCTTCAGAAAATTGACGGAAAAATCCTCGCTCAAGATCGGCCCCATAGTTTGTGCCCGTAACTCCAGACTATGACAGCGCGCAGGCTAGGCGGCAAACAGGGCCAGACCCGTAACGGCCGCCGCCGGGCCACCTGACCGCGCATAACAATCAATTGTACCAAATGACAGGATTTTGTATGATAAGAATCACTTTAAATCCGGGTGTTTCGCAGTCACCGCGCTGTTTATTAAAACCTAGCGTTGGAGGGACATCACGTGGATACACGTGAGCACATGATCGCATCAACCCGGGCTGCAATAGCAATGGGACGTTTCATACAGCACTCTTCGGAGCAAAGGCTTGCCTCAGTAGAGCGCCATTAGTGCCCTGAGATCAGATGGAATGCAATGAAGATACTTGCGCGCGGAGATTGCTGCAGTCAGCGAGCGATCAGCCTGAACCGGGAGCTTTTTGGCGGCGCGCCTTCCGTTTATGCAGACGAGAAGCAACCCGTACGTTTCCTGCTGGAAAAGCTGGACGGAAATCTTCCCAGCCAGAGTGCGGTCCTCAAGCACCTGGATCAGGATGCGCTCAACGGTATCGACCGTTATTATTTTGAATCCCAGTTTACGTCCAATACCCTGGACCTTGTAGGCGCCGATTTAATCTGCATGGATTCCTATGCTGACATGAATTTCAAAAGCTACAGACATCGCCGGGAGGGATGGTCCGCCTGGGTCGATCCTCAGCTGATCCTTGATCACGCTGCCTTCGAAGAAGAGTTCGCCTTTGAGCCTCGCCCCTCCATGGAGCAGGTTATCGAAGACACCAAACGCCTGATTGCACATTACCGCAGAATCAATCCCGGCATCCCCGTACTTTATCTCGCGCAACCCGTGACGTGGCATCCACGGTTTCATCGATTTGCGGAATTCAACAAGATAGGCCACGTTCTTGCCAGCAGTATCCCCGGCTTTTTCTTCGGCGGTATCCCCAGACACAAGGATCTTTCACCTGAAGATCTCGACGAATTAGGCTGGACCCTGCACTTTGACGCGCCTTCCTATGCAAGAATGATCAGAAATGCAGTAAAAAGCGGTTTGGAGTTGCCGCGCATCGTCAACGCTGCCTATCTTAACAATGCGGTGGACATAATCGGCGGGATACCCTGTCCCGCCGTGAGGTTTTAAATCGCCACGGCTTTTCCCTTGAGCCCCGTTTGTCCCAGGTTCAGATTGGCCCAGCTCCCGGATGCCATTTGTCATGCAAGGATTTTGTTTCCTCGCGCTTCAAAAGTCTTGCCGCAGGTTACATATCCGGGCGGTCCAGCAAACTCGGCTGGGATAAGGCCAATCTCCCGCTGGCGCTGGATATTCGAAGCCAAAGTCAGCAGATCCAGGCGCCTGACCCCTGGTGGAGCCAGTTGGATCTTTTCGTCGAACCGTTCGACTGGTGGACGTATCTGGAGGATCGCTGGCAAATCGAAAAGGCCGTATACGAGTCACGGAATGTCGGACAAGAGTTTCCAATACCTCTGGCAAATGCAGGTCCATTGCCATTGGAGGTTTTAGACCCCACGCCCGCGGGATGCCCTGGCCACTGGGCTGTCCCGTTTGGCCTTTTTGTTCGTGAAGAGGGCCCCACATCAGGCGAAGCCATGCTCGCTAAGCGGCTTCTGGCCTGGATATTCCCGGAACGTTTCGGAGATATGATCTATATTCCCGATGTTGTTGCGCGTCCTGGACTTTCGGGCCCAGCCCTCGATTTGCTTCTGCGGGGTTTCATCGAAACCCTGCGTCAGGGGGAGCTGAAATGGCAGACGGGCGTGAACATCGCGATGTTCAGCTCAATTGAAAACACCGCTGCAAAGGATTTGGACGTCCTGTATCGCCTTGGCTTCGAGCCCATGCGAATTTCCGCCGGCGCCGCCATCATATGCGCGGCAGCATAGGCGCGGCAGCATAGGCGCGCTGTAAACGTCAGAGCTGCTTCAGGTCCATTACAGGAATGAGTGGCGGAGAGGGAGGGATTTGAACCCCCGGTACCCTTGCGGGCACTCCGCATTTCGAGTGCGGTGCGATCGACCACTCTGCCACCTCTCCGGGTGCGGACGGTGAAGTCCTGTGGTGCGCGCCGCAATATCATGGCCGGACCACCCTGTACAAGCGGCAATCTCGATGACGGAAGGCCTCAGCCAGCTACGATAGACGGCTTTGCCGAATATTTTGCTTAAAACATGGTGATTTTCGAATGGCGTGTTGACCAGCGGGGGGCGCTGGTTATATTCCCGCCACCTGCGGCAAGACAAAGCCCGCAAGCCCCTATGGCGGAATTGGTAGACGCGTCCGACTCAAAATCGGATTCCGCAAGGAGTGCTGGTTCGATTCCGGCTAGGGGCACCATATCATCATCTGGACACGTCCAATACGGTCCATAAAATATCAAAAAATCAAATATTTAATGAAAATAACGGTCCAAGACGGTTTTTTCGCGTCCGTTGACATCCAGAAGATTTGTTGGCCTCGGTGTTGGCCTTGCCAACACGCAGGTAGGCCGCGGCCAACAAATGACCCTAACCGACACCGCGATTCGTAAAACCAAGACGGACCCGAAGCGCACCATAAAGCTGTCTGATGGCGGCGGCCTTCAGCTCTGGGTTCAGCCTACCGGGGCGAGGCTTTGGAACCTCGCTTATCAGTTCAACGGAAAACAGCGGAAACTGGCTATCGGCCCCTATCCTACGGTTGGCCTTAAAGACGCCCGCGAACGCCGCGAAGCGGCCAAACGGCGGCTGATCGAGGGCAGGGACCCCAACTACCAAAAGCGCCTTGAGAAGATCACGGCGCAAGGCCAACAGGCCAACACGTTCGAGGCCATCAGTCGGGAGCTGATCGACAAGAAAAAGGAGGAAAAGAAAGCTGCGGCCACGCTGGCCAAGGTCAATTGGCTGATCGAGATCGCCAACTCAACCTTAGAGCATCGTACGTTTAATCGGATGCATACCTCATCGCTTTGAAGAAGTTCCAGCATTCATTTTCCTTGAACAGGAGGCATATGTCGCCAAGCGTTCTCCATAGGGCGTCGAAAGTTCGGGCTTGGGCCTTTCGCAGATGGGCCTTCAGTTTGGAGAACGCCATCTCGATAGGGTTCAGATCGGGCGAGTATTGCGGCAGCGGCAAAAACCATGCGCCGCGCTCG
>CANJJI010000095.1 GCA_947474545.1 Beijerinckiaceae bacterium | reverse complement strand
CGACCGGAATCGGCCAAAGTCCAGCACCGGCGAAATCATCACGATACCGTCAATTCCCACGCCCTCGGTTGTCTGAAGTCTGTGCGCGACCTTGGGCGCACGAAAGCCGCCATAACTTTCACCCGCTAGAAATTTGCGAGAAGTCATGCGCCCGTTATCGGCGAGCCAGCGGCGTACAGCGCTGGCAAGCGCCGAAATATCGCCATTCACGCTCCACAGGAATTTGCGCGCGTCATCTCCACCGGGGATGGTCCCAAAGCCGGTACCAGGCGGATCAATGAAAACCAGATCGGTAAAGTCGAGCCAGGATTCCTGGTTGTCCTGAGGCGTTGGCAGAGCTGACGGACGCGCTGCTGCCCCCTCCATATCCAGCCGCCACGGTCCGATTGCCCCCAGATTGAGCCAGGCCGACACATATCCAGGCCCGCCATTCCACACGAATGTGACGGGCCGGGGTCCTGCTGCTCCATCTGTTCGTTTGAAAGCGATATAGGCGATGCGAACGGAGACAGCCCCGGTCTGTTCGTTGAACAGGGGGATTGTGCCGGCAGTGGCGCTGAAAGCCAGTTCCAGCTTTCCAAGGCGCATGGTGTGAGATGTTGTTTTGTCGGGCGGCACAGCGGCCGGCGCATTCAGGCGGGACTCACTTGGTTCTGAGGGAGGCGTGGACGGGCCTGTATTTGCAGCGTCGGGCCTTGCCTGCCGCTGCCGGCTTCCGCTGCCGGACTGCTGCGCATCGGCGGCCGCGCACATTTGAAAAAGCGCCAAAATGGCGGCGATGGCAGAATGACTGTACCGGCGGATTTTATGTGCGCGATGGCTTTTCATGAATACTCCCGCTGGCCGCGCCCGGTGATGACCGGCCGTCCGTCAGACTATCACGGGACGCCGGCAGGCAATATGGCAGGAGCGATCAGGCGGCCGGCCGTCTCCGCAAGCCGATGCGTTGTCTGGCTTTTTCGATGTTGGAAAGGCCAGCGGGGCTTTCAGGAATGGGAAGGTCCGGTGCGTCCGGGCCATCCCCTTCGCGTTCATCCATCTGCGGCAACGTATCCATGACGCGTTGTGGCGGCAGGATAAAAATGACTTCCGTACCGACCCTGACTTCTGATTTAAGCGTGAAGGTGCCGCCATGCATTTCGACGAGGCCTTTCACGATGGGCAGGCCGAGTCCTGAGCCTTCATCAGCGTTTTTCTGCGCCATAGTGCCCCGCCCGAACGAGGACAGGACCACAGGGATTTCTTCGGGTGGAATGCCCGGACCTGTGTCACGGATCGAAACGTACTGGCCCCCGGTTCCGGTCCAACCGACCTTGATCGTGATGGTTCCCCCTTGCGGGGTAAATTTGATTGCGTTTGTCAGCAGATTGAGCGTGACCTGACGCATGGCGCGCTCGTCTGCCCAAATTCGCGGCAGGCCGTCTTCCACTTGTTCGACCATGCGGATTTCACGCTTTTTGGCGCGCAGGCTCAGGAGATGCGTACAGTCTTCCACGACACCAGGAAGCGAGACGGATTCTTCCTTAAGTTCATATCGTCCTGCTTCCACACGGGACAGATCCAGGATCTCGTTGATGAGCATCAGCAGATGTTCGCCACTGTTGTGAATATCGACCGAGTAGTTCTTGTAGGCGGGTACAGAATGAGGGCCGAAAAGTTCGCCTTTCATCACTTCTGAAAAACCAAGAATGGCGTTGAGAGGCGTACGCAATTCGTGACTCATTGTGGCAAGGAAGCGTGATTTGGCGAGGCTGGCTTCTTCTGCCCGCAACCGCGCTTCGTCGGAACCCGCTTTGGCCTGCTCCAGTTCGGCAATGAGCAGGTCTTTTTCCTTTCGCAGCAGCATCGCCGAGACGGCGTTTGAGTAGAGTCTCTTGGCCAGCACGATCAGGCAGATCAGCGCTATGGCCGCCAGAATAGTGAGCGGCATAGTGCCGGTTTGATTGGTCGCGAACATATACCAGGTAATACCCAGCGTGATGGGTACGAGCCCGGCATAAACGGCGGCCGGAACGGTCGCTGACATCATTGTGTTCATCGCTGCCGCCAGCAACAGCACCATAATGACAAACACCGTCGCGATAGGATCCGAAGCATTGCTTAACAGGACGACGATCAAGGCCCAGCCGGTGCCCTGAATGGCCTCAGCCGCGGCGAATTTTTGTTGCCAGGCCATGATCGGCGGCATCTGGTCCGGCAATTTCAGATAATTGCCGGCAAAGCCGTAACTGAGCAACGCCCCGGAAGAAACAAGCGTAAACCAGAGCAATACAAAGGGGAACGGCGCCCAGAAAACCGAAATGATGGAAATGATGATGGCAAGCGCCAGCGCGGCAGGCGCTGATATCTGGCGGGCCCGGGCAAATTCATCCAGCAATTCGACGTCAAATGCCCGGTGGCCGGAACCTGAAGACGTGAGTTTTTCCCGGGCGTCGCGGAGCCGCGAAGCCGATTGCCGCCGTAACGCGATCGCGCGCGGGTCGTTCCCGCGCCCGCGTTCAATCATTTCTGCGGTAACTTCAGCCATCTTTCCAACGCATCACCAGCCTGCAGCGCCAAAACTCCAGTCAGAAAGACAATGAATCAAAAACCTTAACGCGAAACTGACAATCGGCCTTATTTTCGTTCCGAATCGGCACGATGTGCTCGAGCGCACAGACTGCAAGGCCATGGCCGGGCTTCAATGTGCGTTCGGCGGAAAACAGAGCGCTCCCGGCGGGAATATGATTGGAGTTCAATTGCATATCGCCAGATATGGCATTCTTTTGGGGGCGTTATTCGGTTTTTTCAGCGGAACGATTTTGTCTGTTTGCCGGAAAGGGTTATGCCCTGAATGTCGGTGGAGCAGGCGGCGAGGACTTATGCCGCCTTTGGAATTAGGAATACACCGGGCTGCGGCGGCGAGCCCGGGTGCCAAGTGGGGACATCAGGCGGGAGTAGCCGGGGTATGAAACTTTACGACTCTCAACGGGCGCCGAACCCGCGCCGCGTTAGAATTTTTCTGGCGGAAAAGGGGATCACCGTTCCGGTTGAGCAAGTAGATATCATCGCGAAGGAACATCTTGATGGGCCTTTTGCCCGCATCATCCCATTCGGCCTGCTTCCTGCACTTGAGCTTGACGGCGGCGCCGTCATTACCGAGAGCATCGCTATATGCAGATACTTTGAAGCACTCCAGCCAAAGCCGGCTTTATTTGGAGAAACTCCGATCGACATCGCCCGTATCGAGATGTGGAACCGTCTGGTTGAACATGAATTCTTCCGCCACGTCGCCAATGCTTTCCGCCATTCTCATCCGGCGATGAAGGAACTTGAAAAGCCGCAGATATCCGAGTTGGCCGGGGTTTCGCGCGACCGTGCGCTGACATTTCTGCAAAAGCTGGACCCGGAACTTGGCGGGCGGCGCTTTCTGGCCGGGGACTCATTTTCGGTCGCAGACATCACCGGCTTGGTCGCGATGGATTTCATGAAAGTCAGCCGGCTGCAATGTCCGCCAGCGCTGGCAAATGTCCTGCGCTGGCATAGTGATGTGTCCGCAAGACCGAGTGCAAATGCGTGAGGCTGGCGCGTTCAGGTGCAGAAAGGCAAGAGACCTTCCGCCGCCGCGAATTGGCTTTTATTCTGATAAAATCGAAAGTTGAGGCATGAAAGTCACTATCGTCGGAAGTGGCGATGCATTTGGGACCGGCGGACGTGGCAACACATGTTTCCGGCTGGACAGTCCTGCCGGCGCGTTGCTGGTGGACTTCGGCTCGAGCGCACTTGTCAGTCTGAACCGTCTGGGAATGTCGACGCTCGACATAGGGGGTGTCGTCATTTCGCATCTGCATGGCGATCATTTCGGGGGGCTCCCATTTTTGCTGCTGGAGAGCCAGTTTGTCGCCGAGCGCCGAGCGCCGCTGGTGATCGCAGGTCCGCCCGGTCTTCACACGCGGCTCGAAATGGCCTGCGAAGTTCTTTTCCCGGGCATGACCGGCAACCGTTGGGCATTTCCTTGGTCAGTCGTTGAAATTGAGCCGGGCACTTCGCGTTCGATTGCCGGCTTTGAAGTGCAGCCGCTGCTGGTTCGCCATCCCTCGGGCGCGCCCGCAACGGGCCTGCGCGTCGGCGATGGAAGCAAGCTGTTTGCCTATTCGGGCGATACGAGCTGGGTCTCCAATCTGCCCCTGTTGGCGAAGGATGCTGATCTTTTTATCGTGGAATGTTATTCGGGTCAGCGCCCTATTCCTAATCACATCGATTGGCCGACGCTGGAAGCCAACCTGGATAAACTGTGCGCCCGCAATATAGCTGTCACGCATATGGGCCGGTCCGCGCTTGAGCTGACCGCGCAAATGGCTGCAAGGGGCCTGATCATCGCGGAAGATGGAAAAATCATTGAACTTTGAGGCCGCACTCGCCGCTCTTGTCGCGGATATCCGGGCTTGTCGGATATGCGTGGAAACACCCCAGGGAGCCCCTCTCCACCACGAGCCAAGGCCGGTGCTGCGCGTTTCGGCTAGCGCGAAGCTTTTGATCGCAGGTCAGGCGCCGGGAACCCGTGTGCATGCGAGCGGCAAGCCCTTCACAGATCCGTCTGGCGATCGGCTGCGCGCGTGGATGGGCATCAGCGAGGAAGTATTCTACGATTCCGGGCGCATCGCCATAGTCCCCATGGGGCTGTGCTTTCCTGGCCTTGATGCACGCAAGGCCGATTTGCCTCCGCGCCTCGAATGCCGCCGGGCGTGGCACGACAGGATTATGGCCGCATTGCCCGCCATCGAGACGATCCTCGTGATTGGCAATTACGCCCGCGATTATCATTTCCAACGCCTCGGGCTTCAGAACCATCGAAAGTCCAGCCTGACTGAAGTCGTTAAGAACTGGCGCGACTACGCTTCCTCAGCCCCGCGCATCATACCGCTGCCGCATCCCTCCTGGCGCAATTCTGGCTGGTTGAAGAAAAACCCGTGGTTTGAAGCGGATGTGCTGCCGGTCCTGCGTGCCGAGGTTGCGCGGCTGACTCGATAGAACTAGTTGCCAGCGGCTGCCGCCGGCACGTGAACTTCAATGTATGTTTTTGTCTTCTAAGCCTATTAGCCTTTCTTTCTCCGCTTTTTACTGTAGGCTGACCCAGTCCGGGGCAGGAAATATTCCGCGCGGGTGTCGACGGGAGGTAGTATGTGCGACAGTTCAGGCGATTGACCTTGGCCATGGTGGCTGCGCTGGCTCTGACATGCGGATTTGTGACCGGAGCTGTTGCACAGCAAAAGCAGGCCCGCTTTGCTTTTATCATTGGTAATGACGACTATGAAGGCGCTGCGCTGCCCACCGCAGCAAATGACGCAGGCCTGATAGCCCAGACATTGACTGCAGCGGGTTTCGATGTCGCTGGCGCCCGGAACCTCGACGCCAATACGATGCGCACGGCTTTCCAGGAATTCCTGCAAAAAGTGCAAGCTGCAGGTCCCGGCACGGTGGCGACAGTTTACTTGTCAGGTTACGGTGTACAGGTCGAAGGCGAGAATTATCTCATCCCGCCGGGTGTAGCTGTCCCGCGCGACGCTGACGTAGCCCAGAATGGCATCCGGCTCTTTGACTTGACCAAGGCGCTGGCCTCGATTCCCGGCAATGTGAACATTCTCACCTTTGATTTGGCCTATCCGTCGTCTTTCGGCAGTGAAGGCCAGCCGCTTGCCCCCGGACTCGCAATGATGCTTCCGGGTCCCTGTATGCTGGTCGCCATAAATACGCAGCCCGGCGCAGTCGCGGGTGTGCCGCCAGCGCCCTATGGGCCCTATGCCCAGGCTCTGGCAGAAATTATGCGCGAAGCCGGCTTGCCACTGAAGGACGTCTATGATCGCGTACGCTTGCGCGTGTCCGAGCTGACACAGGGTGCGCAGATCCCCTGGGATGCAGCTGAAGGCTGTCAGGAACCTTTTTCATTCTTCGAACGCAAGGCGGGCGCTCCGCCGCCGGTTGTGTCGGCACAACAGATGAGCAATCTGCGCACGCGCCCGTTGCGCCAGATGCCACCGCCAGAGGCTTATCAGGCAGCGCTTGGCCGCGATACTCTGCCAGCCTACGCTGAATTCGTCAGTGCATTTCCGGATTCGCCCTATGCGCCCAATGTGCGCAATCTCCTGGCGTCGCGCCGTGAATCGCTGTCATGGTTCCGCGCATCGCAATCCAATACACCCAACGCCTATTGGGCCTATTTGCAGCGCTATCCTAATGGCCCCCATGCGGCCGATGCGCGCCGCAGGCTTGCCCGCCTGAGTGCGCAGATGGCGCCGCCGCCCAATTTCGCACCCACATTTCTTGACGATATTCCGCCGCCGCCGCAGGACGAAATCGTTTATTTCCAGAATCGTGGACGGCGTTTCTATGAGCCCGTCGCCATGCCGCGCTCTGAGTTTTACATTCCGCCGCCGCCGGACTTCTGGCGCCCGCCGCCGCCGCCGGTGCGCGATCCGGATCAAGTGTTCTTCCTGCCTGTAGCCCCCGGACGCGATCCCGATTGGATTAGCGCCCCTGACTTTGTGGTGGAACCTGTTCGCCCGCCGCGCCGCGACAACAGCATCGTTCCTTTCGTAGCGATCCCGGCCGCGCTGGCGGCGGGCATTGCGGCAGGCGTGATTCTGAACCGTCGGCCCGGGCGGCCGGCAAATGCAACACCGTTCAATCCCGGGCAATTACCGCCTGTGGCCCCGCCGCCACTGGCTAATCCGATCAATGTACGTCCAGGTGGCGCGCCAGGCGTCGTTCCTCAGCTCGGGGCTGGTCCTGGTGGTGGAGCGCCGGGCGGCGTTCCCGGAATTCCAGGTGGCAGACCCGGTGGTGTACCCGGCGGTGTTCCGCAAGTTGGTGGTGCACCACAGGGTGGCGGCCAAATTCCGGGTGGAGTCCCGCAAGTTGGCGGCGTACCGCAAGGTGGTGGTCAGGTTCCCGGCGGTGTCCCCGGTGGGGCAAACGGGCGTAGCCCCGGCGCGTTGCCGGGAGGAGCCCCGCAGGTTGGCGGAGCCCCGCAAGGTGGCGGTCAGGTTCCCGGCGGAGTCCCCGGTGGGGCCAATGGGCGTGGCCCCGGCGCGTTGCCGGGAGGAGCACCGCAGGTTGGCGGAGCCCCGCAAGGTGGTGGTCAGGTTCCCGGCGGAGTCCCCGGTGGGGCAAACGGGCGTGGCCCCGGCGCGTTGCCGGGAGGAGCCCCGCAGGTTGGCGGAGCCCCGCAAGGCGGCGGTCAGATTCCTGGCGGAGTCCCGGGGGGAGCCAATGGGCGTGGCCCCGGCGCGTTGCCGGGAGGAGCCCCGCAGGTTGGCGGAGCCCCGCAAGGGGGCGGTCAGATTCCTGGCGGAGTCCCGGGGGGAGCCAATGGGCGTGGCCCCGGCGCGTTGCCGGGAGGAGCCCCGCAGGTTGGCGGAGCCCCGCAAGGCGGCGGTCAGATTCCCGGCGGAGTCCCGGGGGGAGCCAATGGGCGTGGCCCCGGCGCAGTGCCGGGCGGCGTACCGCAAGGTGGGACTCCGGGCCGCCCTGTTGGCCAGCCGCAGCAATTGCAACAACAGCAGCCACAACTGCAACAGCAGCAGCAGCAACAACAATTGCAGCAGCAAAAGCAGCAACAGCAGCAGCAGCAGCAACAACAATTGCAGCAGCAGAAGCAGCAACAGCAGCAGCAGCAGCAACAACAATTGCAGCAGCAAAAGCAGCAACAGCAGCAGCAACAACAATTGCAGCAGCAAAAGCAGCAACAGCAGCAACAACAATTGCAGCAGCAAAAGCAGCAACAGCAGCAACAACAATTGCAGCAGCAACGTCAGCAACAGCAGCAGCAACAATTGCAGCAGCAACGTCAGCAACAGCAGCAGCAACAATTGCAGCAGCAACGTCAGCAGCAACAGCAGCAACAATTGCAGCAGCAACGCCAGCAACAGCAGCAACAACAGCGTCAGCAGCAGCAACGTCAGCCCGCCGCCGGTGGGTGTACGCCGCAGTTACGTGCAGCAGGTCGGTGTTGAAATAGACCTTCGCCTGAGAATACATGACCCAAAATCAAAGGCGGCCCGCTGGGCCGCCTTTCAGTTTCATGGGTGATGAAAGCTCGAATTGGTCTGCGTCCGGCTGACGAATGGATGCATCGCTGGCTCGGTTTGTGTAGACGCTTCCGTCGCTTCGTTCAGATCAGCGCTTCAAGCGTGCTATCAGGCTCGACGTGTCCCAGCGGCTGCCACCCATGGCCTGCACGTCCGAATAGAATTGATCCACGAGGGCAGTGACTGGCAGATGCGCCCCGTTGCGGCGCGCTTCGGCAAGGCAGATACCAAGATCCTTGCGCATCCAGTCGACAGCAAATCCAAAATCGAACTTGCCTTCGGCCATAGTCTTATAACGGTTTTCCATCTGCCAGGATTGTGCCGCGCCTTTTGAAATGACGCTGATGACAGCCTCGATATCGAGCCCTGCCTTTTGTCCGAAGGCGATCCCTTCGGCGACGCCCTGTACGAGTCCCGCAATGCAGATCTGGTTGACCATTTTTGTCAGTTGTCCCGCTCCAGACTGTCCCATCAGGCGGCACGCCTTGGCGAACGCTGCAATAACAGGCTCTGCCTTCGCGTAATCATCGGAATTGCCGCCACACATCACGGTAAGCGCAGCATTTTCTGCGCCGGCCTGGCCACCCGAAACAGGTGCGTCGACAAAGCCGATGCCGCGTTTGGCGGCCTCGGCGTGGAGTTCTCGCGCAGCGTCAGCAGAGGCTGTCGTGTGATCGATGAAAAGGGTCCCCGGTTTCATCCCCGCGAAGGCGCCGTCGGTTCCCAGAGTGACCTGCATGAGGTCGTCGTCATTGCCCACACAGGCAAGCACGACGTCTTGACCTTCAGCCGCTTCGCGTGGGGTAGGCATGGAGCGGCCGCCATGCTCTGCTACCCATTTGAGCGATTTTGCCGCCGTGCGGTTGTAGACCGTTACGTGGTGCCCGCCACGCGCCTTCAGATGGCCCGCCATCGGATAGCCCATCACACCTAGGCCTAAAAATGCTAAATTTTTCATAATCTTACCCTTCACCTGTGACGCCCGGCGGATTGCTCTCAAAGCCAGGGCCCTGCTGCATCCCTATCACTCGCGGCAATTCATAGTTGATATTCGCCAAAAGTTGAAAGGCGACGCTCGCTTTTTCAAGTGTTTTTCCGTTGCGCTAGACCCTTAAATGGGGCCAATTCAGGCGCAGGAGGATTGCCGGAGGGGTCAATTCGTCGTCAAGCTTTCAAGGAGTTCTTTATGTCAATCCAACGTCGCCAGTTCATCAAGGCTGCCGGTCTGGGCGCAATTGGTTCTGCTGTTGCAGCACCTGCAATTGCCCAGTCGGCCCCGGAAATCAAGTGGCGTCTCACGTCAAGCTTTCCAAAATCGCTGGACACGATCTACGGCGCGGCGGAAACCTTCTCGCGCATGGTCGCCGAGATGACTGACAACAAGTTCCAGATTCAATCTTTTGCTGGCGGAGAGGTTGTGCCGGCGCTGCAGGCGCTTGACGCCGTGCAGAATGGCACGGTCGAAGCTTGCCACACCGCGATGTATTATTATTGGGGCAAGGACCCGACCTTTGCGTTCGGCACGGCGGTTCCCTTCGGCCTGAATTCGCGCCAGGAAGACGCCTGGATGTATCAGGGCGGCGGTATAGACCTCTTCAACGACTTCCTGAAATCCTACAATGTTTACGGTCTGCCCGGCGGCAACACAGGGTGCCAGATGGGTGGCTGGTTCCGCAAGGAAATCTCGGGCGTTGATGATCTCAAGGGCCTCAAGATGCGCATCGGCGGGTTTGCAGGCACTGTCCTGCAGAAGCTCGGCGTCGTGCCACAGCAGGTTGCCGGTGGCGATATCTATCCTGCCCTCGAAAAAGGCACGATTGATGCGGCCGAATGGGTCGGGCCCTATGATGATGAGAAGCTCGGCTTCCACAAGGTCGCGCCGATCTATCATTTCCCCGGCTGGTGGGAAGGCGGCGCGATGCTGCACTTTGGCTTCAACATCGCCAAATTCAACGAATTGCCGAAAAGCTACCAGTCCATCGTCCGCAATGCGGCTGCTTTCGCCAATACAGACATGCAGGCCAAATATGACGCCCGTAACCCCGGCGCCCTGAAAAAGCTTGTGGCGGAGGGCACGAAGCTGCGGCCCTTCCCGCAGCCTGTGATGGATGCCTGCTATAAAGCAGCGCAGGAAGTCTATGCGGAAACTGCTGCCAAAAATGCGAATTTCAAGAAGGTCCACGATATCTACATGGCCTTCCGTAACGATCAATATCAATGGTGGCAGGTTGCCGAATATAACTATGACAACTTCATGGTTCGCGCGCGGCCCTGGCAATAAGCGCCTCCAGCGTTCTGAAAAACGAAGCCCCGGATCAGACGGTCCAGGGCTTTGTTGTGTGCCGGTCGGCTTAAATTCTGTGAGCGTTAAATCAAGAGGCTCACTTGAATTCAAATGCAGGCGCAGGCTGCGTAATCGTGGGAATGTCGATCTTGATCGTGCTCGGATCGACCTTAGGTCCGCTTCCCAGCCAATAGGTCACTGATGCTGGCCACCAGATCACGATAATCACGAGAATAACCTGCATGAGAACCCAAGGTATTGCGCCCAGATAAATGTCGCTGCTCTTGACCTCCGGCGGCGCAATACCGCGCAGATAAAACAGTGCAAATCCGAATGGCGGATGCATGAACGACGTCTGCATGTTCACGCAGAGCAGTACGCCGAACCAGATCAGATCGATCCCCAGTTTTGCAGCAACCGGTGCAAGCAGGGGAATAACGATGAAGGCAATTTCGAAGAAGTCCAGGAAGAACGCCAGGAAGAAGACGAAGATATTCACGAAGATCAGGAAGCCAACCTGACCGCCAGGCAGTCCCACCAGCATATGCTCGATCCAGCGTCCTCCGTCCATACCCTGAAAGACGAGACTGAATACGGTGGAGCCGATCAGGATGAAGACGACCATTGAGGTCAATGTCATCGTCGAGGCCATGCCTTGCCGCACGAGATCCCATGTCAGCCGCTTGTGCATGGCCGCCAGAACGACCGCGCCCACAGCACCCAGAGCGCCCGCTTCGGTCGGCGTCGCCAGGCCCATGAAGATCGTGCCGAGCACAAGAAAGATGAGCACGATCGACGGGATCATGCCCCACAAAACTCTGCGGATCAGCGGCCAGCCCATAGGCACACGCTCGGCTAGCGGTATAGGCGGCATGGCTTGCGGCTTTGTAATCGCGACAAACAGAATATAGAGCAGGAATATGCCGACCTGCATGATTGAGGGCCCGATAGCGCCCAGATACATGTCACCGACAGATTTGCCAAGTTGATCCGCCAGAACGACAAGGACAAGCGAGGGCGGAATCAATTGCGTGATCGTACCCGATGCCGCGATGACACCGGTCGTCAGCTTCATGTCGTAACCGTATCGCATCATCACCGGCAGCGAGATGACGCCCATGGCGATAACCGAAGCGGCGACTGTGCCGGTGATCGCGCCCAGAATTGCGCCCACGATAATGACGGCGACGGCAAGGCCGCCGGGCAGGGGGCCGAACAATTGTCCTGTGCCTTCAAGCAGATCTTCCGCCAGCCCGCAGCGTTCGAGGATCGCGCCCATGAATGTGAAAAAGGGTATGGCGAGCAGCAATTCGTTCGAGACAATCCCATGCATGCGCAGCGGCAGGGCCTGCAGCAATTGCCAGTCGAAATGGCCGGTGAAAATGCCGATCACGCCGAAAAAAAGCCCGACAGCCGCCAGAGAAAACGCCACCGGAAATCCAATGACCATGAAGCAGATCATGCCCAGGAACATCAGCGGCGGCATAATGCCATGTGAAAACATAGGAATTGGTCCCCGTCTCGAACGGCTGCGTCAGAGCCCTTACTGCAGCGGCTTTTCGTATTTTGTTTCCAGTTCGATGAGGCCCATCAGGGCTGCCGAACGCTTGATCAGTTCCGAAATCGCTTGCAGCGTCAGCAGAAAAAAGCCAAGCGGCAGGATCGCCTTCACGGGCCAGAGCAGCAGGCCGCCCGCATTCATCGAGATTTCATGGCTTTGAAACGCGCGCCAGAAGAAGGGCACACTCAGAAAGATCATGAAAATCGTCACCGGCAACAGAAAGATTACCATGCCTACGGCGTCGATCCACAGGCGTTTGCGCTCGGAAATGACGCCATAAAGAACGTCCACACGCACATGTTCATTGCGCTTGAGTGTGTAGGATGCGCCCAGCAGGACGATGGCTGCAAACAGATACCACTGAATTTCGAGGAAGCCGTTGGTGCTGTAGTTGAACGCATAGCGCATGATCGCGTTGCCCGCGCTGATCAGGCACACAATCAGGATCAGATAGTCGCAAAACTTTCCGATGCCCTCATTCAGCTTGTCGATCAGCCCGCTGATCCGAAGCAATGCCGGCATAATATCTCTCCAACCCGAAGGGACCCGGGGGACTATCTGACCTGCGGCCAGCCCCGTCCATTCACCTTTCGTTAGCATTCCCCATTTGCTCTCGCCAGCCCCGCTGGCTGCGTCACTCCGCAGTTTTTCGCGCCAGCCGTTCCCGGTGCATCATATAAAGCCCGCAGGCGACGACGATCACTATGCCCGCCAGTGCTATCCGGTCAGGTACGTGACCCCAGACCAGCCACCCGACCAGGATGGCGAAAGGCACGCTGGCAAAGCGGAACGGGGCAACAGCAGATGTTTCTGCAGTCCTGTAGGCGAGAATGAGAAAATGGCTGCCCGCCGCCACGCAGAAGGCGGAGGTGGTCAGTATCAGCAATACGCTCACCGAAGGCATGACCCACACCTCGAAAGGGGCCAGCAGAAATCCACCCAGCATCATGCTGCCCGTCGCGGAAAGGGTCACGATCTGCGACGGCACAGCTTTCGGTATCAGCCGGGTCGATAGATCGCGCCCGGTCGCCATGAAGGCGGCAAAAAGCGCAAGTCCCATGGCCGGATCAAATGCCTGCGGCGCAGGTTTTACGATCATCGCTACGCCCAGAAAGCCGATGAATACAGCGGACCAGCGCCGCCAGCCCACATGCTCCTTCCAGATCAGCGCCGCGAATACCGTCATCAGGATAGGGCCGGCCTGCAGCACACTGAACACATCTGCAAATGGCGCGCGGCTGAGCGCGACGACGTAGCTTGTGATGAAAAAAATCTCGAAACAGGTGCGACGCAGCATCTGCGGACGCATGAGATCGCGCAGGCTGCCAACCGGGCCCTGCGCCCTGAGATAGGCGAACATCATCGCTGTGGCGATAACACCCCGCACACCGATGATTTCAGATGGTGGCAGCGTCGCGGTTGCCAGTTTCATTAGTGAATCGGTCGCAGTAAAAAAGCACATGGCCGCGATCATCGCGAGAATGCCGCGCGTATTCATCTTTGCGCGCAAGGCGCGGTCATCGGTATGTGTCACGTGTCCTGGCTCGCCCGGCGTTTCTGCCGGGGACTATTACACGGCCCGGACGCTCAGAGGAAAGAGACTGTGACCACAACTGTGTCGGTATACGTTCCTGGCGGTACAGACGACTGCGGCGGGATGCGGCCGTAGACCGTATGGTTGGTGGCAGACGCTGTGCCCGTGGCGTCCAGGGTATTTGTGTTGTCCGTGCTGCCCCAGCCCAGCGACCGGGCCGTATCCCGGTATAACCCATAGGTGATCTGGTTCACGCCCAACGACATTTTGCGCTGTGCCGGATCAGTTGCCGCAACAGTTCCGCCACTGAGGCGCACATGATAGGGCGTTGTATTGGTGCAAGTGACGCGGACCGTGCTCGTCCCATCTATGTTGGCCGTGAAGAAACTGGTCGAAGGAAATACAAGATTTGTGGCAGTCGCATTGCAACTGGATATCACGGTGCCCGTGGCATTGAATGTGAAGGTTGCGAGCGCAGCCGTAGGGCAGGCAGGAGTAGCTCCTGTATAGGCGGTTCCTGATACGGTGACCGTCATTGTTGTTGAGTATGCGGCAGGCACCGCCGCAGGCTGGCTTGCTGCAACCCGGCCATAATAAGAAGTTGTTGCAGATGGAGCTGTTGCGGTGAGAACTACGCTCAAAAGCCCAGTCCCGCTGGTTCCCCAGGTTATTAAACGCCCGGAATCTACGTAGGCTTGGAAAAGGAGTCTGTTGGTCCCGGACCCCATTTGCCGTTGTGTTCCAGATACAGGATAGGTGCCGCTGTTCAAGGCGTAACAGAGCAACACTTTTGTTGTGCCGGTGATGCCTGTGCAGGAACTTGCAACTGTGCTCGCTGTATCAAAAGAAGCGCCGGGCAAGACGTCCATAGTCGTTGGAAACGCCAGCGTGTTGAATGTTACATTGCATGAAATCTGAGCTTGTGCCTGACTCGCAATCAAGCTGCCGCAGAAAAGTGCGGTTAGTAGAAGGAGTGTGCGGAGTAAGTTCATCCTGAACAGCAAGAGTTTTCAATCCACGCTTCTATTTTCCGGCGCAATTTGGACTGCCTCCGGTACGCAAGTTGGACTCAAGATCACGCTGAAATCAAAAAAGCAGCACCATCAACCAGACAAGGATCGACGGAGCGCCCGCCCCCTCAAAGGAGAGCGGCGCACGTTCCCTCTACATTGACTCCCGGAAAGTAAATCAAACCTTAACGGCTGTACCAAATCGTCACATGCCGCACAGTAAGTAGTCAGCGGCAATCGGCCCGCTCGACGATACCAGGCTGCCCGGCGCTGCGACCGTAGGCAAAACTGGCCCTGCATTCGCCATTTGGCGTGGCAATTGAAACAGCATTGCTGGCCTCCAGATTGCGAATATAGGCCTGCCCGTCATAGCCGACCGTAAATTCTTCGCCAGATGCGGCGACCTTGCCCTTGAGTCCGGCTTTGAGATGCTTGCCATCGGCACCAAAGAAAATCACCAATCCGGCATTCTGCGATATCTGGCGGGCGAAATCGACCACAACTCCCGCTTTTGCAATCGGAGCAACCTTTGAATGAGTGTTCGCCACATCATAATTCGCCGGCAGACCTGACGGATCAATACCAATATTGTTGCTTTCATAAGGGCGCAGATCTGTGACCATTTTCTTGCCGAACATATTGGTTTGGCCCACTTCACGATTGTCCTGCAGGATTTTCACCCCGGGACGGCCAGCATCGACTACGGCAAAACTGCTATTGACCTTGTTACCGGCAAATACGCCGCCGCCCATGACAGCTATGGAGCCGTCGTAGGTCAGGTTGCCATCAGTCCTGTCGCCATATTGTTGAACCTGTCCGCCAATCTGGCCGTAACTGCTGCGATAGCTTCCCTGCGCCATACGGTAGGTATTCCTGCCTTCGACATCCCGCACGCGCCAGCCAAAGGTATTGTCCTGAAGTGGTTGCGGCTTAGAAATTTCCAGCGAGCCGGACACGCGGTTGTTGGGATCGAAAGTCACGCCTGATGTAACGTAAGCGCCGCTGAGGATGGGGATGGACAGGCCAGCATAGACCCCTTTGCTCTTGGTCGTGCCGAAATCGGCAAATCCGGTAATAAATAGATTAGCCTTCAGCGGCATGGGCCGGCTGTAGGACATCGACACAAGTTTATTGCGCTGCCCGTCATCACGCTTTTGATGGATCAGGTTCATGCTGACAAATCCGGCATCGAATTTCAGCGGCAAGCTGAAGGAGACCCGGTCAAGCGCCCTCGGCGGTGTTATGCTGGCGATTGCGGCTCCCGCCGGGAAAAGAAGTCCGCCAGGCACAATGACAACATTTGCGGGCGGCTCGACTTTTGCAGTAACAGCGGCTAGATCACGGTACCCGCCAAAAGTTCGCTGGCTTGATGCGCTGATGCTCAGGCCGCCAAATTGTCCTTCCCATCCGGCAAAAATCTGCGCTCCTCTCGCGCTGCCTGTTTTGCTGAATGCAGCCGCTGTGGACAATGTGCCGAATTTTCCCAGGCTGAAGATGGCGCCAGCGCCGGCATTGCCGAGACCTGCGCCGCCTTCTGCATGCGACTCCAAAGTCAGCCAGGGATTGATGCCTCTGCGCAGAGTTGCTGAGGCGACCGGTCGGCGATCATAATCGTCGGATAGCACACCGTAACTGCGTCGGACATAGCCGCCTTCCACCGAAAAATCGAACAAGCCAGGACGCAGCAGTTTAATGGGGTTCGAAAGCGAGACGCTGGTTTCTGTTTCGCGGCCTGTCGCGTCGCGCACGACGACCCGTGCGTCGCCTGAACCGGACGCCAGGGGCAGATTGCTGAGTTTGAAAGGCCCGCCCGACACGTCCTGCGAATAGGCTTTCAAGCCGTTGACATAGACATCGACAGTAGACGGGACAGCGGCGGAACCGCTGACTACCGGGATAGGCCTGGTCACGATGTCAGAGCGCAAAGTAAAATCGCGTTGTACCTGGATGCCGCCCATGCGGATTGGCCGGGTCCAGTTAAGACCGTTGGAGACAAAGTCGCCTGCGCGCGCTGTAATTGCTGTGCCCTGATGAGAAAACGTGTATGTGGATTCTAGCCGCAGAACGTTAGCGCCTTCGCGATAGAGCGTTGAACCTACGATAGCCGTCTGGCTGAACACGCCGAATTTGCTAAAGGCCCGCGCATCCAGCGAAACATTGCCGCCAGAAAATTGAAATTTCGAAGTTGACTGATCCTTGAAGGACCCGCCGAAAAGCGAATAGTTTACCAAGAGCCCGGGATCCACGCTTGTTTCAGGCCGCTCGACTTTTCCGCGCACATCGTATTCGCGCGGCAGGCGTTGCGCATCGCTCAGCGTGAAATGCAGCTGCTGAGACGATTCCTCATATTTGTAGGGATATCCAAGCTGATCGATGGCAATGGTTTCGCCCGCTACGCCTTCGCCGGGAACGCGGATGCCAGCCTCCTCAAGCTCGCTGCGTTTGGTACTCAGCTTGTTTGAGGCCGGATCGTAGGCGAGTTCGATGAAGAGTGAACCGCCCCGGGATTGCCGGAGGCTCCAACTCCTGAGAAGGTGGAGCCACTATGAGCAAGACTGCAAACAAGTATTCAACTGAAGTGCGCGAACGCGCTGTGCGGATGGTGCTCGACCATGAGAATGATCATCGGTCACGATGG
>CANJJI010000094.1 GCA_947474545.1 Beijerinckiaceae bacterium | reverse complement strand
GGGCAGTTTCGCGCCGCTTGCATTGGACGCCTTGAGGATGTCGAGCCCGGTTTGCACAAGACCTGCCCAGTCATATTCCGGCGCAACAATTTTCAGGCGTGGAAACGCGGGGAAGACATAATAGGAGAGATTGATGATCGGACCGTCGGGCCGGTCCTGCGCTGAAAAGCCAGATACGGCAGGCAAAAGGAGCGCGCCCATTTTTGTCTTGAAGTTGACTGTCTTGCGGCCGACTTCCACCGCTATGCGGCGGGCCGCAATGCGGTAGGAAAGTTCGGTCCATAGTTCAGCCGCTTCCGTCAGCGCCCAGGCGACGAGAATATCGCCATCCGTCGCGTTGTTCATGTCGGCTACGGCGGGGCGTTGTCCCGGCTCCCAGCGCCAGGCCATCAATTGATCGTCACGCACCATCAGATTGGCGCGAGTCCAGCCCCAGATACGATCGAAGGTTTCCCTATCATTTGCAGCGACGGCAAACAGCATGGCATAGCCTTGCCCTTCGCTGTGACTGACCATGCCATTGCCCGAATCGATAACCCGGCCCTGGGTCGTGATAAAGCGCGCCTTGTAAGCCTGCCAGAAACGTGGCGACTTCAACGCGCCGCCAAGCGGTATATCGCGTGCATTGAGCGCAAGCTCTTTTTCCTGAGGTTCATTGGCAGGTTTTTGCGGCGCGGTTGTTTGCGCGGCAACAGTCTGTAACGACCAGCCGGCTAACAAAACGTAGAGGACGATTTTCAGGATTCGGCTGCGCATCATTCCGTCCTCCGCCCGACATGACGCAAGAAGAGTTGCGTGCTTGAAGCCAGAAGCAGAGCGATGATCAGCGCCGTGAACACGTAGATCTTGCTGTTGAGGGAGAACCAGCCAGCGACAATCAGCCTGACATTGCGTACTGACAACGGCTGCGTGGGGATCAACCGCGAATCGGTTGCAGCAATGGTCGCCACGGTGCCGTCACCGGCATTCAAGACGGCGATGCGGCCAGCGATCTGACGCCATACGCGCGGGTCCACAACGCATGCCACTGATTGCGCCAGAAGGCCTGTATTGGGGGCGGTGATGATCGTCCACACGTGATCGGTGGAATCTCCAAGAATATTCTGGGCGAGAATCAAAGATGAATCCGGCGTGATCGGCGAGCCTGCGCTGGACAGGTCCAGTTGCTTGTCGATCCAGACCCTGGCGCCGCTATAGGTGCCGCGGAACCAGTCGCTGACGTCGCGCACGAAGCCCGATATGTGGCCCATAATTCGCGACTGACTGCGAATGCGATTATCCCATTCCTCGAACAGATCGGTCTGATTACCGGTATTGTCTTTCGGAACCGAACCAACCGGCATGCGGTCGAACATAAACGCCGTCTTGTAGCCTCCAGGCGGCTTAGGCAGATGACAAGCAGCCGGGAAGTTGCGCTGCAAGACAAGACGATTGCGCGCTATCTGCTCCCATTCCGAAAGGCCGTCTTCGCCCGAACCGCGGGGCACTTCGTTGAGCCGTTCCTGCCATTGGGCATGGATCTCATCGCGACGCAGACCGACAGACGCCATGGTGTCGGCATCAAGCGACATGAATGGCGCCATCATAAGCGTTGGCCCGGAGCCAGGCGTTGGCCGCGTCACCATGAAGCGAAAATCGATAGGCGCGCCTGCGGCGATGGCGAGATGGGCGGCGATTGTCGCCGTTGCAGCGATTGCATGGCGGTCCGGCGTTGGCAGATAAAGGTTGGGCCGCATGGAGCCGCTGGTAAAGGGGAAACCGCCAGTCGCCGTGATCGCAAGATCGGGCACACGTGCGATCCTGGCGATGCGGGGCAGTTCAAACTCGGTCGAATCGAGAAACAGAAAGCGTTTGCGGCCGTTGATCGCGGCGAGAGGATCACAGGCTTCGTCTTCGGCCACAGGCACCTGGGCCTCGATCTCGATGCGATTCAGGCCGGGATGGAGATGCCCGAGTTGAAGAGGAATCGGGTTCTGCTTGAAGACATCGCCGCCGGCTTTCGGCAATTTCTGGTTCACAGCGTTTCGCCCATTGACGCTGACAATGATTTGCGCTGCATTTGTCAGGCCAGCCGAATAACCGCCTGCAAGATCCAACGTCGCCTTGCCATAATCGGCGGCATAGAAATCCGGCGGCATGATCAGGTTGAAGCCAGTGCGGAAAAGTCTGCCGCTGAATTCCTGGCTCGTGATCCCCATCTCGCTGAGTTTGACACGCTGGCCGCCATCCACACGATAGCCCGGGAACGCGCGTGCGGATCGCACGCCCGCCGCAGTGCCGCGCGTCTGATTGGCGAGGGTCAACTGGTTGAACGCCAGATCGATTTCTTCGTCGGTCCGGCCCGTGATGATGACGGTTGTTCGTCTTCCGCCCACTGAGGGAACAATGAGCGCGCGAGGTCCGTCGATGGGCCCGGTCCGTGCCGTGAGCAGCACATCCGTGATCGCGGTGGAAACGCCGATTACCAGATTGATGCCATACTGGCCTGTCGCAATAGGTCCGATATCGACCACGGGTTGTTCAAAACGCCCGACCAGCGAAATCATCTGCACAGAACGGATGATCCGCTCAAGGTGTTGCGGTGTGGTCTTGCCCGGCAGCACAACGCGAATGGGTAGCGCCCCCTCTTCATCGGGTGGCAGAGCGGCAAGATCGGCAAAGCCTGTCGCTCCGGCATCGCCTGCTGGAAGCACAAAACCTGTTTTGCCTGGATCAATCTGGGTCCACAGCTCGTAAGTCGCGTTCAGGGAACAATCCACACGGTGGGTCTGTTCAGCCGTCAGCCGCACAGAGTTGAACCCCGGCTGAACGAGGCCCGGCGGGATATCGAATATGGCCGTGCGTACGCCCTGGGTCGGCTGGATGTTGGCGCGGCCAACGACTGTATCGTTGATGATCAGTTTCAGATAGGACGCTTCGGGCATCACCGAAACGGCGGCAAGATAACCAAGCTGGAATTGCAGCCTCTCCTGGGTCTGCGCCTGGGTGAAATACACCGGCCATTCCGATGTGCCGATTTCGCCGGACAAACGGAAGCCCTGAATGTTATTCGTGAGGTGGCGAATGACCTGGCCAGGCTGCTTTGCAGGACCGGACAGGCCTGTTGCTGCGCCCAAATTGGAGGGCGATATGGCCTGTGCTGCAGGCGACGGGGCAACGTAGGCTTCAGCGGGCCTTGTTTTGACAGGCGACGCGGTGGCGGGTTGGGGCGCGGCAATCTGCGGAGACTGGGGAGCGGGCGAAGGTGCAGCTTGCAGCGCTTCCTCCGCCTTCGCCGGGAATCCGGGAATCGGCAACATACGAAGGGCGGCTGGCTGGGCCGGGGCCTGCGTCAGCGCGGGTCTTGCCGTCTGAGGTTCTGGCACAGATCTTGGCAGAGGCGGGGTCTCCTGCCTGGGCGCAGGCGGTGCGATCCTGATGCCTTGCAGATGTTGGGGTGCGGTTGTGAAAATGGGTTGTGCGATCGCGCCGCCGCCGGGCACAAAGAGAAGCACTGTCAGGATCGGCCAAATCCTTGTCAGCGAGCGCATCAGCATGTGTTTCATTTCGCCCTTGCCGACCATCAGGCCACCTTCGCGCCGGGTTCAACCGGCTTTGCAGGAGCTGGCGAATCTTTCGAGGCTGCCAAAGTGATCAGCTTGCGCAGTATCGTCGTTTCCACATGCGGAATTTCCGGCGCTTTAGCCGCTTCGGACGCAGGCGCGTCTTCGTGAGCCTTCTTGCGCAGATAGGAGAAGGCGCGGAACGGCTCCGCAGCGCCCCAGAATATAAACTGCCAGGTGCCGGCAAATACGTTCTTGTGGACGCGGCGTGATTTAAGAAAGCGGGGCAGAGCATCGGAATCTGCATACATCAGGTCGGCAAGAACATAATATTCCGGCGCTTTAAGTTCTGGAAATTCAAAACCGTATAGCGGCTGACCTTTTTGGGAAGTCACATGCTTGAGGGTGATCGGAATCGTTTCGTCCTTGATCACTTCGCCCATCGGCTCAACCCAGAGCCTGCCTTCGGTTTCACCGATCTTCCAGCCAAGCGAAGGTGAGTCTTCAAGCGGCCTCAGAGCACAGCCGCCGGCCGAGACATTGTCGATGGCGACGGGAATCTTGAGGCCATCGACGTGGAATACGCCTTTGCGCGCTATCATCAACCGCGGATGGCGATCCGGTTGTTTGCGTTCGGCGACCGAGCCCAAAGCCGCGCCGGCGATCAGCATATTAAACGTATTCCACGCGCCAACAACGACCATAAGATTGCTGACGCCTGGTTCAAAGAAATACCTCCATGTCGCCATCATGCCGCCAGCGAACAGCGCGCCCCATATTGCAAAGAACGGCCATGCAAGTTCGGAAAGGTGGTCATTATCCAGCGTGAGACCTTTCGCGGTCACGTTGAATGAGGGCGAGCGCGGATTGGCGATCACCGACACGATCGCCTTGGCCAAAAATACGCCTTGCAGATATTCGTACAATTCGGAAATCCAGGGCCAGCGCACTGTACCGAACAGGTAATTCTGCAGCATCAGATTAATGACGATGTAGGTCGCAGTGTAGGCGATGGCTTCATCGAGGTTCGAAACGAAGATTTTGATGTCGAAGAAAATATAGGTCAGCGGCGCCAGCATGAAGATCAGGCGTGGTATCGGAAAGAACCAGAATGTCATGCTGGAGAGATAACAAAGGCGTTGAATCATGCTGAGACCCCGCTTCTTGATTGGGTTCTTCAGCATCAGGATTTGAAACATGCCCTGGCACCAGCGGGAACGCTGGCCAATGAAGGATGCGAAGGTTTCAGGTTGCAGTCAAGCAATCAGGGGCTTCTCGACGAAAGCGCTGTTCCAGCCGGTCGAATGAAGATCAAGCGCGGTCTCGCAATCCTCCGTGATGGTGATACCCGAGAATCCGCCCACAGTTTCGAGCGCAGTGCGCCGTAAAAGCGCTGCAGAGCCGCAGAAGAATGAGCCGTTCCATTTATCAAGACCACGTTGCGTTACCGAGTAGAACATCTCGTTCTCGGATGGCATACGGTCGAATGTTTTCAGGTTCTTCTCGATCGGATCGGGATTGAGGAAAACGTGTGGCGTCTGCACCAGGAATAGACGCGGGTCCTTGTTAAACAGGCCTACGGTCTCGCGCAGGAAGGAACGGAACGGCGCGTGATCGGCATCGAACACAAGGACAATATCGCCGGTTGCGACTTTCAGCGCATTGTTCATATTGCCGGCCTTGGCGTGCTCATTCTTTTTACGCGTAAGATATATCGCACCCATTTGCTGCGCCAGACGTTGCAACGTTACACGGCGCAGTTGTGCGGCTTTTGCTTTTTCAGGGTTCTTGTCGTTACATTTCTGATCAGAACCGCCGTCATCGAGTAGCCAGAGGTTCAGCTTTTCCGCCGGGTAATCCATCGATTTCGCGGCGGCGATTGTCGTCGCCAGAATGTATTCGTCTTCATTGTACGTAGGGATGAAAACGTCGACTGTCGGAAGCTGATTGTCTTCCTCACGTTCAAGCGGCTTACGCTCAAGTGGATCGGCGTTGATGGTTAAGCTGATGACCAGGACCGTCACGCAAAAGACTTCAGCGGCCAGCAAAATCATGCCGAACCCAAAGCCGAGCGGGTCGCTGAGCGAAGGCAGGGTACTCGTAAAGCGCCAGTAGAGGTAACGCATAACCATAAAACTGCCGAGCGCCAGAAACATCTGGCGGGCGAGTTTGCCCTTGCCGAAACGCCAGATCAGGATCATTGCAGCGATGGATGTCAGGGCAAGGCTGAGCTGTGTGTCGACGCTGACGGGCTGCATAAGCAGAGCCGCGGCCAAAAGACCGCTTCCCATCCACGCGAAGATACGCAAACCACTCAACATACCGGACTTCCTGACGTAACATCAGGACGCTAGGGCACATTGGTTAACGATCAGATTACGATAGGGGGGCCGCGGAGCGCTATAGATTTTGTTATCATTAATGCAAAGTAAATGAGCAAAAAGCTTGTTCAAAAATTAACAATTGTAGCTTTTTCCGAAGGCTACAAACTCTCACGAAGCTACAGGAAATTATGGCTAATTAGAGCGCTGCGATTTTATCGCTTTGTGCCGCTGCAGTTCACGAGGGCTGTTTGGCTATTGTACCGGAATGACTCACAATTTCCGGTGCCGGGAGATGGGATTAAAACGCCAGACGTGCGTCCAGAATGCCATAGCCGCCGGGGCCGGCGCGGCGATCGTTAACGTATCCACCGGAGACGCCGATCTGCATGGGGCCGAATTTCGCACCCGTTACATGAGCGCCGACACGCCATTGGCTGTAAAAACTGTCGCCGAGAAAAAGCACTTCAGGGCCAACAAATATTTTCTCTGTGACTGCGAGTCCTGCTTTGAAACGCGTGTAATAGGCATTGTTAACGGTTGAGTAAGTTATGTTGCCCGAGGCCATTGTGTAGGATGTTGGGTTCATGTAGAAATCGAACGAGGTTTTAAAGCCGTATGAGGTTCCGACAACCTTGTTGGAAGGGTCGGGCTTTGACAGGGTCCGGTTCTGAACGTCGGCGCCAATATAAAGGGCAAAGGTCGCATTCTTTGCCACCCATTCGTAACCAGCCATCAAATTGCCGCTGGTCTCGTTGCCTTTCACCTGGCCGACGCCGGGGGAAGTGGACGAATAGGTGTAGGTGCCCAGGAGGCCGCCAATGCGCAAGCGCATACCGGACTCGTCGAGTTTGCTGAATGGCGCAATCGTGCCGATGAGGCCGCCGTGCATAGAGCCTTTGGTCGTGCCGCTGAGAGAAGCGTCGATGGAAGCGCCATAATTGGCTTCCGGGGTTTGGTTGCGAGCGCCGGTATACCATTCCTGGGCCACCACCGGGCCGGCCAAGGTTACAGTCACTGAAATCGCAATTACTCAAGCACCGGTCCGCATGTCTCATGTCCTGTCGTTCGAAACCGTGCTTCCTGTCTTTTATAGACGAAGAGGCACCTTTCGCAGTGACACAGACCTTGCGTGACGGGGCTTACGTAGATGTTAAACGGAAATGATCACCGGTCGTTATGTTTAAGAGTGAATTAATAGTTTAACAAAATCCTAACGAGAGCCAGGCGGCGCTCTCGTATTTGGGGACAGCGCCATCGTTCACAGATTGATGACCACATAATCTTCCTCGACGGTCACCTTGAACGTCTCGGCTTTATAGGGGCCTTTCAGCAGGTCACCGCCATGGGCAACGCCTGTCTCATAGGAACGGACACGAACCTGTTGCGGGTCGCAATAGGATTGGCCCGTGCGAATGTCGAATTCCCATCCATGCCAGGGGCATTTGATCACTTCGCCGAGATGGGTGAGACGATATTTACCGGGTTCGTCGGAATCGGCAAAGCTCCCCAGCTTGCCTTTGCACAATGACCCCGCCTCGTGCGGACACTTGTCGCCAATGGCAAAAAATTCACCATTGAGATTGAACAAGGCAATCGGCCGTCCAGCTATCTCGACCAGCTTCCTTTCACCAGGCTTTATTTCATTGGCGTGGGCGACGACGTGGCGGGTACGGGCTAAAGATGCACTGGTTGTCATGACAGACCGTAGAGTTTCTTGGCGTTGCCGGAAAAAATCATTTCCTTTTTTTCATCGCTCAGGGCGAGTTTGCCTAGAACGAACCGGGGATCATCGAAATCCCAATGAGGATAGTCGGTTGAAAACATCACGCGTTCGCAACCGATAAGTTCAAGCACTTCCGCGAGATCCTGGTCGCGGTCCGGTTCGTCCAGCGGCTGGGTCGTGAACCAGAAGTGTTCGCGTACATACTCGGAGGGCGGTCGCTTGAGATGCGGCACTTCTGAACGAAAGCGCATCCAATGTTTATCGAGACGCCATTTGAGAGCTGGCGCCCAGGCGAGACCGCCTTCCACCAGGACAATACGCAGGCGCGGAAATTGTTCGAACACGCCTTCAAGAACCATACTGGTGATAAGCCCCTGCATGCCACGCACATTGGTGTGATGCTCTTCAATATAATATGACGGCGAGCCGCTGCCTGTAGATGCAAAGCCATTCACGCCACTGACATGCAGAGAAATAGGAAGGTTGCAGGCCTGCGCAGCTTCGTAAACAGGCCAGTACTTCCGGCGCCCCAGCGGCTCAATGGAGTGCGGGGGCATCATGATTTGAGAAAATGACTTATCCTTGGCGCGCAATTCTATTTCCGCGACGGCTGCCTTGGCGTCATCGTGCGCAATAACGATGGATCCGTGCAGACGCGGTTCGGGGTTTACCCAATAGTGCAACTGCCAATCATTCACAGCGTGGGCGAGCGCGGCGCCAAAATCGAGATTGCGCTGGTTGGCCGGGCCACGATTAAGCGGCATCAACATGCCATGGTCGATATTGTTGGCGTCCAGATGTTGTTCGCGCATAAAGGCAAGATCGGAGCCAGGCGGTCCCTTGGGCGGCCAGGCGTCGTTGCGGGCGACATCGGGCGCCATACGTGGATGCGACAGAGTATCAGCGAGCGCCTGACGGTAGAGCCCACCATAGGTTTTCATATAATCCTGCCAGCGCTCTGGCAGGAATTGCAGCAGCTCATCTTTACTGGCGAATTGTGGATGGATGTCGCAGTCGACCACGGATAGGCGTTGCTTGCCGCGTATCGTGACAGGCAAGGGCTGATTTCGGGTTATAACGTCACTCATGCTGCAACCTCCGAAATGTCGAGAGTTTCGCGCAGTCGCGGGTATGTTTCCAATGGATTGTCGAGCAACATGCGTTTTGTCAGCGCCGAGGACGCCGCCACTGGCAGGGCGTCAGTTCCCTCGAAATGCCAATGTGGAAAGTCGGTCGAGAAAAGCAGCATTCTGTCGGATTTCATCTGGTCGACGAACCGCTCCACGGCGCCACTGTGGTCGGGCGCATCGAAGGGTTGCAAGGTGAGGCGAATGTTTTCTCTTACAATGTCGCCAGGAATGCGCTTGACCCAGGGTATTTCCGGCCGCACGCCGCGCCACGTCTTGTTGAAGCGCCATAGGCAAGCGGGCAACCACGTTACGCCGGATTCCGACAGCACAAATTTCAGATCTGGGAATTTCTGGAACACGCCTTCGGAGACGAGGCTCAGCACTTGATTCTCGAACGAAAATGCTTGGGCCACATAATCTTCATAGGCAAAGGAGCCCCAGCCGGCCATCGGAGGGTGATGGTAAAGCGAGCCGGCGTGAATGTTGATGGGCAGTTTATGGCGTTGCGCGGCTTCGTAGATCGGCCAGTGCTGGCGCTTGCCGAGGAGATCATGTCCCATGGCCAGCATCAGCACTTGCACGAACCGCTTGTCACTTGCGCGCCGTTCTATTTCCTCAATAGCAAGCTCTACCGAGTTCAGGGGTACGAGAATGGAGGCGCGCAGGCGTGGCTCCTTGTTGAGCCATTGTTCGGTGACCCAATCGTTCACAGCTTTGCATAACGCGGCTGCAATATCTTCGCTATGGAGGGCGACGCCACCAAAAATGCAGTTCGCAATTGCGATGCTCGAGCCGAAGCCATCCAGCGCTCCTTTTTGCAGAAGAGCGAGATCGCTGCCTGGACGCGCATCTTTTGGCCGCCAGTCCGGACGAGCCGCCATCGGCGCGTTGGGCGCATCTCCGGTCATCGTGAAGCTCGTCCGGTTGATTCCGCGCGATCTGAATGCATCGTACCAGTAGGCGTCGAGATAAGGCATGAGCGCCTCGGTCGACGGCACGGCTATGTGGACATCGCAGTCTATGGCGGGATGACCGAAGATGCCCGGCTTCAGCTTTATCGCCGACGCGTTAGAAAAGTTTGCCAGATCATTCATTACGCCATTTCCAACCGGAACCATTCCTCGATGAGGGTAAATCTATCCCATTGACGCTCTGTACGCTATAGTCCGCCCTTGCTTGTTCAGGCACGACCTAAACGCGCGCAAACGCGAAATTCAGCGCGGCCGGATGGGCAGAGATGGGAGGGATGCCATGAACGTTATTTCTGTGCGCGCCATACGTAAAATCAAGCTGTTCGCCCTGTCCTGCCTGCTGCCGGGCGCCAGCCTTGGGTCTGCGCTGGCGCAGGCGCAGTGGGAAGATGTCGTTGCCGCAGCGAAGAAGGAGGGGCTTGTTTATGTCTACCAGTCCCAGCATTCAACGCCGCACTGGCAAGCGGTCGTGAAGGATTTCGAATCCCGTTATGGCGTGAAGGTACAGGTATATGATGCCCGCGCCAGCGAAATGACCGAAAAGATCAGGGTCGAGCAAACGGCGGGGCGTTATCTCGCCGACATTGAATTCCACGGACGGACGTCCATTCTGCAGCAGCGCGAGACGGATTTCGTGCAAAAGCATGGGGGCATGCCGAACACCGTCAATTTGCGGGAAGAATTCCCGGCGGATGAATATTCTGTGCCTGCGTGGGTCCAGAACGTCTGTTTTCTCTACAATACGAAACTCGTGAAGCCGGAAGAAGCGCCGCGGGAGTGGAAGGATTTGCTCGATCCCAGGTGGAAGGGCAAGATGCTGACCGATGATATGCGCGTGCTTGGTACGGGGCAGACCCTCTTCGCAGTCTTTTACAAAGTGTACGGCAGGGCATTTCTTGAAAAGCTGCAAGCGCAAGATCTGGTGATCGATCGCGATCTACGTATGGGCTCGCGGCGTGTCGCGCGTGGTGAGTTCCCCATCTTGCTGACACAGCAAATCGCGCTAGCCTCCGATTTGAACGGACTTCCGATCAAAGTGGTTCTGCCCAGTGATGGTTGTCCCTATACGCCCATTCGCAGCGCTATGTTGCGCGGCGCACCGCACCCCAACGCTGCGCGCCTGTTCATGAATCATTTCATCGATATGCAGTCGCAGGTATCCTATGGAAACGCCTGGGTGGGTACAGTTGTTAAAGGTGTTGCAGAAAAGCTGGCGACTCCAGAGGCGAAAGCCTTCGCACAAGTCAAGCTGATGGGCGAGATCGATTATCATGATCGCGTGGAAATGCTCGATCTGGCCAAGAAAATGATGAAATGAAACTTTTAGCCGGATCAATCTCATCGGGGGAAAACCATGTTTTGTTCAATATCCCGCGTAATAGCTGCTACCGCGGCTTTGTCGCTGATCGCCGCGCCTGCCCTTGCCCAGAGCGACTGGGACAAGGTTATCGCGGATGCCAAAAAAGAAGGCTCTGTGCTTGTCTATCATGCGCAACTAGGCGCGCCGCATTGGCGGATCGTTGTGAATGCCTTTACAGCGAAATACGGAATCAAGGTTCAGGAATATGATGCACGGGCGAGTGAGCTGACCGAGCGGGTACGCGTTGAGCAGACTTCGCAACGTTATATTTCGGACATCGAGTTTCATGGGCGCGCGTCAATTCTGGAACAACAGGAAACGAACTTCATCGCCAAACACGGCGGTGTGCCGAACATGGCGAACATCCGGCCGGAATTTCCCATTGACGAATACTCGATACCTGCCTGGGTGCAGAACGTTTGCATGCTGGTCAACACGGCGCTTGTAAAAGAGGCTGATCATCCCAGAGAATGGAAGGATATTCTCGATCCCAAATGGAAGGGCAAGATATTGTCCGACGACATGCGTGCCGTCGGGTCCGGCCAGACCGTTTTTGCAGTTCTCTACAAGCAATATGGCAAGGACTTCGCCGAAAAACTCGCTATGCAGGATATTGTGATCAACCGTGATTTGCGTGCCAATTCAAGGCGTGTTGCCCGGGGTGAGAATCCGCTTTTCATTTCGCAGATTCTTGCGTTTGCCTCTGATCTGAAAGGGCTTCCGGTCAAGGTCATTCTGCCCTCAGATGGCTGCCCCTATACGGCGATTCGCGGTGCGATTTTGCGCGGTGCGCCTCATCCCAATGCTGCGCGCCTGTTCATCAATCATTTCCTGGATATGGAGTCGCAGCTTTCATATGCAAATGCCTGGATGGGTACTGTCCTGAAGGGTGTTGCGGAGCGGCTGACTGATCCAGATACAAAACGGATGGCGGAAGTGAAGCTGATGGGCGAAGTGGCATTTGAGGATCGTGTCACCATGCTCAAGGCGGCAACCGATATCATGAAGTAGGCGTGGGATGTCCCAACCTTTTATTCTGCATGGCGCAATACGATCGTCGGCGGCCTGGCGAGTGCGGATTGTCTTGCATCTGAAAGGTTTGGCGTTCGAGGAGCGCTTTCTTGATTTGAACAGGGGTGAACACCAGCGGATGGAATACCGGAAAGTCAATCCGCAGATGCTGGTGCCCGCATTGGTTGCGCCTGATGGCACACTGGTGACGCAATCCATGGCGATCATGGAATATCTGGACGAAACGGCTCCAGGTCCGCGTGTTCTCCCTGCTGATGCGGCAGGACGGGCACGTGTTCGTTCGCTCTCGCAGATGGTCGCTTGCGATATCCATCCCATCAACAATCTGCGCGTTCGCAATCATGTTCTTGATCTTATGGCGCATGACAGCGGCGCGCAGTCAGCATGGATGGACAAATGGTTGAGTGCTGGTCTGGATGCGCTGGAGGCCCGGCTGGCGGAAGACAGGGAAACGGGTGCTTTCTGCCATGGAAAAAGCCCCACTATGGCAGATGCCTGCCTTGTTCCGCAGCTCAACAATGCGCGCGCGACTAACCGTGAACTGTCCGACTGGCCCAACATCCTGCGGATCGCGGCATCCTGCGAGAAACTGGCGGCATTTGCGGAGACTAGTCCGGCGAAGTTGCAAGGGCGAGAGTCAGGCCGGTAACATCTGCTGAATGAATTTGCGCGTATGTTCAGCCACGACATCTGGCTTTTCGATTTGCAGGAGATGACCAGTCTCGGGGACAGATACGCAAGCGAATCCGAATTTCGCTGCCGCTTGCGGGCCCGCAAACGCCGGCGAAAGGGCGCGCGGGGCCTCGGGGTCGGCGCAGATCAGACAGACTGGCGGCTTCAGGGCGGCCATCGCGTCGAAAGAATCGAATGCCGCATTTTCCACGTAGATACGCGCTTCATAAGCGCCGGGGCAGGAGAGCTCGTAGCCGCCGCCGGGCGATAGACGGGTTATGGCCTTGGCCATGTCGAATTCCGCGCCCTCTGCCCATCCGCGGCCAATACGTTGGCGAAACTGGGCCGCAAGGTCATCGCTACTGGCAAAATGATGTGGGCGATTGAGCGCAAAATGGGCGAGGGTCTGGTCGAGCTGCTTGTTCATATCCCGCAGGGAATTTCCCGGCGGCGCGATGAGCGGCGGATCATAAAGTATCAGCCCGTCCCATTGGAGATCGTGATCCAGTGCCGCACGAATGGCGGCAATCGAGGATACCGAGTGAAAGAGACCGAAGGTGGGGCGGAGATCAAAATTCGCGGTGATCGCAGCAGCTAGATCCACGTGATCGCAAGCCATGGTTGCTATTGAATGAGTCTCGATCGAAGACAGAGGATTTGCGCCATGATTGCGCAGATCAAACAGACATAATTCGAAATCGGATAGCAGAAGCTCCCAAAACACGCGATAGCCGTCAATTGCAAAGCCATTACCGTGGCTCAGGACCAGGCGCGGGGCCCCGGCACGCGAATATCTGCGCACTCGAATTTGAGCATTGCCAGTGCAGGCGATATCCATTGTTTGAGGCGTGATCATAAATTGGTCCGTTGATGATTCCTGAAATCGGTTTGCTGACGTTTGGTGTTCGAGTCAACGCGGCCCGTTTTAAATAGTGGGCAAAATTTTAATAGATGAGGCCTAAATCATCTAGGATTGCTCTATTTCAAAGAGAAACCTGTGGACCTTCCAGACGTGCAATTGGAATTGATTGCTGCGGTAAGAAACGGCGAGATATTCGCGCTGTACCAACCTCAGGTCTCATCTCTTACGGGGGAGCTGGCCGGGGTGGAATGTCTCGTGCGCTGGCGGCATCCCGAACGCGGCGTCCTCAATCCGGCTGAGTTCTTGCCCACAGTCGAAGATAACGAAGACATCATTCAATTACTTGGTGAAACGGTGTTGAGACAGGCCTGCCGGGATGCGGCGGCCTGGCCAGGTCTGTTTATCGGAATGAACATTTCACCTGTGCAGTTCAGGCTGCCTGATCTGGCAGATCGAATAGTCGCGATAGCCGAAGAGGCGCGATTCCCGCTGAATCGAATTGAGCTGGAGATTCTGGAAACGTCCTATTTCGAAAACCCAGATCACATGCGCGAGGTGCTTTCGGGTTTTCGCAAATTGGGTGTGTGCATCGCATTGGACGATTTTGGCACCGGCTATTCCTCGCTGGCGGCTTTGCTGGAATTGCCCTTGGACAAACTCAAGATAGATGCCGAGTTTGTTCACAAGTTCGATGACATTCGTTCCGCTTCTGTCATTCATGCCATTGTTGCTCTGGCCAGAGCCATAGGTCTGAAAGTCACTGCCGAAGGTGTCGAGACAGAGCAGCAGCGAAGTTTTCTTCGCTCATCGGGATGCCACTTTTTGCAGGGTTATCTATTCTCAAAGCCCGTTGTTGCCGATGTCATCACGCAAATGATCGCTGCGGGAAAGGTGTCGCCGCAACTCAACTGACAGAGTGTTTTCAGACGGGTGGTTATGTCAGCGCTGGAGCGCTACGTCATTTGACAGAGCGCCTACACCTTGCGGCACGGGTACTGTCGAAGCAGAATAGTCCGAATTCAGGACAAGTGTTGGGCCAGCGGACATCTGGATCTTGTTGGCAACAATAATTGTATAGGCCGATTTTTGGGCCACGGGCTTGTCACCGCCCAGAAATAGCTGACCCTTTGGCAAATAGATCGTACCAAGCAATAGGCTGGCGTCATCGCTGGATATTTCGAATTTGACGTTGTCTTGTGCAATTGACCCATCTTGAAACATTAAAAGCCCTGCCATTTCGCCAGTTTTTGGTGCTGTCAAGGATAGGCTGGTGTCCTTCTTGAGATCAAGTCCAGCGGCGGCGCCTGTAAAATAGAGTCCGACATCGGTACCCTGCAGACGCGCATTTTTTTGCAGAGAAATGGGCCCGTCTTTGATTATATAAATCCCAGGTTGCATCGTGACTACAGTATCTTTATCGATTCTGAAGCCACCACAATAGATACCAGGAGTGAGATAGACCCCTGTTCCCGACAGCCGCAGGTCTTGTTTGCTCGGATCGCAGGCTCCAAATTTTGGCGCGGGCCGCGATGACAGCGGATCAGGAAAAATCGGGCAATCTAGGTCTGGCGTAGGAGAGAATGTCCCGCCCCCAGATTTGTATCCGCCTGCCGAACAGGTGAAAGCAGAGGTGAGCATGGCGGAGTCGCGCGCTTCCATCCCATTCGCAGCCTTGCTGTTGCTGTAGACCGCGCATTTTGGCGCTTCGACGCGCGCCAGTTTTTCCAGATCGAAAGTGGAAGGATCCTTTTCATTCAGAGCGACAGCGCACACCGGCGCTCCGCCCATAACACGTGCAGTGGCGGTGACCGCAATTGTTAGCTGGGCCAGCCCTGCTGCTACGCCGAGGCCTGCGGAGGCTTCGGCATTGAGGTTGATAGTGACCGTGCGCCTGTCTGTACCGATTGATCCGTTAAATGTGTAAGCGAGATCTTGATTGCTTGCGCCCGCTGCCACAATATTTTGTGCAACCCCGAGGACTGTGGCTTCCTTGGCGTTACCGAGCCGCATTTCGCGCGCCGCCCCAACTGCGGCGCTGTCGGCCAGCGTCTGTAGTTTGGCTTGCACAGAAGAAGAATGAGACATTTCCACTGCCACAACGCTCACCGCCACAAGTCCCGGGAGGGCGAGTGCTGCAATCAGACCGACATTTCCGGAATTATTTTGAGTAAATGCGGTCAGATACCCAAGGAATTTGGCTCGCTTATGCATTGCTGCTCTCTGCGTGGAGGACTGCATGAGCACGCATGACGTATTTGATCTGGTAACTGAGCAGCCGCCAGTTCACAGGCTTTGTAGCGAAGGATGTGGCGCCTGCGCGATAGGCAGCATCTATTGTCGCAATGCTTTCATGCCCAGTAATCATGATGATGGGAAGCTTTGCGAATTTCGATTCTGCACGTATTGCCTTGATCAGTTCGACACCGTCCATGCCCGGCATCTCAAAGTCGACAAGCACGATATCGAAGTTTTCCTTGTTAAGGCGCTTTAACGCGCGCTCGGAAGTGGGAACTGCAATCACTTCAGCAGACGGCGTTGTCAAATAGACTGTGGCAAATTCGCGCTGGATGGGGTCGTCATCCACAACGAGCATGCGTACAGGCTCTTCGAGCACATGCGTGTAACTCGTTTCGCTTTTTGCGGTCATGGCCGGTGATATCTGGTTAGAGCACATGTCTTCCTTATAGGCTATGGAAGCTAATGGATGCTTGAAATTCACGATTAATGAAATGATTAGACATTTAGGCTCAATTACATAATCCGTCGTTACGAAAGGCCGTTATGCAATTTCTGAGAGCCCTGTCTATCCGGATCAAATTGATTGCATTGGTCTCGCTTGCGGTTCTGGGTGCGCAGCTCATCATATCCTGTGTATTACTCTGGCAGGAGGCGAGCCGTTATGGACTGGCCAAGCGCGATTCCATGCTGTCCGCTGCCCAGGTTCTATCGGCGGGTGTCGCGCCAGCCGTGGCGAGTGGAAATCGGCTGGAAATCCGAACAGTACTGAGGGCTATCGGCCGTATCCCGGGGTTGGTTTATGTCGGCGTGGAAGATGCCAGCGGGCGCGAACTCACCGATCTCGGCGCGACCGAGCAATTGGTGCGTGATCTCAAATTTTCTCCGGATGCAGCTGAATCTATCCCGCTTGCGACATTGTTGCGGAGCCGGACAGCTGAACTTGATGTCCCCATTGTCTCTGGCGGCGTGACTGTTGGGCGTTTACGAATTGTTAGCGATACATCCGATTTACCCGCCCAATTGTGGTCTGCGCTGAGCACGACATTTTACGGAGCATTGGCTGCGCTTGTGCTGGCCTTGTTGATTGCGTTGCGGCTTCAGCGTTCGATTACTCGCCCATTGACGATGCTTACCCAATCGATGGCGCGCGTTGGCGCGCATAACGATTATTCCGCAGAACTCACGAGCCACGGGAACGACGAGATTGGCGTGCTGGTGCGTGGGTTCAATACCATGATTGCCGATATCCGTGAGCGTGACGGGAAACTTGCACGGCATCGCGAACATCTGGAACAGGAAGTAGCTGAAAGGACGCAGGATTTCCGCGACGCGCGTGATGCGGCAGAGGCCGCGAACAATGCAAAATCTGATTTCCTGGCGACCATGAGCCACGAAATCCGTACGCCGATGAACGGCATCATGGTGATGGCCGAAATGCTGGCCAGCGGAGAGTTGCCCCCGCGCCAG
>CANJJI010000093.1 GCA_947474545.1 Beijerinckiaceae bacterium | reverse complement strand
ATCCTCAAGGCGTCCAATGCAAGCGGCGCGAAACTGCCCAGCGACTGGCTGTCTGTGCGCGAAAGCGAAGTAAATCCTGCAGACGGGTTCCAGCCGCATTTCGCCTATAATGCGATCCGCATACCGATCTATCTTGCGTGGGCTGGCATCGGCGAACGCGAGCATTATCGCGAGTTCCAGAATTGGGCAAAACGCAAGAGCAGCATCTTGCCGATCATCGACGTGAAGTCCGGGCGCGAAGCCGAATCCTTCCGCGAGCCCGGCTATGCCGCCGCCGCGCATATCCTTGATTGTATCGTCGCCAATGGCGTCACCAGCTCCGATCTCGGCGTGCTCCGGGACGGCCAGAATTACTATCCAGCAACGTTGCAATTGCTTGCCGTGATTGCTGTTCAGATGAGGTACGCAACATGTATGCGCACCTGAAAAAACTGACCGCCAGCGCGTCGCTGTTCGCGCTACTGAGCATCAACGGACTTGCCGCGCAAACGCAGCGCGAAGACTCTTTGCTCGTTGAAATTCCTGCAGGCGCAAACGCGCCGGCAAACCAGCCCTTTCGCGAGAAGCCAGCAAATCCCTATGCTGCGCCTGCGCGCGAGTCAGCCAGTCTGCCAGCATCGAAAACTGAAGCGCCTGCGGCCGCGGCTGCACCGTCCAAAGCGGCTGCAGAACCGGAAAATCAACCGCGTATCGTTCCTCTCCCAACCGATGGCCGCGGCCCGGACGAAAGCGCCCTGCGTTACTATGCATCGCTGCAACAGACCCAGCGCGCACAGACTGAAATGAAACGTCTGCAGCGGCTCTATCCCGACTGGCAGCCGCCGGAAAACATTTTCAACACGCCAGCAGCGGGTAGCGTCGACGAGCAACCGTTTTGGGATCTGTTCGCCGTCGGTAATATGGAGCAATTGCGCGCCGATATCGACAAGCGCATGAAAAAAGAACCCGGCTGGCAGCCATCCGCCGACCTCATGGACAAGATCCGGCGCAAGGAAACCAGGCTCAGCATTACGGGCCTTTGGAAAAGCGGCAAGTTCAAGGACATCATCGCCTTTATCAAGGGCAACAGCGAGGCTGTGGGCGAAGACACCGATGTCGATATCCTCTGGACGGTCGCCGAAGCCTACGCCAAGACCAAGCAGACTGCCGATGCGCTGAATATCTACAAGTCGATCATGAAAAATAATCGCGAACCGGAGCAGCGGTTGGCGACAGTGCAGAAGGCCATGTCCATCCTCCGAATGATCGATGTGGAGGAACTCATCGCCATGGCGAAGCGGGATTCTCGCGGGCGCAGCGAACTCGATGGCATAGCCATCGATATCACTCGCGGACGCATCAGCGCCTTCCTGCATGACGAACGCCCCGAGCCTATCCCCGAAGACGAGATGAAAGCCTTCGAGGAATATGCCAGCAAGGACAAGGACCCAAACCAGCCGGGCCTCGTCGCGTGGTATTATTACAAGACCAAGGTGTTCAGTCAGTCCCTCGAATGGTTCAAATACGCCATAGAGAAAGGCGGCGATTCCATGATCGCTCATGGCCTGGCACATTCGCTTCGCGAACTCGGCATGTACAGGGAAACAGAAGAAGTCTCTTACGCCTGGCGCGAACCACTGGTGAACAATTCCATCCTGTTCATCGATATCCTCGAGCGCGACCTGACCAAGGAAATTCCGCCCTATATCGAACCCGAACGCTTGTTGCGTTACGCTCAGGTGACTATGGACAATGCCGCAGGCGAAGGCGCGCAGGGGCTTGCCTGGTACGCCTACAATTCCTGCCAGTTTCAGGTCGCACATGAATGGTTCGAACGGGCTGTCGCATGGCTGCCCAAGGAAGCCACTGTCTATGGCTATGCCCTCACGCTTCAGAAACTGAAGAAGAGCAAGGAATTCTGGGACGTCATCAATCGTTATGACGGGCTGTTCCCCAAGGTGATCGATATCATCTATCCCGATGATCTCTATCACCCGCCGACGCCCTGCGATCTGATGGATGCCAATAACCAGCAGCGCGCCCGCCAGAAGGTAAAGAACGGCCCAACTGTACCCACGCCCTATGCTCTTGGTCAGCCAACCGCAAACAATCCTTATGGCGCGCCGCCTTATGCCGCGAACCCATATGCCGCCACGCCCTATCCGGCAGCGCCCGCAGCTGTCGGCTACGGTGGCGCTCCCGGAGTAGGGCTCCCTCAGGCTCCCGCAGCCCCCGGTATGCAACCCGGCCAGCCCCCCAATCCCTATGCGCAACAACAGCTGGCGCCAGGGCAAATGATGCTGCCCGGACAGGCCCCAATTCAGATGCAGGGACAGGCCGGTTATTATCAAAACCCCGGGCAGGTCTATCGCCGCGAGCCCCAGATAGACCGCAAGAATTTTCCGATCTCGGTGGAAGTTCAAAATCCCCTGCGCTTTTACCCGACCGGCCGCTATATGGGCCAGCAACCACCGAGCGCAACACGGATAATCGCGCCTGCTTCGCCCGTGGTGAACGAGCCGTCAATCGGCATGCACTCCCTTGTTGCGCGCCGCGTGCCTGATGTCGGCAAAATGCCCTATGAACGCTGGGGCTATACGCTGCTGCCCGGCTATAATGGCATCACCATCGCCACCGGCCCCCATTCTGCGGAAAAAGCTCCTCAGGGCACTTTGTGGACAACCCTGCAGGCGAAAGATGCTGCATCCACCAAGCAAGGCGGCTTTGACGCCCTGCGCCAGGACCTGGCCGCCCTTCTCCAGCGCATGGCCGCAATCCCGCGTGTGCCGCCGCCAGGCGCATCCGTCACCGGCCCCTGGCGGTCGCCGGCGCCCTATAAATCGCTTGAGCAGCTTGAAGCCGAAGGTCTGGTCTCGCCGACCAATGTCAGCGCCGGGCCCGCCGATATTCAACCCTCGCTCACGCCATCTGCGGCCACCTTACCATCAAAGGCCAATGGCCCTGCAGCACAACAGCCCTTGCCTGCAGGCGCACAGAATTTACCGTTGCAGGCGACGAATCCCTCAGCGCCAAAACCTGCCGCGCCGACGGAAGCCCTTCCCGTTCCAGAAGCACGTGTGGAAAGCCATGCCAGGGACACGCTCGGCCAGCAAGCCGCCGAACTCTACAATCGCAAGCTTTATCAGGAAACGCTCGACGTGTTGGACAAGCGTATGCAGTTGACGCCCGAAACAACTGACCTCCGGCTGATCCGCGCCTGGTCGCTCCTCAATTTGAACAGGGTTGAGGACGCCAAGCGCGTATTCGGAACGCTGGCGTCAACCAGGCAGCCGCGTGCCTCGAACAATGACGCGAACAACCCCAGGACCAGGTAACATGAAGAGACTTGTCTTCCTGCCTATTGCCCTGCCGCTGACCCTGTCGCTCGGCGCCTGCAGCTTTGGCGGCTTGGAGAAAACCTACATTTCGCGGGCAGAAACGATCCCTGTGACGGCTCCCGCGACCGTGGGGGCAATTCCAGCACAAACTATTGCGGTCGAAGACGCCGCCGCGGCAGAAGCACGCAATCTCGCCTCCCTGCTGCTTCCAGAGGGCGCAGGCAAGGTCCTGCGGGTTCGTGAAAAGCAATATTCCAATGGTACGCGCCAGGAGATCATCATCGCGACCGACAAGGGCACCTATGGCGAGAACGTCATCGACGTGCACATCAGAACGGCAGAAGCATCTGCCAAGCACACCACTCCCTTGACCATCGGGCCGCCCAGCGAAAATGGAATACGTAACGAAATCCTATCGCGCTTTCCCGATGTGCCCATGAACATCGTCACACGTCCTATACGCAATGCGCTGGGCCCGTTCGGACTAGCGATTGGCAAGCATCCGGGCGGTGCGCGGTGCGTATTCGCGTGGCAATGGATTGAGGACCTGCGCGAAGCCACCCCGGGAACATCCGGCATTGCAAAAATGAATGCTCTGGTTGCCGGCAAGACCCTCGCTGCGTCAGTGCGTATCCGCCTGTGCCGAAGCGATTCAACGGTCGATCAACTTGCCTCGCAACTTGAAGGCCTTCAGATCGGCTCCCGCACCGCGCTGGACAGGATTGCTACGCTGGACCGCAGAAGTCTCGAAGGCGATGTCGTCGCCGTCAGCGGCGCGCGGTCAGGCCAACTCGTCAAGCCGGTCGGCGGCAGCCTTGAAGCGGCGATCACCCGTCCGGTGAAGCGTGAAAATGCGCCTGTGCAGGTGGCGCGCGCAAAACCAAAACCGCAGGCTCGGCGTTACGTACGCCGCGAGCAACCACAACAACAAGCTGCGCCCGTGCAGGCAGCGCCCGTCTACGTGCCTCCGCAACCACAACAAGCTGCGCCCGCCGCCAATTATGGCCAGCGATATATGGCGCCGGTCGCGGGCATGGCTGCCCCACCTGCCTATGGCGCAGCCGGCCCGTCGCCGGTGGGTCAGCGTTCCGGTGCTGTTGCGCTGCCTCCGCAAGCTTATCGGGGACCTGGCTATCCCGCACAATAATCAGGTATGCATCCGCCAAGAGCCGCCTTGACGATGTCTTGGAGCCTTCCCCGTGCGCGCCACGAGACCAAACATTTACGGGTTCGTATCAATTTTAATCAATCGCGACTGCTTGAAATAAGCATGTTGCCAGTCAGCATTTCCGCACCGCATGGCGTTAAGGAATGAGTCATTTGCGAGGCAGATTGTCGATAAATGTTTTTCGCTAATCAGGGATAGTTAGCGCAAGACACGCAGATAAAAAATGCGATCTGAACGCAGCAACTGCATAGACAAACAACAGGTGACAATTCGGGGCTGACAAGACCACCCGCCGGAAAGCTTGCGGTGAAGCAGGACGAAAATACAGGGGCTAACATGTCGATGACCGATTTCGAACGCATGCTATCAGCAGTTCTCCCCGCAACGGGGCGAACGTCGCTGACGCTGACGGACGTGCCGCATGGCGATGACAGCATGAATCAGTTACTGGAAAAAGCGATCATGCTCGGTAATCGCACGCGATCACGATTGACGGAAATCTATCTACCTATGCGCGAATTTCCTTCGATGGGATCAAGCTTCTGGCATGTGCCCGTACAGGACACAGGATCGCAGGACGTGTTGCGGCTCGTGTTCGAAAACTGAAATTTTTTGGACTCCAACTGACGAAAGCGGCGCGCCCGGCAGGCCCGCCGCTTTCATTTTGCATTCTTGTGTTTGCCCGCTTTTGCCGCTGCAACCGCCTTCCAGATATTGCCTGGCGTAGCTGGCATCTGGATATCACGTATCCCCAATTCACTAAGCGCATCAACAATTGCATTGATGATCACCGACAAAGCAGGCGTTGTGCCGCCCTCGCCTCCCGCCTTGATTCCCAGCGGATTGGTCGGTGAAAGCACCTGCGCAATCTCGGTGCGGAAAAACGGAAATGCATCGGCGCGTGGCATGCCGTAATCCATGAATGAACCAGCCAGCGGTTGACCCGAGCCCTTATCCTGCGCGCATAATTCCCACATCGCCTGCCCCACGCCCTGCACAATGCCGCCGTGTGTCTGGCCATGAACGATCAACGGATTGATGCAGCGCCCGACATCATCGACCGCTGCATAACGCGTGATCTCGACAGCGCCGGTCTCTGGATCAATTTCAACTTCGCAGACCGTACAGCCGTTGGGAAAAACCGGCTCGTGCATTTCATTGTCCTCGACGATGGCAAGGCCGTCCCTGAGGTCTCCTGGCAACGCATGTTTTGTCGCTTCTCTCGCAAGTTCCAGCATGTCGAAGGAATGATTGGTGCCTCGCGCGTGAAAGCGCCCGCCCTCCCAATCGATCTGCGTGCTTTCAAGACCCAGAACATGCGCAACTATCGACTTGCCTTTTGCGACAAGCGAAGCAGCGCCTTTAGACATCACCGTAGCCGCATGGCGCATCGAGCGGCCCGAATGGGTTCCTCCGCCAATGCGAACGAGCTTGGTATCGCCTATCACGATGTCGATGTGATCCACCGCCACATGCAGCAGATCTCCGATCACTTGCGCAAAGCTGGTCTCATGGCCCTGTCCGCTGGGCTGTGTACCGATGATAAGTTCCACACGTCCTTCGGGCTTCACTGTGATTTCAGCCCGTTCTCTGGGCGAGCCGATGGAAGATTCGACATAATGGGCAAGACCAAGCCCGGCCAGCTTGCCGCGTCTGGCCGCATCGCGTTTGCGCTTCGCAAAGCCTTTCCAATCCGAAATCTCCAGCGCGAGATCAAGCTGATTGGCATATTCTCCACTATCGTAAGTTGCGCCAACTGCATTTGTGTAGGGCATCTGTTTAGGGCTGATGAGATTCTTGCGGCGCAAGGTCACGCGATCAAATCCCAGTTCCCGCGCCGCCGTATCAATCAACCGTTCAATCGCGAAATTGACCTCGGGCCGACCAGAACTGCGATAGGCTTGTGTCGGCATCGTGTTCGTGAATACAGCCCGCGCATGCAGCGTGGCGATAGGAATATTGTAGGAACCCGTGATAAGCCCGGCGCCCTTGCCGAGCGGCGAAAGCGACACACAACGGGCGCCGACATTGCTGATATTATCGGCGCGGAACGCCAGAAACTTGCCATCCTTCCGTAAGGCCAGCTCGACTCGCGTCAGTAAGTCCCGCCCCTGATAATCGGTCAGCAGGCTTTCATACCTCGTAGACGTGTATTTCACCGGCACACCGAGCTTTTGTGATGCCCATAGCACCAGTCCATATTCGACATACACCCGATTCTTCGCGCCGAAATTACCGCCGACATCGAAAGTCATGACGCGCAATTTGGCCGGGTCTATCTTGAGAACGCTGGCGATCTCGTTCTTCTGCCGGACCGCGCCGCCGCCGCCCACATAAAGCTCGCACTGGCCGCTGCGCGGATCACAGAAACCCAGCGCTGCACGCGGCTCCAGCGCGGATGCCGTCACCCGGGGAATATGGAATTCCATTTTGACGACATGGTCGGCTTTCGCAAAAACCTCTTCGGTCGCCGTACGGTCGCCAAACCATGTATCGACCAGAACATTGTTATGCACTTCGTCCCAGACTGCAGGAGCGCCAGAGGCAAAAGACTCTTCATGGTTCAGGACAAACGGCAGTTCCTCCCAGACGACATCAAGTGCAGCCGCAGCATCCTGAGCTTCCGTCTCGCTACGCGCCACAACCATCGCTACAGCTTCGCCAACATGGCGGGCCTTGTCTGCTGGGAGCAACACATGCGGGCCAATGAAAATGCTGGACCCTTCCGGGCCCGTGAGCTTCATGTCGTATTTGGTTTTGGGGATGGGATCATGCGGGATGGCGCCGAGGCAATCTGCAGCACAATCAACGCCAGTGAAGACACCCAGCACGCCCGGCATCTTCAGCGCCTTGTCCTTGCTGACGCCGATGATGCGTGCATGCGGATAGGGCGAGCGCACCATCGCGGCATAGGCCTGACCTGCAATGAAAAAATCGTCCGTGAACCGCCCCTTGCCAGTAATGAGACGCTCATCTTCCTTACGCCGCAACGGCTGGCCGATGTTGTTGATATCGAGATCCACAGGCTTGTTCATGAGCGTTCCAGCAGTCGTCAGCGCCAACCTGCGCCGGTTGCTCCGCTACAGGATGGCCTGTAAGAACGCAACCAGCACAAAACCGGCGGCGCAAGCGGAACTATGCCATGAAAGACCAAGACAGACAGTCCGCCCCTGGGGACTTTCAGGAGCACCTCGCCCAGCTGGAAGCCAAAGGCCTTCTGGTCCGCATCGACAGGCCCATCTGCAAGGATACCGAAATCCATCCGCTGATGCGTTGCCAGTTCCTCGGCTCTTTTGCCGAGGCTGATCGCAGAGCTTTCATGTTCACTAATGTGCATGGAGCCAAGGGCGAGAAATATGATATCCCCGTAGTCGTCGGCGCTCTCGCAGCTTCCAATGCAATCTATGCGATGGGTATGGGCGTACCGGTAGACAAGCTCGCTGACGTCTGGATCAACGGCATTGCCAATCCAATCCCGCCGGAATTCATCGAACATGCCCCCTGCCATCAAGTCGTGATGACCGGCGATGACCTGACAAAACGCGGCGGCGGCCTGGAGCTACTGCCGATTCCCATTTCCACACCTGGCTTCGACGCCGCCCCTTATCTAACGGCGACGCTCTGCGTCACCAAAGACCCTGAGACCGGCATCCGCAATATGGGCACCTATCGCGCAGGCCTGAAAGCGCGGGACCGGCTCGGCGTGCGCATGGCTTCGCGTCTTTCCGGCGCGGGCGGCTATGCTCACTGGCTGAAATACCAGAAGCTCAAGCAGCCCATGCCCATCGCCATAGTCGTTGGCTGTTCGCCGGTCGTTCTATTCACCGGGCCTCAGAAATTGGCCACAGATCAGGACGAAATGGCGGTCGCTGGCGGACTTGCAGGGCGCGCCATGCGAGTGACAAAAGCCAAAACCGTCGATCTCGAAATTCCCGCCGACGCCGAAATCGTCATCGAGGGATTTATCGATACAGAACTCCTAGAGCCCGAAGGCCCGTTTGGCGAAAGCCATGGCCACATCGCGCTGGAGGACTACAATATGTCCATGCGCGTCACCGCGATCACGATGAAGAAAAAGCCTGTCTTCGCCAGCGTCCTCAGCGAGGTCACGCCGTCTGAATCCAGCATTCTGAAAAAATCAGCCTATGAAGCGCTGTTCGTGCAGCACCTTCGACGCGATCTCGATATCAAGGGCATCAAGAACGTCGTGATGCATGAGCCCCTGACCAATCTGCGCAAGGTGCTGTTCCTGCAATTTTCCCATGGCGCGCCAAAGACCGAAGTGTGGCGTGGCCTTCAGGGCGCATCAACTCTACAGGCCCAATGCGGCAAGATCGTTATTGCGGTCTCCGAGGATATCGATCCGCTGAACACCGATGCGATCTTCTGGTCCCTCGCCTATCGCTCCGACCCCATCGCCGATACCCTGCTGATCCCCCACCGCGCAGGCGGCCATGGTCCAAAAGCAGGCGCTGGCGGCGGCGATTCCACCATGCTGATCGATGCGACTTTGAAGCATCCCACATCTCCGTTGGCGCTGCCGGCAAAGCCATTTATGGAAAATGCGCAAAGCATCTGGAATGAACTGCGCGGTCAGCACAATTTGCCGCCGCTCAGCATGAAAGCCCCCTGGCACGGCTATGATCTGGGTGACTGGGCCGCTGACTGGCAGGCCTTTGCCGACAATGCCACACGCGGCAATTGGGAAGCCAATGGCGTCAATACATATTCACGCCGCCGCGCTGGCCTCAAACCGGAAACGCCAGTCAGACACGCCGAAAATCCCGGCACAAAAAAGCATTGAAAGGCATGATTATGCGAACTTCGATATTTTCGCGCATTGCCGCCGCCGCATTTGGCGGACTGGCTCTGACCTCTGCAGCCTCAGCCGATCCCATCGCTGATTTCTACAAGGCCAAGGGCCTGCGTATCATGCTTGGCCATCCACCCGGCGGCTCTTACGACCTCTATGCGCGTCTTGCTGCCGATCACTTCAAGCGATTCATCCCCGGGGCCCCCACGATCATCGTCGAACACAAGCCCGGCGGTGGCGGTGTGGTGGCGACCGCCTTTTTCTATGCCAACGCCCCGCGCGACGGCTCGGTCATTGCATTGTTCCCCGAAACCATTGTGCACACGCAGCTGATGGAGCCGGAAGTAGGCAAATGGAAAGTGCAGGAGATGCGGTACATCGGCTCGTTCGCGCCGGTGAACGCGGCCTTCGTCTTCCGCAAGGAATCGCCTGCCCTGAAGCCCGATATGATGCGCACCGTTAAGACCCGCGCTGGCTGCACCGGACGCAATTCGCAGAGTTATCAATATCCCGCTTTGCTGAAATCGCTGGATGGCTTCCAATTCGAGATCATCTGCGGCTACAAGGGCTCACAGGAATCCATCCTCGCCATGGAACGCGCGGAAGTGGACTATGTCTCTTCGGCATGGAACTCTTGGCGGGCTACGCACAAAGGCCCGATAGAAAAGGGCGAGATGATCGTCGCTATTCAAGCCGGTCTCAAGCGGGAGAAAGAGCTTCAGAACGTACCGCTGATGCAGGAACTCGTCAGCGATCCACAAAAAAAGAAAGTGATAGAATTCGCGTCTGCCGGTGCAGCGATTGGCCGTGCATTTTTAACGCCTCCGAATACTCCAGCTGACAAATTGGCTGCTTTGCGCAAGGCGTTTGAAGACATGGTCGCGGACAAAGACTTTCTGGCTGACGCCGCCCGCCGGCAACTGGTCATAGATAGTGATCCCGGCGCGGCCATCGACAAAATTGCACTGGATATTGCCTCAGCGCCCAAAGACCTCATAGATGCCGCTGCAACGGCAATGAAATAGACGAACCCGTCATCCCGGCCAGGCGAAGCGCAGAGGCGAGATCGCCTGATTAAATACGGCGGACGATCCCGGGTCACCCGCTGTGTCCGGCATGACCACAACTTAACGAGGAAAAACATATGTTCGCAACAACCCGTGACGGAACCAAAATCGGCTATTCATTGCTGGGCGATATAAATTCTACAAAGCGTGTAGCCCTTGTTCATTCCCTCGCGATGGATCGCGAATTCTGGCGCCCCGTCGCGGAGAAACTTGGAAACGCCTGCGCCACCCTGATCTATGACTGCCGCGGCCACGGCGCGTCAGACAAGCCCAAAGGCCCGTACACAACCGCTCTTTTTGCAGATGATCTCGCCGATCTGATGGATCATCTGGGCTGGTTCAAGGCGGCGGTTGCAGGCGCGTCTATGGGCGGCACAGTCTCCATCACCTTCGGCCAGAACTACCCTGCCCGCACAACGGCGCTCGGCCTTTTCGATACAACCGCGTGGTACGGCGAAACCGCGCCCAAAGACTGGGCGGATCGTGCAGACAAAGCAAAGGCCGAGGGCCTGTCCGGCCTGATCGGCTTCCAGAAAACCCGCTGGTTTTCAGATTCCTTTCGCGAAAAACATGCCGATGTCGTCGATCGCGCCATTGCAGTCTTCCTCAAAAACGAAGTCGCCGCCTACGCTGAGACATGCACCATGCTCGGCACAACCGACCTGCGGTCTGGCCTCGCTGCAATGAAAATGCCTGTTCGCATCGCCGTCGGCGAAGAGGATTACGCAACGCCCGTAGCGATGTCTCAGACCCTTCAGGCGGCTCTGCCTGGCGCACCCCTGCACATCATCAAGGGTGGCCGCCATCTGACACCGCTGGAAACGCCGGATGTAATCGCAACAGAAATCAGGTCGCTTCTGGGCCTGCAATAGCCTCCTGTCCTCTTCCTGCGAGGAGCCCGCAAAGCGGACATATCGAGGGACGGGAAGCGGAAAGGCGCTTCGATACGGCTCCGGCGGAGCCTACTCTGTACGAGACCGCCCGCTTGCACTTGAAGCCGGAGCGCGTCATCATCCTCCCAGCTAAAAATCAAGCGGGAGGAATGAATGGCGGGCTTCGATGTAACTACGGCTTTTTCTATGAAGGACAAAGTCGTCATCGTCACAGGAGGCGGCACAGGGATTGGCAAGGTCTATAGTCAACGCCTCGCCGAAGGCGGCGCAAAAGTTGTGCTGGCGGACGTTGCAGCCGACGCTTCTAACAAGCTTGCTGAAGACATAACCGCCAAAGGCGGCCAGTGCATTTCCATCCCCACCGATATTTCCGATCCCGACGCTGTTCAGAAGATGGTCGATGCGACTATAAAAAAATGGGGCCGCATCGACGGCCTCGTCAACAATGCATCATTGATGAGCGTTCTGGAACGTGGCGACTGGTTCAAGATCGACGTGAAGGAATGGGACCGCGTGATGGAGGTCAATCTGCGTGGCATTTTCGTCTGCTGCCGCGCTGTCTATCCGCACATGAAAGCACAGGGCGGCGGCCGCATCGTCAATATATCCTCCGGCCGCTTCTGGCTCGGCAGCCCCAATCGTTTGCATTATTCCACATCCAAAGCCGGCGTGATCGGCCTGACACGTTCGCTCGCCAGCGAATTGGGCGACGACAATATCGGCGTCAACGCAATTACACCTGGCTTTACACTCAGCGAGACCCAGCTGGCGACATCGTCCTCAAACTATGTCGCAGGCCGTGACATGAACCGCTGCTTCAAGCGCCCGCAAACGCCTGACGATCTCGTCGGCGCGGTCTGGTTTCTGCTCTCCGACGCCAGCGGGTTCATGACGGGACAGACTTTGAACGTCGATGGCGGACAGGCCTATCATTAAAGGAGCCGAACATGGCGATAGCAACCGAAGCCATCAGGATTGAACCCACAGGAAAAGCCTGCGGTGCACGCATTACCGGCGTTGACCTCTCAACCCCCAACGACGAAGGGCGTGCAAAGGTCCTTCGTGCAGCGCTAGCAAAACACATGGTGCTGTGTTTTCCTGGCCAGAAAATTTCCGGCGATGACCAGATACGCTTTGCACGCATCTTCGGCAGAGCCGATGCCGATTTTGTCGGCAAGCCTTCGTTCAACGAAGACCCGGTGCCCGATGGTCCCGCCAAGCGCGGGATTCTCTTCATTTCCAATCTTAAGGAAGACGGTAAATTCATCGGCGCTTTGCCCGATGGCGAGATGCATTTTCATTCCGACGGCGCACACCGTAAATCGCCCTATCGCGCAACGACACTCTACTCAATCAAGATCCCCTCGCGCGGCGGCGATACGCTTTTCGCCAATCTTGCCGACGCCTACGATACGCTTCCCGCGTCATTGAAGGCGAAAGTGGAAGGATTGCACGTGCACAATGTCTATGACACCCGCCTTCTGGTGCGCACCGAGACGGACGTGAATGACGAGAAAGTCTCCAAGGCCATCCACTCCATTGTGCGCGTGCATCCTGATACAGGCCGCAAGTCGCTCTATCTGAGCCGCCTCATGTCGCATGCCATTATCGGCATGAGCAAAGCCGAAAGCGAAGCCTTGCTGGAGGAATTGTTCCAGCATATCGAACAGCCGCAATTTGTTTATGCGCACAAATGGGCGCTCGATGATCTGCTGATCTGGGACAATCGCTCGGTCAATCACGCCCGCAGCGACTTTCCTGCGGAAGAACAAAGGCATTTGCGCCGTGTAACTGTGTCGGAACCATAAGACTTACAGGGAGGGAGCTATGCATAAGAGATCAGCACTCGCAGCGGCGCTTGCCGTCTTCACGATCAGTAGCGGCAACGCGCTTGCGCAAGCCGATTTTTACAATGGCAAGATCATCCGCCTCAGCGTCGGCGCTGGTTCCGGCGGCGGGTTCGACACCATCGCCCGGACCATCGCCGATTACCTCGGCAAGCATATTCCCGGAAATCCGCAAGTCGTCGTTGATAACCGCGTCGGGGCGGGTGGACGCGTGTTGGCCAACTGGCTCTATGGCGTCGCGCCAAAAGACGGCCTGAACATCGGCATGATCGGATCATGGGTCGCATTCGAACCGCTTTGGGACACGCCCGGCGTGCAATTTGATGCTCCTAAATTTAACTGGCTCATCAGCGCCAATCGCGAGGCGTCAAGCTGCGTGTTCTGGAAAGGACGCGGCGTCAATTCATTTGCCGACATGAAAAACAAGGAAGTCCGTGTTGGCTCCTATGGACCCACGACCGCACAGACGCAGGATGCTCTGGCGCTCAATGCTCTGCTGGGGACAAAGCTAACTATCATCCACGGCTATAAGGGAACCCATGACACCGTCATGGCGGCAGAGCGCGGCGAGGTGGATGGGACCTGCGGGATCTGGACCTCCAGCGCTTCATCAGCCTACGGCGGGCAGATCGCGAGCGGCGATCTCAAAGTCGTAGTTCAACTGGCGATGGAAGATCATCCTGATTTCAAGGGCATCGAGAACCCCATCAACACAGTCACAAATGCGGATGACCGTGCAGCGCTGGCGCTGATCTTTGGACAGCTCGATATCGCCCGCCCATTCATTGCACCGCCTGGAGTACCCGAAGATCGCGTGGCGTTGCTGCGCCGCGGCTTTTCAAACACGATGAAGGATGCTGAGTTTCTCGCCACAGCCAAGAAGCGCGGCCTCGATATGCGCCCGCTCGATGGCGAACAGGTGCAGACTTATGTAGCCAAACTCTTCGATACGCCCAAGCCGGTTGTAGAACGGGTGCGCAAGATATTTGGCTATTGAGCCTGGCATGTCATCACGGCCGCAGCAAAGCTGAGAGCCGGGATCGTTTTCCGATTATGTCGGAACGATCCCGGATAAAATGCTTCGCATTTTCCCAGGATGACATTCTTGCCCGCAACTCTCAGGTCTTAACGGAGGGATTAATCCCCTCGGGGAAAATGTCTTCCGGCTTCATCAGCTTCTTGGCAATCCCCTGTTCAAACGACCAGGTGAGAAACGCCTCAAGCGTGGTGCGGTTTTCGTCGATGCCATAGGGATAGAAATCGCCCTTAAAGAGCGCTCTCATTTTTTCCGCCTGATCAAACAGCCAAGGGATAGGATAGCGCGAGGCGCCGCCATCCAACATCCGTTTGACAGCGCGCTTCTTGGACGCATCAAAGGCCAGATAAAGATTTCGCGCGAGCCAGGGATATTCATTCAGGATGTCGCGCCGCATGGCGATGACATGCATGATCGGGAAAACACCGGTGCGTTTGAAATAATTTTCCTCTTCCTCACGATAATCCCTGAACAGCCTCACCATATTCTGATTGCCTGCTTCAAACGGCCTGGGGATCGATGCAGTAAAGATGGCGTCGAGTTCACCAGTTACAAGCATATCGCTGAGCGTCTTGTCGTTCACCTGGGTGAGGTTGAGCCCCTTGGGCAGGTTTAGAGACACCTTCTCCGTGCGGCCCACATCCTCCGTGCCGGCCTGCACCCAGTCGATGCTTGTCAGCGGTACACCGGCATCATGCTGCAGCCAGCCGCGCGTATAAACGGCTGCCGTCTGCGCCCATTCCGGCACACCAATACGTTTGCCCTTCAAATCAGCAGCCGTCTTGATGCCTTTGGTGGGGTTCACATAGATTGACGAGAGACGGAACACACGCGAGGCAAACACGGGCAACCCTATAATGTCAGGGTTGTCTTCGCTCACCTGCGCCGAAAACTTGGCGAAGGACATTTCGCTCACATGCCATTCCCGCCACGCCGCAAAGCGCGTGAAAATCTCGTGGATTTCAAGCTCCATCCATGTGGGATCAATGCCCTCGGCCTCAATCTTTCCGGATTTGAAGTCGCGGAAATGATCGTAATCGCTTGTCGCGATCGTGAGGTGGACTTTGCGGCCAGCCATATCTTCCTCCCGTTTTGATGTTTCAATGGCGATAAACCCGGCCCGGCCCGCTGGCAAGCCGGATCGCAAAATGCTAGGTTCGCCCATCAGAAAAGCACGGGAAGAAACACATGGCCGCCCATATCAACCATATGGCGATGAACAGCCCGATCTGGCATCAGATCGGCCGCTTTTACGAAGCCGTTTTCGGCCTCAAGCCTTCAACCAGAACGAGCCGCCCGCTCAACGGCATATCTGTTGGCGATGGCTGTGTTGGCCTCAACATCAATCCGCTGCGCGATGGCTATGTCGGCGGGCTCGATCATTTCGGCATGATGGTCGATAGTATCGAAGAGTCCCGCGCGATCATGCTGAAAAAATTTCCCAAGGCGAATATCGTCAAACGCCCGGCGACACGGCCCTTTGCGCAATATTCCGCCCATGATCCCGACGGCAATGTCTTCGATCTCGCCGAGCCCACCAGCAGGCTCGACGCCGTCTATGCCGATCAGAAGGAAAAGGGCTGGTCGCAGGATCGCTATCTCAACAAATTTGCGATCCGCACGTTGAATGCGGAAGCCTGCGCCGAGTTTTATCACGAATGCTTCGGTCTGCAGCCCGTCAACTCCAAGAGCGATTCACCCGGCTGGCATCTCACCGACGGCCGCGTGACGCTTTCAATCTTGCCCTGGTCGATCCCGATTTTCGAGAACATGGCGATCAAGCGTCCGGGTCCCGACCACATCGGTTTCAAGGTGGAAAATCTCGACGCATTCAAGACGCATCTGGCCGAATGCGCTGGCGCCAATACTTATCTCGCACCGATCCCGCTGGGTGGCAGCCCTGAATCCAACTCGCGCCGCGATTTCCTCGCTCGTAGCGCTACCGGCAAAATGCAGATCGCCGATCCCGCGGCTGTCTGGATCGACATCACCGACGAATAATTTTCGCACAGGAGCTCACGCATGGATGACGCATCGCCCAAGGCCAAAATCGAAGAGAAATCCGTCGTCATCGACGGCTTGAAAATCCGCTATCTTGAAGCGGGCAGTGGTCATCCCGTGATGTTGCTGCATGGCGCATCGCTGGGCTCCTCTGCCGACGTGTTTCTACGCAATATCCCGCCGCTTGTCGCGGCAGGCTTTCGCTGCATCGCCTTCGATCAGCCGGGCTTTGGCCTGTCAGATGTGCCGCAGGATCATTCGGGCAAAGTGCGCGTGCAGATGATTCCGAAAGTCGCCGATGCCTTGGGCCTCGGCAAGGTCGCTCTGTTCGCCCATTCACAATCAGGCTCCATGGCTTGGCAGCTGTGTCTCGATCACCCCGAGCGTTACAGCCATCTCATCGTGCTTGGCACAGGCAGCCTGTTGCCGCCGCTCGACGAGAAAAAACAGGGCCTCGATATGGCCGCCCAGCAGCGTCTCGAAAGGCGCATGGCGCATAAAGAGCCGACCATCGACGATACGCGCAAACTGCTGGAAGCCACGCTCTTCCATCACGAATTGATCACAGAAGCCGAACTGGCGCTGCGTCATTCACGCAGCATCGGCAAGAATTTCGAAGCCTTTGTTGCGCGCAGCGACATGGAGGCCGATGCCCCTGCAAAAGTGCAGAAAGGTCCGGAAGCCTGGCAGCGCGTGGATGAACTAAAAGTGCCGTCGATCCTCATCTACGGCAAGGAAGACCGCGCCAATGCTTTTGAGCGCGTGACCCTGTGGAAAAAGAAATATCCCTCGCTCAACCTGCACATCATCAATGGCTGCAAACATCTGGTGCCCTGGGACGCTGCCGATGACGTGATGCGGCTTTGCATCCCGTTTATGAAGGGGTGAGTCTTGATGCGGATTGCATGGCTCTCGAGCCGCGATCCGCTCCGGCATGGGACTGCGACACCGCACCTCGCGAAACAGCCCATTCGCGTTGGGGCCAACGGTATGCAATTTGATCTTAAAAATGAGCCGCAAACATAAGCTAGACTTTTTAGATCGAATTTTATAATAATATCAATTAGATAAATTCGGGCCGGACGGGCAATTCACCTGTTCGGTTCTCGACCGGGAAAAGGAGTACAATTGAGCCAATTGCAAAACCGCGATTGCGCGCTGATTTTTCGCCCTGAAAGGGAATAAATCGAGGCATCCGGGTCCGAACCTGGCATGGTGTTTCCACGACAAATCACCAACAGGCGAGTGCCTCGAAATGCCTCTGCGCGAGACGCT
>CANJJI010000092.1 GCA_947474545.1 Beijerinckiaceae bacterium | reverse complement strand
TAACCCGTCGCAAATCCCATGATGAATTCGTGCGCATAGGCTTTCTTCGCAGCGGCTTCGATCTCGTCTTCGCTGGCACCCTCGCGGCCCATGGCGATGTTCTCGCGGATCGTCCCCTTGAACAGATAAACATCTTGCGAAACGAACGCGATTTGCTTTCGCAGGGACGCAAGCTGCACCTGGGTCACATCCTGCCCATCGATCAGAACTCGCCCGTTTGCCGGCTCATAAAAGCGCTGGATCAGGGCAATGACCGTGGACTTGCCGCCGCCGGAAGGACCAACAAGCGCTGTTGTCATGCTGGGCTCAGCGACAAAGGTCAGGCCTTTGAGAACGGGATCATCGGCCCGGTAACGGAAATGGACATTCTCGAACTGTATGCGGCCGTCCCCAAGGTTCAATTCCGGCATTTCGGGCCGGGCTGCCTCAGGCATCGGCATATCTATGATTTCATAAATCAGCCGTGCGCCGGTCAGTCCGTTCTGTATGTCGAGCTTCAGGCGCGCCAGCCGCTTGGCCGGCTCATAGGCCAGCAGAAGCGCCGCCATGAAGGAGAAAAATGATCCAGCATCCGCCTGCGCAACTGTCACGCGCCAGCTGCCATAGAATATCACAGCGCCAATCGCCAGCCCTGCCAGCGCATCGGCGACCGGTCCGGCGAAAGCTGCGCTAACCGCCACGCGATTGCTCGCCTTTTCGACCGAACGTATGGCCGTAGCCATGCGTTCCCGCATGACCTCTTCCAGATTGAAGGATTTGACAATTCGGCCGCCCTGAATTGTCTCCTGCATGATCTGCATGATCGCGGCGGAGCCATCATAGCCCCGGCGCGCAAATCGCCTGATCTTGCCAACCATGCCACCAAGTAGCCCGGCTGCAATTGGCATCGCCGCCAGCGCAATCAGCGAGAGCACGGGGTCATGCACAAACATGACGACGATCAGCCCAACGACTGTCAGCGCATCGCGGCTCAGCGAAAGAACCAGGACCTGAATGGAATCGCGCACACCGTTGGCGGCGCTGGCGAGCCGCGCCATGAACTCGGTCGAGTGATGGGTATTGAAAAAGCGCATATCCTGCCGGACGATATGCTCGTAAAGCTTGTTCTGGACATTGGCGACAATCTTGTTGCCCGTGTGAGCCAGGACAATGGTCGAAAAATAATTCGCTATGCCACGCACAACAAAGAGCCCGGTTACGCCCCAGGCCAGCGTACGCAGATATTTGAATCCCTCACCATCGATCATGCCATTTACGACCGGCTTCAGCAGATAGGCCGACCCGGCCGTCGCCGCCGCCCCAATGGCGAGCAAAAATGCCGACAGAATATATTTGCTGACGTGTTGGCGGCCATGCTCCGTGAACACCCGCTTCAGCATGGCTGTGGTCGATAGGCCGCTAGTGTCCTGTCCTTGATTCATTAAAGTTCCAAATCACGAGAAGTCGAAAAGAGGCCTAGCGGGGGGAAAGCCGTCGCGCAACCCGGATCATTGGCGCATACAACGCAAGCGCAAGCTTAAGGTATTCTGGCCGCGGGCGCAGCTTGCCAATTCCCAAGTTCGCGTTCACGATATCCTATCCGCCAGGCACAGGGCGGAAGGGGAGTGAAACATCATGCGCAAGAACGTTTTGAGCTGGTCTCACGGTGGGCTTTTGAAGGCAGGCTTTTTTTCGGCCGCTGCGCTTGTCGCAGGCGCGCAATTCGCTACAGCGCCCGCAGCGGCGCAGGAATATCCTGACCGGGCCATCCGCCTGATCGTGCCCTATCCGGCTGGTGGCCCGACGGATACCCTGGGCCGCGCTCTCGGCGAAGGCTTCCGTGAACGGACCAAATACGGCTTTGTTGTCGAGAATAAGCCCGGCGCCAACACAAGTTTGGGCGCCATGGCCTGTAAAGGATCGGAATCTGACGGCTACACACTTTGCTTGCTGGCGTCGACGACGCTGTCCATCAATCCGCATCTCTACACGAACCTGCGCTATACGCCTGCCGACCTCGCACCGGTTTCGAATGTCGCGGGTTCTCGCGCGGTCTTCCTTGTGCACAAGGATGTGCCGGTTACCAATCTCAAGGAATTGGTCGAGTATTCGAAAAAGAATCCCGAGAAAATGAACTACGGTTCCTTCGGCGTCGGCGGTGAAACGCATTTGATGGTAGAATGGTTGAAAAGCAAAACGGGCGCTCAAATTACACATGTGCCCTTTACAGGTTTTGCACCGGCCATTCAGTCATTCGATCGCAACGACATTCAGGTGCTGATACCGGTGGCGGTGCCTCCGATCCTCGATCGCATCGAAAAGAAGCAGGCCAAAGCACTGTTCATTCTGGGTGACCAGCGCGCCGAAAATTTGCCGGACGTTCCCTCTGTCGTCGACCTTGGCCTGCCGCCGATCAATTTCCAGACCTGGTTCGGAATGTTCGCACCGGCTGGTACACCGCCTGATCGTATCGAAAAAGCCAGCGCCATCATCCGCGATATTCTCAGCAAGAAGGAATTCGTTGATAAATTCCTGAGCAATTCGGGCTTTGTGCCGGCGGCCAACACACCGGCGCAATTCAAGGCCTTTCTCGAAAAAGATAATCTGGCCGCGCAGGAGCTTGTGAAAATATCTGGCGTGAAGCTGACTGCGGAATGACAGGGGCGCAACATATGGAAACGCCTGCCATGCCAGTAAAACTAGCGATGTTCGCCTGTCTGCTCCTCGCGTTTGCGCCCATACAGGCAAGGGCGCAAACAGCGTTTCCAGATCGTCCCATCAGGGTCATCGTTCCATTCCCCGCCGGCGGGCCAACCGACACACTGGCGCGGGGGCTTGGCGAAGGATTTCGTCAGCGTACAGGCCAGACTTTCGTGATTGAATCTCGGCCCGGCGCCAACACGGCGATTGGCGCACTTGCCTGCAAGGCCGCTGCTCCTGACGGCTATACGCTCTGTCTGCTCGGTTCGACGTCCATGTCGCTTAACCCGCACATGCAGAAGAATTTGCGTTATTCGCGCGCCGACATGATCCCGGTGACGAATATCGCCATGTCTCGCGCCGCCTTCCTCGTGCACAAGGATGTGCCGGTGAATACGCTGGCCGAGCTGGTCGAATATTCGAAGAAAAATCCCGAGAAAATGAACTATGCATCGTTTGGCGCGGGCAGCGAGCTGCATCACGTCATGGAATGGTTCAAGAAAAAGACCGGCGCGCAGATTACCCATGTGCCATTCCAGGGATTTGCGCCCGCGTTGCAGGCCTTTGATCGCGGCGACATTCAGGTGCTGTTGCCATCGGTCATTCAGCCCATCGTGCAGCGTGTTGAACAAAAGCAGGCCAAGGCGCTCTTTATTCTGAATGACTTTCCTGCGGACAATCTGCCCGGTGTGCCGCCTGTTTCCGGCGTCGGCCTTCCGCCGATAGGGTTTCAAACATGGTTCGGCATGCTTGCGCCGGCCGGTACACCCACGCCCATCGTGGAAAAATTGAGCGAAGATCTGCGGGCCATCGTCAACGACAAGGCATTCGCGGATAAATTCATTCGCGCGATTGGCCTTGTGCCTGTAACGAATACGCCCGAAGAATTCGCAAAGTTCATGGATCAGGATTTCATCAACGCGGGCGAACTGGTGAAAATCTCCGGCGTGACATTGGCCGAATAAAACACTTCCAGCAATCGACAACGAGGCAGGCCATGCAAGCACTACTTACGGCATCTCCGGTGAAAGCCGCCGCATTTGCGCTGGCACTGGCTGCGTTCCTACCAGAAGCTGGAATTGCGCAGAGCAATTTTCCCGACCGTCAGATCAAGGTGATCATACCCTATCCTGCTGGTGGCGCCGTCGACATCCTCGCACGCGGATTGGGCGAAGCGTTCCGCCAGCGCACCGGACAGGGTTTTGTTGTGGAAACGCGCGCGGGCGCCAACACGGCGCTTGCGGCGATGGCCTGCAAGGGCTCTGCGCCCGATGGTTATACATTGTGCCTTCTGGCTTCAACGACGATGTCGCTCAACCCACACCTGTATAAAAGTCTGCGTTATTCAAGCGCCGACGTGATGCCGGTGACGAATATCGCCTTGTCTCGCGCGATATTCCTGCTCCACAAAGACGTGCCTGCGAATAATTTTTCAGAAATGGTGGCTTATTCAAAGAGCCACCCGGAGAAGATGAATTATGGTTCTTTCGGCGTCGGCGGCGAAACGCATCTCATCATGGAATGGCTGAAGACCAAGACCGGACTGCAGATCACTCACGTACCGTTCACCGGATTCACACCTGCGCAACAGGCGTTCGACCGGGGCGACATACAGGTCTTCATCCCGCCTGCCGTTCCCGCCGTGATGGAAAAGATTGAACTCAAGCAGGCCAAGGCCATCATGGTGCTCGGCGACAAACGCTCGGGGAATCTGCCGGATTTGCCAGCTATTCCTGATCTTGGATTACCGCCTGTCGGCATCCAGACTTGGTTTGGCATGTTTGTGCCTGCGGGAACCCCGGCGCCCCTTGTGGAAAAGCTCAGCGCCGAATTACGCGCTATCGTCAACACGAAGGAATTTGCGGACAAGTTCATCACCGGCATCGGACTTATTCCGGAAGCCAATACACCGGCGGAATTCAAGGCTTTTCTTGAGAAAGACTATGCCAATGCCGCCGAACTTGTTTCGCTCACGGGTATCAAACTCGCCGATCAACAATAAAAGCAGGAGGCCAAACTGACCGCCGCAACAAAAATGCCGCCGCTCATGATCGCCCAGCAGGGCTGGTTCTATGCTGGCGGGCATTATGACGAAAGCCTGCCCGGCACACCCATGGTGGGACACATGTATGTGGAGTTCCAAATTCCACATGAACAGACCTCTCCCTATCCCATCATCATGGTGCATGGCGGCCAGCAGAACGGAACAAACTGGACCGGCACCCCGGATGGACGCGAAGGATGGGCGCAATATTTCCTGCGTCGCGGCTATGCAGTTTATGTGGTCGATCAGGTGGCACGCGGGCGTTCGGCGCATAATGCGCCCGGTGCGCATGGACCGCTTGCGCCGCTCAATCGCGATTACGGTACACGCCGCTTCATAGCGCCCGAACGCTTTGTCGACTGGCCGCAGGGCGCGCTGCATAACCAGTTTCCCGGCGGAGCCCGACCCGGCGATCCCGTGTATGACAACATGATCGCATCGCAGATGCCTTCGCTTGCTGACTATGCAAAGCAACAGGAACTGAATTCAGAAGCGCTGGTGGCGCTGTTGGATCGCATCGGTAAATCAATCCTCGTGGTGCATTCGCAATCTGGCGCGTTCGGATGGGTGGTCGCAGATCAACGCCCGGACAAGATCGCTGCGCTTGTGGCGCTCGAGCCCAACGGCCCGCCAGTGCGCGATATCGACAATCTCGGCGCTCCCGATTGGTTCGCCGATATCGGGCGATGGAAAGTGTCGGGACTTGGCGACGTGCAACTCACGTGGGAGCCACCGCTCAAACCGGGCGAAACGCTGCAATGGATCAAAGATGAAAAGGCATTGCGGCCCGATTGCGTAACCTGCTGGCAGCAGCAGACACCCGCGCGTCAGCTCGTCAATCTCGCCAAGGTGAAAATCGTCATGCTGACGGCGGAAGCCTCCTATCATGCCCCTTACGATCATTGTACAACGCAGTTTCTTGAACAGGCGGGTGTGAGCCTCGATCATATCTATCTCGCCGACCGCGGCATCAAGGGCACTGGTCACATGCTGATGATCGAGAAAAACTCTGACGAGATCGCTGGTGTCGTGCACGAATGGCTCGCTGGCGCTTTGCCCTGAGGATATGAGCTTGGAAGAAATAGACAAAGATATCATCGCCGAAATCGATGGCCGCAGATATATCCTGCGCTATTGGGCGATCAATTACGGCACACACGTCGGCTCGACGATCAAACTGTTCACCGATGACGCAGGCAAACCTTTCGCGGAATTGTCATTCGAAACGCACTGGAATGCTGCGGGCCGTTATATCCTGCGCATCGGCGCGGCCAAGGGCGATGATGGGGCTCTGCTGGCTTTTGCGGGCGCCAATGTTCTTAAGAAATATGCTGATATTTTCTCGACCGCAAAATCGCTGGAGGATGTGTTTGCCCGGGTGAAGGCGAATGTGAATGCCCTGCTATGGGCAGCGGGGACCGGACTTGTTGAAAGCGTATAGCCACCTCGGCTATTTGCCGCTTCATTATACCTGTCCTATGCTCACTCCATGCAAACGCTTCTAGACCTGATCGCAAGCAAGAAATCCGACCTGGACCGGTTGCGTCCGCTTGCGGCCGGCGCTTTGGCACAATTGCAGAAATTTTACGATGTTCAGCTGACCTACACGTCAAATGCGATTGAAGGGAATACGCTAACCCATCGTGAAACGGCTGAGGTCATCGAACACGGTATCACCGTTGCCGGCAAACCGTTACGCGATCACCTGGAAGCGCAGGATCATTACGAGGCATTGCTCTGGATGCGCGCGATCGCGATCCAGGCCGTGCCGCTTGATGACGCTGTCATTTGCGAATTACACCGGCGCATAGTTGTGCGCAGCCAGCCCGCCATAGCTGGCGTCTATTCGCCTCATGCGCGCCGGATTGCGGGGTCACCCGTTATATTCCCCAACCCGCTCAAGATTCCCCAATTGATGGAAGAGCTGGGCGCGTGGATAAAAGCTGCGCCATCAACAGCGGATGCCGCCTTTACTGCACATTTCCGCCTTACCGCCATCCATCCGTTCAGCGATGGCAATGGCCGCACCGCGCGCCTGTTGATGAATCTTATGCTTCTGCGCGGCGGTTATCCGCCTGTCGCCGTCCGCCCGGACGACCGCAAGGCCTATCTCGACGCGCTGGAACATGCTTCGCTGACTGAAGATATATGCCCATTCCAGCGCCTCCTGCATGAGCGCCTCAACGAGACGATGGATGAGTATATTGCAGCCCTCAAACAATCGCTGCTGCCTGAATAACATTGTGCCTCAGGACATCATATCCCGAACTAACGGAATCACCTTCGTTCCATAAAGCTCGATACAGCGCATCATCTTGGCATGAGGCAAACGCCCGGCACTGTATTTCATATCGAAGCGGGCGAGCCCCAGCGCCTTCGCTGTAGATGCGATTTTCCGCGCAACAGTCTCGGGCGATCCCAGATACAGTGATCCGTGCACAATCTCGCGTTCGAATTCCACCGGCGTAAACGGCGGCCAGCCGCGTTCGGCGCCGATCCTGTCGCGCATACCCTTATAATCTGACCAATATTCCTCGCGGGCCAGTTCATCCGTTTGGGCGACATAGCCGTGCGAATGCACGCCAACAGGCAGCACCGGCGCGCCTGTTTCTTCCAGCGCCCGGAGATAAAGATCGACAAAAGGCCGGAATCGCGATGGCGCACCGCCAATGATGGCAATCATCAGGGGCAGACGATAATGCGCGGCGCGCGCCACCGATTCCGGGCTGCCGCCAACGCCAATCCACGTCTTGAGCGGCCCGTTTTCCAGATCGGGAAAAACCGGCTGATTGTTGAGTGGCGGGCGAACACTCCCGCGCCATGTCACCGGCTGGCCCGCTGCGAGCTGCGCGAATATTTCGAGTTTTTCTTCGAACAAGATTTCATATTGCTTCAGGTCGAACCCGAACAATGGAAAAGACTCGATGAAAGAACCCCGTCCGAGAATGGCTTCCGCCCGTCCGCACGAGGATGCATTCAATGTGGAGAAGCGCTGAAAGACGCGGATTGGATCATCAGAGCTTAACACCGTCACGGCAGTGCCCAGATGAATCCGTTTCGTGCGTCCCGCAATTGTCGCGAGCACCATTTCAGGCGCGGAAACAGCGAAATCCGCACGGTGATGTTCGCCGAGTCCGATGAAATCGACACCGCATTCATCCGCAAGCACAGCTTCATCGACAATGTCGCGAATGACCTGCGCATGAGAATTGACTGTGCCGTCAGCCGCCGAGGTGACATCGCCAAATGTATCGAGGCCGAGTTCGATGGGTGCTGTCATATTGAGACCCTAGCTCTCCAGCTCTTCGCGCAGCATTTCCAGCGCCAGCCATTCCTCCTCGGCTTTGGCCAGATCAGCTTCTGCCTTGCCGATAGCTGCGCTCAATTTGTCGAAGCGCGCCTTGTCGCGTGAATAGAGGCCGGGATCTGCCATTTCTTTTTGAATCTTGGCTTTCAACGCATTGAGTTCATCGATGCGTTTTGGCAGGGTATCCAGCGCATGCTTTTCCTTGAAGGAGAGTTTGCGCTTTGCAGCAGATAAAACCGGCGCAACAGGCGCAGTTTCCGCCAGCGGCCGCATGGCTTTTGCGGCGCTGGTCAGTTGCGGCTCTCCGCCTACGCCATAGCCGCGCTGGGCCAGCATATCGGTATAACCACCCGCATATTCCTGCCAGCGTCCATCGCCTTCCGCCACAAGCACGGATGTTGCAACCCGATCCAGAAAATCGCGATCATGGCTGACGAGGATCAGCGTGCCGGGATAATCCATCAGCATTTCCTGCAACAGATCGAGCGTCTCCAGATCGAGATCGTTGGTGGGCTCATCTAGCACCAGGAGATTGGACGGCAGCGACAAGATTCTCGCCAGCGCAAGCCGGCCGCGCTCACCGCCCGAAAGCTTGTCCACTGGCTGGCGGGCCTGATCCGGGGTGAAGAGAAAGTCCTTCATGTAGCCGGCGAAATGTTTCTTCGCGCCGTTGATTTCCACATAGTCGCCACCGCCGTTGGTGAGCGCTTCCTTCAGTGTCCAGCCGTCTTTCAGCTGCATGCGCTTCTGGTCCAGCGCGGCAAGCTCGATGCTCGCGCCAATCCGTATGTGACCCGTATGAGGCTCCAGTTTGCCCGTCAGCATGTTAATGAGCGTCGTCTTGCCCGCGCCGTTTGCGCCGACAATACCGAGACGATCTCCGCGCATGATGCGGGCGGAAAAGTCGCGTACGATCACGCGATCGCCGTAGCTTTTCGAAATGCGCTCGGCTTCGACAACGAGCTTGCCCGAAGTACTGGCCTGCGAGGCTTCGAGCTTCACAGAGCCGACAACCTGGCGCGCCTCGCGCACCTGTTTGCGCAATTCGCCCAGTTCCGCCATGCGCCTGACGTTGCGCTTTCGGCGGCCCGAGACGCCGTAGCGCACCCAATGCTCTTCGTTGACAATCTGTCGGTCGAGCTTGTGGCGCTCTTTTTCTTCCTGCTCCAGCACTTCGTCGCGCCAGGCCTCGAAAGCGCCAAACCCCTTGTCGAGACGCCGGGTCTCGCCCCGGTCGAGCCAGACAGTCGCTCGCGTAAGATTTTCCAGGAACCTCCGGTCGTGGCTGATGATGACCAGGGCCGAACGCATGCCATTCAGGTATTTCTCGAGCCATTCAATGGCTGGCAAATCGAGATGGTTGGTGGGCTCATCGAGCAGCAGAACATCCGGCTCAGGCGCGAGCACACAGGCCAGAGCAGCGCGGCGAGCCTCGCCGCCCGAGAGGCGCGCCGGATTTTCATCCCCCTGCAACCCCAGCTCGTTCAGCAGATATTGCGCCTTCCAGTGATCGTCCGACGGGCCAAGACCGGCCTCCACATAGGCCAGAACCGTCGGGAAACCGGAGAGATCGGGCTCCTGCGGGAGATAGCGGATCGTCGCGTCGGGCTGAAAAAAGCGCACGCCGCTGTCAGCTTCCAGCTGTTTGGCGGCAATTTTCAGCAGGGTGGATTTTCCCGAGCCGTTACGGCCGACAAGAGCCAGCCGCTCCCCCGGGCCCACGGACAATTCGGCGCCGTCAAGCAATGGCTTGCTGGAAAGGGTCAGGCGAATACCTTGCAGCGTCAGAAGTGGAGGGGCGGCCATGATTCTTTTCGGGTTGGTGAGGCCTTCCCATTAGAACATTTTCAGGCAAAGTGTGCGCAAATTCTCCTGAATTGCTGACCAGCACTGATTCACACCGGATACAAGGCTCCGCATGCGCCCCGAAGTCACAACTGCCCTCGCCACGCTGGAGGCCCATCGCGCCGAAATGGGCCATCGCCGCATCGTCGACCTCTTCGACGAAGACAAACAGCGTTTTGCAAAATTCTCGGCGCGGCTTGATGATCTGCTGTTCGACTATTCCAAACATGCGATCACGGAAACAACGATGGCGCATCTTCTGACGCTCGCCCGTGTCGCGGATGTGGAAGGCAAACGCTCCGCTTTGTTCGCCGGTCATCATGTCAATAACACCGAAGATCGCGCTGCCCATCACATGGCCCTGCGCGACATGTCCGGCAATGCCACGATGATAGACGGGCAGAACGTGACCGGCGAGATCGGCCGCGTGCGCAAGGCCTTTCTGAATTTCGCCATGCAGGTGCGGGACGGCACCATCCGGGGCGCCCGGGGCGCCCCCTTCGCCGATGTTGTGAATATCGGAATCGGCGGGTCCGACCTTGGGCCTGCCATGGCGGCGCGTGCGCTTTCTCCCTATCGTGGAAGTGGGCCGCGCGTGCATTTTGTTTCGAATGTCGACGGCGCGGACCTGGCCGACACGTTGAAGTCGTTGAATCCCGCAACGACGCTCTTCATCATCTCGTCAAAAACATTCACGACGCAGGAGACGATGAAGAATGCCCAATCTGCGCGCATGTATATCGTCAAGCAGCTTGGCGAAAAGGCCATACCCGATCACTTTGCCGCCGTGTCCACAAAGCTCGATCTTGTCGCCAAATTCGGCATCAAGAAGGAGCGCGTGTTCGGCTTCTGGGATTGGGTCGGCGGCCGTTATTCTATCTGGTCATCGATAGGACTGTCGCTGGCGATCGCGATTGGCAGCGCCAAGTTCACCGAATTTCTGCGCGGCGCGCATGACGTCGACAAGCATTTCGTGGAAACGCCGCTGGAATCGAATATTCCCGTTCTCATGGCGCTTCTGGGCGTCTGGTATCGCAATGTCTGGGGTTATGGCTCCCATGCCGTCATTCCCTATGACCAGCGCCTCGCGCGTTTTTCTGCCTATCTGCAGCAGCTCGATATGGAATCAAACGGCAAGTCCGTTACCCGTGACGGTAATGCGCTGACGATGGCGACAGCTCCTGTCATCTGGGGCGAACCGGGCACGAACGGTCAGCACGCTTTCTTCCAGATGCTGCATCAGGGCACGGATGTGATCCCGATTGATTTTCTCCTCGCCGCCCAGCCCACAGACGCCGATCCCCAGCATCATGCCCTGTTGGCCGCCAATTGCTTTGCGCAATCGGAAGCACTGATGCGCGGGCGATCACGCGCGGAAGTGGAAGAAATCCTGCACAAGGCTGCGATGCCCGCAGACAAGATCGCCGCACTGGCGCACCACAAGGTGTTCTCCGGTAACCGTCCCTCATCGACGATCCTCTATCGCAAACTCGATCCCCGCGCGCTTGGCCGCCTCATTGCGCTCTATGAACACAAGGTGTTCGTGCAATCGGCGATCTGGGATATCAACGCCTTCGATCAATGGGGCGTGGAACTCGGCAAGGAACTCTGCAGCAAGCTCGCGCCGATTGTGGAAGACGCCACCAAACCGCTGGACGGCCTTGACGGATCAACGGCAGGGCTGATTGCAGCGCGCCGCGCGCTTATGGCCTAGCTGCCACGCAAAAAGCCATTCTGGCCCGCTCGCGGCATATCGTTTATACTTGTCTCGACAGTATTCGCATCAAACGCGGGTGCACTCACAAGCTGGACTCGAAATGAAACTTCCCTTCAAGGGTGCGATTGACTGCGATGTGCATCTGGCGATGCCGCCGGTGAAAACGCTGCTGCCCTTCATGTCCGATTACTGGCAGGACCAGATCGTCACGCGTTATATTGACCGGTCCTCCTTCGCGCTCATGAGCTATCCTTCGAATTCGCCGCTCTCGGGCCGGGCTGACTGGCGGGCTGAAAATGGCGGCGCAATGCCCGGTGCATCCCTCGCGCAATTGCGCAGCCAATTGCTGGATCCGTTCGAACACAAGATTGCCATCTGCCACGCGTTGCACGGCGCCATTGCGCTTTACAACGAAGACATGGGCGCGGAATTCTGCACGGCAGTCAATCGCTGGGTGGCAGCAGAATGGCTTGACCACGAGCCACGTCTGCGCGCTTCCATTCTCGTTCATGCGCAAAATCCGGCGCTGGCCGTTGCGGAAATTGAGCGCTGCGCGGGCGACTCGCGCTTTGTAGCGGTGCTTCTGCCTGTCATGGGCGACAGCCCTCTGGGGCGGCGCATTTACTGGCCTATCTTTGAGGCCGCACAAAAGCACGGGCTGTCCGTGTGTGTTCATGCGGGCTCGACATTCCGCAACCCGCCGACAGGCACCGGATGGACCTCCTATCAAACCGAGGATTACATCGGCCAGAGCGTGGCTTTCCAGAATTTGATCATCTCGCTCTTGGCCGAAGGCGTATTCCAGAAATTTCCTGATCTGACGTTCGTCTGTCTTGAATCAGGCTTCACATGGATGCCCACGCTCTTGTGGCGTTCAGCGAAGGCCTGGCGTGGCGTGCGTGCGGAAGTGCCGTGGATTGACCGCAATCCCGCAAGCATCGTGCGTGAACGCATCAAGCTTTCATTGCGTCCCTTTGATGCGCCTGAAGATCCTGATATCATCAAGCGGATTTTCGAGCAGATCAATTGCGAGGATATGCTGGTCTTCTCGACCGATTATCCGCATTGGCAATTTGAAGGCGACAACACGTTGCCCGACGGATTACCGCAGGAGTTGATCCAGAAAATTCTCATCGACAACCCCATGGCAAGTTTTCCCCGGCTGCAATCAAGCACACGCGCCCATGCGCGCGTTACACAGGAAGTGGCATCATGAATGCACCCCTTCGAGAGGTTAAAGCTGAACAGCGATTGATGATTGTCGATTGCGACATTCATCCGATCCAGCGTTCGAACAGGGATCTCTATCCGTTTCTGCCCAAGCACTGGCAGCAGCATATGGAGACATTCGGACCGCATGTGCGGCAGGGGCTTTCTGAGCGGATTTCATGGCCTCGCATGATGGCAAGCGGCCAGCGCGCGGACGCCTATCCCAAAGAAGGCGGCCCTCCGGGCTCCAGCTATGAATTGATGAAGCGCCAGCATCTTGATCCCAATGGCGTCGAACACGGCATGCTCATCGCGCTGTCGAAAGGCGGCATGGAAGAACGGAATCAGGATTATGCCGCCGCGCTGATGAGCGCGGTTAACGATTGGCAGGTGGAATGCTGGGTCAAGGTCGACCCGCGCTTGCGTGCCGGCGTGGTGATCGTTGCGGACGATCCGGAAAGCTCTGTCAAGGAAATCGAAAAGCGTGCGGCGCAGAAAGAATTCTCTCAAATCATCATTTCGCCGCGCTCTGCCGAGCCTTTGGGACGCCGGCGTTTCTGGCCCATTTATGAAGCCGCGCAGGCTGCCGGTTTTCCGCTGGGCATACATCCAGCCGCCATTCCCGGTGGCGCACCATCGACGGGCGCAGGCTGGCCGACCTATTACATGCAGGAACATTATACATTCGGCAGCGCATCGGAATCTGTCGCTATCAGCCTTGTGATGGAAGGCGTGTTCGAGCGGTTTCCCCGTCTGAAGATTGCCATGATCGAGAGCGGTTTCTCATGGGCGCCAACTCTCGGCTGGCGCATGGATTCCATTTTTGAGCGCATGTACAAGGAAACACCGCATCTGAAACGGCGGCCATCCGAATATATGCGCGAGAATTTCTGGTTCGCCACGCAGCCCATCGAAGAGCCGGAAAATCCGCAGCATCTCATCGACATTTTCGAATGGATCGGCTGGGAAAAGATCATGTTCTCCAGCGATTATCCTCACTGGGATTTTGACGATCCGCGGTATGCGATCAGCGTGAAATTGTCGGAAGTCAATCGCGCGAAGATTTTTCGCGACAACGCCAAAGCGCTTTACGGGCTGAGCTGATCTTATGGCGAAGAAATATGTGGCCGCGGCCGCTGGCGATATAGCTGAGGGCGGTAGCAAGCTGGTCTCGATTGCCGGGCGCGATATCGGCATCTTCAATGTCAGCGGCAGCTTTTTTGCGCTCGCCAATCGCTGTCCGCATGCGGGCGGCTCATTGTGCGAAGGATTCATCACCGGCATAGCGGTTTCAGGCGGCCCCAACGATTACCGGCTCGAACGCACGGGCGAGTTCCTGCGCTGCCCATGGCACGGCTGGGAATTCGATATCAGAACGGGTCAAAGCTGGTGCGATCCCAATTCCATGCGCGCCCGGCAATTCGCCGTGAAAGTGGAAGCAGGCGCTGACCTCGCCAAAGGGCCTTATATCGCCGAAACATTTGAGGTGAAGGTCGAAGGCGAATATCTGGTGATCGAGTTGTAGCGCGGCAACAGCGCTTCACTTGCCTTGAAATATCCGACGCATGCGATCAATTACACTTTGCGGCAACGCGTATGCCTGCGCCAGCATCTGCGCGATTTTTTCGCCTTCTATCGGGGCGATGTTCAAGGTCTGCTTTTTGGCTTCCGCACGTAGTTCGGGATCGTCAAGCGCATCCATAAACGCCTTGCGCATGGCGGTGACACGGTCTTTGGGTACATCAGGTCCCATCATATAGACATAGCCGGTTTTCAGAAAACCGGTGGCCAGCTCGATGAGCATGCGATCATCATCATTTTGCGCGAGAGCAAGCGCCCAGGGCAGGTCAGGATAATCCTTCAACGGCTCGGGACCAAATTGCAGCACGAGGCGAATATCACCATCGGCAAGTTGCTTGCCATAGGCGCGGCGCAAGGCTTCCTCGGGCATGGTTGGATAGCCGTTGATCTCGCCGCGCTGCAGGGCGAGCATGGCGTCGTTCATGCTCTTGTGGCCGTTAATGCCCTTGATGCGCGCACCCAAAGCCTCGCGAATGGCCGCGACAACCAGCGAGTTGGATTGTCCAGGCGCAATGGTCGCCTGCACGGTTTCAGTCTTGCGCAGATCCTCGATTGTGCGCACGGGCATATCGCCGCGCACCAGCATGAACATGTGATAGGCCGAGGTGGAGCCGATCCAGTTGATGCGAGCGATATCGAGCGGCGGTGCCGCCGGATCGTAGAGTTGCTGATAGGGCAACGCTGCGCCGAGCGCACCGATCTGCGTGCCATCCTGTGGCGCGACGCTGTAAATGCGCCGCGCTGCCAGATAGCTGCCTGCGCCGGTCAGATTTTGCACAATCGTTTGCGGCTTGCCGGGGATGTGCTTGCTGATATGCCGCGCCAGCGTTCGGCCATAGAGATCGTACGTGCCTCCGGGCTCGGACCCGACGACAATCGTGACCATCTTGCCGGAATAGAAATCAGCAACTGGATCAGCGGCAGAGGTGGTTGCAACAATTAGCGAGGCCAGCAAGACCGCGCATGATGTCTTTCTCATCCCGACCTCCGTGGAATCGCGAACCCTATTGCCGCTGGCCGCTTACATTGGCGTCCCACCAGGGGCAGGCGCCATGCATTTCGTGATAATTGCCGGGTAGAACCTGCACGGGCGCGCGCAAACCATCGCGGGCGTTCTGCAAAGTCATCTGCCGCGCTTTTTCACGCATGTCCGGCCCAAGCCAGTTGCGATCATGACCCCAATAGCTGGGGCCAGCAGGACGATCGCCCGGAGTCCAAGTGGCAGGATCAATCTGCTTGGCGCCCCAGCCATATTCCACCATGAAACCAGACGGAGACCAGTTATAGAATGAGATCACATCGTTGCCGGTATGGCGGCCCATGGTGACGGCGACGCGGCCTTCTTCACCCAAAGCAATGTCATATCCCTGACCGACATCATCCATGCTGAAAAGTTCGAGCATGAGGTGATGGACCTGGTCCTTCTCGCCTTGAATCAACGCGAAGGAATGATGCGACGTATTCACGTGGAAGAAACAGGCGGGGAACGGCTGCTCGAAATGATCGCTCACGCCGAAACCAAGGACATCGCGATAATAGGGAATGGCCTGCCGCACACTTGGCGTGTGCAACACCGTATGGCCCAGGCCGATTCCCTCAGTACGAAAGCCGGAGATATTGCGTGAGGGCACGAAAGCGTCCGCCGCCATCGTCGGCCCATGATAAAACTCAACGCGATTGCCTGTAGGGTCGATGGTGGCGATGAGATCTTTCACCATGCGTTCATCGCACAGGGCGCGGGTGCCTTTATCAACCTTGTAACCGGCCTTTTCGATCTGCGCCGCCATGGCGTCTAGACCAGCGGCATCGGCCATTTCCCAGCCCCAGGTGTTGATGGTTGTGTTGCCGTCGTTCTCTATCAGGATGCGCTGGGCATAATTATCCATCCGGAACGCGACGGTCTTGCTGGACCGGTCGACGACCTGCAAACCCAGCAATCCCGTGGCAAAGCTGCGCCAGCCGTCCAGTTCTTTCGCACTGACGCGAATATAGCCGAGAGTTTGCGGGCGCATGAAAGCCTCCTGTTACTTTTCGCTTTTGATCGGTGTGCGCAACACGCCGACCTTGTCGACCTCGATTTCGCAGATGTCGCCATCTTTCATCCATAGCGGCGGTTTCTTGCGTCCACCGACGCCGCCAGGAGTGCCGCTGACGATGACGTCGCCGGGAACCAGTTCTGTGAAATTCGAGATGAACGCGATCAGGCGCGGAATTGAGTGAATCATCATCTGGGTGGTGGCGCGCTGCATTTCAACGCCATTGAGACGCGTGATGAGGGTCAGCACAGTATCGGCTGGCACTTCGTCAGTCGTCGTCATCCAGGGCCCGAAGGCGCCCGTGGTCGGAAAATTCTTGCCGGTGGTCCATTGCGTCGTCGCCCATTGCAGGTCACGCACCGAGCCATCATTATAGGGCGCGTAACCAGCAACATGGCTATAAGCGTCGGCTTCCTTGATGCGGCGGCCGCCTTTGCCGATGATGCAGGCGATCTCGCCTTCATAATCGAGATGCGTGGATTCCAGCGGCACCAGCATGGGCTGCAGGTGTCCCGCCTGGGAATTGGGCCAGCGCACGAACAGCGCGGGGTCCTCTGTTTTCTCACGTGCCGTTTCAACGACGTGATCAGCATAGTTCAGGCCGACGCAGATGATTTTTTCAGGATTGGGAATGACCGGCAGGAACGTGACATCAGCCAGCTTGTGGTCGGCCGCTGCGCCCTCAAGCGCTTTTCTTGCGGCAGCGTAGCCGTTGCCCGCGATCAGCGACTTCAAATCGGGGAATTCGGCGCCCATCCGTTTGCCGAGATCAACAACGCCGTCGCCTACAACTGCGCCGTAGGAAGCTTTTCGACCTACGCTGTACGACATCAATTTCATCTAGATTTCCTCTCCGGGTCTGCTCTGGCCGCATGTTAATGCGCGATCCAGCATGACCATAGGCAGCGTGCAGGGCCCATGCAAGAGCCTCGCGCGGGAGCGGTTCGCCCGTTGCAGGCACCGGACCTTTTCCCATTATTGATGACAATGGAGCCTCTTGCAAAACTCTTCGGGGGATTCGCCAGCTTGGGGCTGATTTTGCCGGATAGCGCTGTTTCCGGGCGTTCGCCATACCGTTCTGGCCTTGCATGGCCCATTTTCCGTGATTGCGGACGCGCGGCATCCGCCGCTTGCGCG
>CANJJI010000091.1 GCA_947474545.1 Beijerinckiaceae bacterium | reverse complement strand
CTGTCATTGAACAGGTATTGACAGGCACGTTCGCCGATGGTCTTGGCGCGATCAAACGAGTGCCCGATCGTGTTGATTTCGATCCTTTCCCCTATGAATCCTTCGCAGTATGGATTCTGACTCAGATGAAACGCTGGGGGCAAATCAAGGGCGACATCGATTACAAGAATGTTGCACGGCAGGTCTTTCTTGCAACCGACACAACCAAACTCATGAAAGAAATGGGTATGGCTGCGCCAGCAGCGACATCCAAGACATTCGTTGTGATGGGCAAGACGTTTGATCCTGATCAGGCAGATGCTTACGTCAAGAGCTTCGCCATCCGCCGTGACAGCTGACGCTGAATCGTGAGTTTCAAATGTTCACTTCGCTGAATTCACGAGCGCTGGCGGTTTCGCTATGCATCTTTATGGCCTTCCTCCTTGTCTGGCATCTCGCCACGCAATCGGGCGGACCGGTGCAACAAATGGACCCCGAATACGCCAAGCTCATGGGCCTGACTGCGACCAAAGGCACATCAGCCATGCCGGGGCCTCTCGATGTGGCGGCCAAGATTTGGGAGCACATCAAATCGCCCTTTTACGACCGTGGTCCTAACGACAAGGGTATCGGAATTCAGCTGGCCTATTCCATTGCGCGTGTGATGGCGGGTTATCTCATCGCTGTCATGGTGGCGTTGCCGCTTGGATTTCTCATCGGTATGTCGCCCATGATGAGCAAGGCGCTTGATCCGTTCATACAGATCATGAAGCCTGTATCGCCTCTCGCCTGGATGCCGCTGGCGCTTTATACCATCAAGGACTCGTCGATCTCCTCGATCTTCGTCATTTTCATATGTTCGGTCTGGCCGATGCTGATCAACACGGCTTTCGGAGTCGCCAGCGTTCGCAAGGAATGGATCAACGTTGCCCGCACACTTGAAGTTCGCCCGTTGCGTAAGGCCTTCACGATCATTCTGCCAGCTGCAGCGCCAACGATCTTTACGGGTATGCGTATTTCCATAGGCATCGCGTGGCTTGTTATCGTCGCTGCTGAAATGCTCGTAGGCGGCACCGGCATTGGTTATTTCGTCTGGAACGAATGGAACAATCTATCCATCTCCAATGTCATCGTATCGATCCTCGTCATCGGCGTTGTAGGAATGATCCTTGATCAGATCCTTGCCTTCTTCGCCCGTAAAGTCACGTATCCGGAATGAGCCAGGTGAGCGAAGCATCAACCAATATCCAGAGTGACGAGCGCTTCATCTCAATTGAAGGCATAGCGCGCCACTACCCGGCGCCGGGCGGCGACAGGACCACGATCTTCCAGAACGTCTGGTTCTCGGTGAAGCGCGGCGAATTCTGTTGCGTCATTGGTCATTCCGGCTGCGGCAAGACCACGGTTCTCAACATGCTTGCAGGACTAGAACTGCCCGATGAGGGCGTCAACATTGTCGACGGCAAAGCGATAGAAGGCCCGTCGCTGGACCGAGCGGTTATTTTCCAGAGTCATGCATTGCTTCCCTGGCGGACAGTGCTGGGCAATGTCGCCTATGCCGTGGCCTCTCGTTGGCCGGCCTGGAAACGGGAACAAATCAATGATCACGCGCGCAAATATATAAAGCTCGTTGGCCTTGCCGGCAGCGAGTTCAAACGCCCGTCGGAACTGTCCGGCGGCATGAAGCAACGTGTCGGCATCGCCCGCGCGCTGTCGATTGAACCCAAGATGATGCTGATGGACGAGCCCTTCTCCGCGCTGGATGCGCTGACGCGCGGCTCGCTGCAGGATGAAGTACGCAGAATCTGCCTCGACACCGGCCAGTCGACATTCATGATCACCCATGATGTCGATGAAGCCATCTATCTTGCCGACAAGATCGTCCTGATGACCAATGGCCCCGGCGCCATGGTCGCTGAAATCGTCGACAATCCACTGCCGCGCAACCGGGATCGCATTAATCTGCACAAACTTCCCGATTACTATGCGGTGCGAAATCACCTGATAGATTTCCTGGTGACCGGCTCCAAGATATTCAGGGACAACATACCCGTCGGTTACGACCCCCGGCGCCCTCCGGTTGTGCGGCCAGCCGCTCCCGCCCCAGCCACGCCCGGCGACCGCAAAGCCGCCTGACATCAACACCGACTTTTGAAAGCTTGAAGGAGGAAATCATGATACGCGAAGAACTCACCGAGAAAATCCTCGATATCAAACGCGAAAAAGGCTGGACCTGGGATTATATCTGCAAGGAAATCGGCCCGCTGTCCCCCGTACTGGTTGTCGGCGCACTGCTTGGTCAGATGAAGCTCGTCAAACCGTTGGCAGCAAATGCAGCCAAACTCTTCGGCCTCAGCGCCACCGAAGAGAGAATGCTCAACGAAGTGCCGATGCGCGGCACGAACATGCCGCCAACAGATCCACTGATTTATCGCTTCTACGAACTGGTCATGATCAACGGGCCCGCCTGGAAAGCCCTCATCGAAGAGGAATTCGGCGATGGCATCATGTCCGCCATCGACTTTGATTTCAATATGGAGCGGCTGCCGCATGCCAATGGCGACCGGGTGAAGATCACCATGTCCGGCAAATTCCTGCCCTACCGCTATTATGGCGCTGGTCAAGGCGTTCAGGAACTGGGCTACAAGGAACCCTGACAGCCGCGCCGTTCTGCCCCCTCGCCTCCCGACATGCCGTGCCCTAAAACGTCTGTCATGGAAAACATGACAGACGTTTTAGTCTCAGGGGCTGGTCTGGCGGGCGTGAGCGCCGCGCTTGCGTTGGCGCACGCCGGGCAGAGAGTCACGCTCGTTGGCCCTATCGACACGCGGCCAACAACACGCACTGTCGCACTGCTCGATGGCTCCATGCGCTTTTATGAGGTGCTGGGCCTTCGCGAAAAGCTGGAAGCTCAGGGATCCCCCCTGCGTGTGATGCGCATCGTCGACGACACTGGCTCCCTGTTTCGCGGCAGCCCCAGCGAATTCGATGCCGGAGAAATCGGCCTTGAGGCCTTTGGCTGGAATATCGAAAATGGCCTGTTGCTGGATATTCTCACCAGAGCTGCGCGCGCAGATTCGCGCATCGACATAAGGGACAGCCTCACCGCATCCTATGAATTCGCAGTCAATTGCGCGACCGCCGTCGTGACTGACGGAACGCGTCTCTCGTCGCAGCTGCTTGTCGCCTGCGATGGGGCAAAATCACTGGCGCGAGACACCGCAGGCATTGCCGCACAAACCTGGACTTATCCGCAAACGGCGGTGACAGCGATCCTCACGCACACGCTCTCGCATCAGGATGTCTCGACTGAATTTCATACACGCGAAGGCCCCTGCACCTTTGTTCCGCTACCGCCCGCACAGGATGGCAGCTTTCGCTCAAGTCTGGTCTGGGTGATGCATCCGCGCGAGGCCCGGCGGCGCAACATGCTTGAAGAACAGGCACTGGTGCAAGAAATAGCCCGCGCAGCCCATCATATCCTTGGCAATATCACGCTCGAGCGCGGCCCCGGCTTTGTGCCGATGGAGGGATTGCAGGCGCGCGCGTTGACGGGCCCGCGCCTTGCGTTGGCGGGCGATGCCGCTCATTCCTTTCCACCTATCGGCGCACAGGGCCTCAATCTCGGCCTGCGCGATGTTGCCCATCTCACCGAATGCGTCGTCGAGGATCGCGGTGATGATCCCGGTTCGCCCAAAGTGCTGAACGCCTACGCGCGCCTGCGCCGGGCCGACATTGCATCGCGCACCTTTGGAGTCGATCTCCTGAACCGCTCCTTGCTGACCCATATCTTGCCGGTTGATCTGGCCCGGGGCCTCGGTCTGCAAGCCCTGCGCTCGATAGGGCCGCTGCGCCGTCTGGCGATGCGCGAAGGCATCATGCCCGGCCGCAACACACCATCCATGATGCGGCCAATCCCCGGTTGATCAGTTCAGCGCGCGATAACCAATACCCGACGCGGTGATGAAATAAAGCAATCCGGTCACAGTCACTACGGAAACGATCGTACCGATCAGGATGAGGCCGGACGCGCGCTGCACATAGACGCCATATTGATTTGCCATCACGAACACATTCAGCGCAGGCGGCAAGGCCGCCATCAGCACCGCCGTATAGGTCCAGACCGGATCAAAATGCCCAAGCCACGACAGGCAGAACCACACGGCCAGCGGATGCACGATCAGCTTGAGAAATAGCAGCAGCGGCATTTCCGGACTGATGCCCTTAAGCGGACGTAACGCGACGGTCACACCCATCACAAAAAGCGCACAGGGCGCGGCGGCCCCTTGCAGGATCGTCAGCATTTTTGCCGCTGCCGCAGGTGGATGAAAATGCAATGCAGCAGCAGCTACCCCAGCAGCTGTTGCAATATTGAAAGGGTGGGTCAGGACCCGCTTGAGGATCAACCCTGCGGTCGCTGCAAAGTTCGCCTTCTGCGACCCGGCTAACGCCATCATCACGGGAACGATGGTGAAGAAAAATGTGGAATCAAAAACGAAGATCAAGGCCGTAGGCACGACCGACGCAGGCCCGAACGTCGCCAGCGTCAGCCCCGGCCCCATATAACCAACGTTGGAATAACCGCCAGCAACCCCCTGGATCGTCGCGTCTTCAACTTTCCCCGATGAAAACAGGCCGATCACAAACGCCAAACCAAACGCCATGCCGGTGCAGGCGGTCGTAATCAAAATGAACCGCCAGTTTGCCAGTTCCGCCACTGGCGTGACGTGCACGAGATTAAAAAATAAAGCTGGCAGAGCGACATAGATGATAAAAGCGTTCATCCAGGCGAGCCCGGCTTCCGGCAGTTCGATCAGTTTACCGCAAACGTACCCGAGCAAAATCAGGCCAAAGAAGGGAAGCGCCAGCGACAGCACCTCGTTGAGAGCAGGCGCCAGCGCGCCCAATCCCATCAGTGAGACAAATCCGGCGACAGGCAAGATGAGCGGCTTGAGCCGGTGCAACACGAATGAATTCCCCAAGACAGCGTTCGGCCATCGACGGTGGCGAGCGATATGAGCGCGCTACCCCTGTGTCAACGTGCCAACGCTTGCTGCCTTGACCCCTGCCCTCCAGCCATGGACACTCGCTACAAGACCGCCACGAGCGGCAGGCATGACCGCGATGAGCGGCGGAGTGAGGAAACGGCATGAACTCCCACGTACAACCCGAAGCCGGGGCCAAACCCGGCATCAAGACAGGCACGCAATTTCTGGCGAGCCTGCGCGATGGCCGCGAAGTCTGGTACAAAGGCAAACGCTTGGAGGATGTCACGGCGTTTCCGGCCTTTCAGGGTGTATTGAAAACTCTCGCCAGACTTTATGACAAGCAGAACACGCCTGAATTCATTGACGTCATGACTTATGACACGGGCGAAGGCTATCGTGCGTCCAAATCCTATCTCCTGCCCACGACCCGCGAAAAACTGATCGAACGGCGGCAAAACCACGAGATCTGGGGCGCCGACACATTTGGCCAGATGGGCCGCAATCCCGATTTCTGCGGCGGTATCACCATTGGCCTGATGGAAGTGCGCAGCGACCTTGCGAAACTCGATCCCGTCTTCGCCACCAACATCGAGAATTATCTCAAACACTGTCAGCGCAATGATCTCTGCCTCACGCACGGATTGCATGACCCCAATATGGACAAGACCCTGCGTCCCAAACAGGACCCGGATCGTTGCGTGCGCATCATCCGCAAGACCGACGAAGGTTATATCGTGCGCGGCGCGCGTTATGCGACGCTTGGGCCGTTTGCCAATGAAATTCTGGTTTATCCCTCCTTCATGCTGGCCGACGACGAGGACGAATTCGCCATCTGGTTCGCTTTGCCCATGAATACCAAGGGCATCCGAACTGTCTGCCGAGATTCCTATGCGGCCGGACGCAATGAAGAAGATTTCCCGCTTTCGGCGCGCTTTGATGAACAGGATGCGCTGGTCATATTCGATGATGTGCTCGTGCCGTTTGATCGCGTATTTCTCGCCGGCCATGCGAAAGAAGCGGTGCGTATTTATCGCGCCGGTCTCATGCGCTGGGCCGGTTATGGCAGCGCCGTCCATGTGATGAAGCGTTACGACCTCTTTGTCGGAGTCGGCCATCTTCTCGCAGCGACAGGAGGCACCGCCAATCGTCCGCGCGTGCAGGAAGAACTCGGCGAACTCGTGACACTCGCCGAAACCCACGCGCAATTGTTCCATGCAGCCGAAGCGGCTGCAACGCAGAGCAAAAGCGGGTATTGGGGTCCCGGCGGCCACATGACCAATCGCGTGCTGGCCATCATGATATCAGAGCGCATGGTCTCGCTGATCGAACACCTCGGCACCGGCGCGATGATCTTCAACAATTCCTCGGAAGATTTCGAAGTGGAGGAATTGCGGCCCATGCTGGAGCTTTATGGCCGCGGCCATCAGACCAGCGCCCGCGACCGCCAGCGCCTCGTACGCCTCGCCTTCGAGCTTACGGGCGACGCCTTCGGCTCGCGCCAGCAAATGTATGAGCGCCTGCATTCCGGCGATCCCTATATCTGGACCGCCAATGCCTGGCGCACCTATGACAAGAGTGAAGGCGTCGAAACCGTCAACAGGCTGCTTGGCACCCATTTCAAGGCATGAGTTCGATGGAAAATCGCAACGTAAAGATGCATCTTGGCGTGTTCTTCAAGAACACCGGCCATCACATCGCCGCCTGGCGCTCGGAACAATCACAGCCGGACGCCGGTATCAATCTCAAACATTATGTCGAATGCGCGCAGACAGCCGAACGCGCCGGATTCGATTTTCTGTTTTATGCCGACAGTGCTGCAACGCGCGAAGCAGCGCTCGAACCACTCAGCCGTTCCTCGCAATACACGGCCTATTTCGAACCGACCACATTGTTGGCTTCTCTGGGCGCTGCAACCAGCCGCATTGGTCTGGTTGCTACGCAAACCACAAGCTACAATGAACCCTATAACATCGCGCGCCGTTTTGCCTCGCTGGATCATCTCACAAGTGGACGGGCGGGCTGGAATGTCGTGACATCTGGCAACGATGCTGAAGCCCTCAACTTCGGCCGCGAAGAACATTATGAACACGACGAACGCTATCTGCGCGCGCAGGAATTCGTCGAGGTCGTGAAAGGGCTCTGGGACAGCTGGGACGACGACGCTTTCATTTATGACCGTAAAGAAGGCCGCTTTTTCGATCCGGAAAAAGTGCACAAGTTGAATCATCATGGCAAATATTTCAAAGTGCGCGGCCCTCTCAACGTGCCCCGTTCGCCGCAGGGCTATCCCGTCATCTTTCAGGCTGGGATATCAGAAAGCGGACGCGAACTCGCGGCGGCCACAGCAGAAGGCGTCTTTTCCGGCGAGCTGACTGTGGAGCGCTCGCAAGCCCATTATTCCGACATCAAAAAGCGCATGCCGCGCTATAATCGCCATGAAGATGAATTGAAAATTTTGCCAGGCGTTACGATTTTCTGCGGCCACACAGCAGCTGAAGCGCGCGACAAGGAAGAATATCTGGCTTCGCTGATACATCCCGTTGTTGGCCGCGAATACATCAGCACGCTCCTCGGCATAGATCTCAGCGATTGCAATGAGAACGATCACCTGCCTGACCGCGAAAGCAAGACGCGCGCAAAAGCCGGCATTGCACTGAGCATCAAAGCCATGGCCGAGCGTGAAAACCTGACGATTCGCCAGCTCTACATGCGCCTTGCCGGCTCGCATGGAAAACTCACCCTGCGTGGCACCCCAGTCGAAATCGCAGACACAATGAGCGAATGGTTCCACAACCACGCCTGCGATGGCTTCATCATGCAGCCCTCCACCATGCCCGGCGACCTCAACGACATGGCCGATCTGCTGGTGCCAGAATTACAGAACCGCGGCCTGATCCGCGTGGGTTATGAGGGCACGACCTTGCGCGACCATATGGGGCTGAAGCGGCCAGGCAGCCGTTACGTTGGAGCGTAAAATTGCGGGTTGGCTTGAGTTTTGGAGAGGGGTCGCTATTTGCGGACGTTGAACTGATTGATCTGGGTCGCCGGACTTCGGCCGTCCTTTAATGCCCGTGCATATACTTATTTCATCGGCATCAAGAGGCGTGTGGGTTGACTGGAATGAGCTTGCTGGTGATGGAGCTACTCCCGAAGACAATACGAAGAATGATGACTGTATCGTCGGCCTCGTTATGCCGGTGAATGACAATATAGGGAGACACAACGCCGATACGAATGTTTGGTCCGAGTTCGGGCCTTGGTGCGCCGCTATCAGGAAACAAAGTCAACCGCGCGTAGACGCTATTGAACAATCCGCGATATTTGACAACCGTGTGCTTGCCCGCTTTGGCGTAAAGATCGGCATAAATGAAGGTGGAATCCAAATCCGCAGCATCGGTGAAAACGATCCGCGCCATCAAGTCATCGCGGCCAAACGCGCATCAATGCGTGCTTCGTGCTCCTCAAGCGTGATGACAGCTCCCCGCGCTACATCGGCCAAGGCCACATCAACATAGGGTTTTGCCCAGGACAAATCGGCGCTTTCTCCGGCGGCGCGTTCTGCAATCCGCTCGGCGAGAAGTTGGCGGACGGCTTCTTCAATGGTCGCGAAGTCTCCACGCGTTACGCGCGTTTGAAGCCATGCTTCCTGATCGGGGTTTAGGCTGATTATCATGCTTGCATTCTGCCATAAACGGCAGTGATTTGGACAGGAAAATCCCCGCGCAAAATGCACTTGAGTTCCGCAACGAAAAAACCCTTAGAGTTCAAAGAACTAATTTTGTTCCAAAATTCTTAGTTCCCGTAACAGTGGAGCTTCAGGCATTTGTTTCCCCTCCAAGCCACGTAACATCAAACCATCCCTTTCCCGACCGTTCCGTGCTGGGTCGCAGCATTTCAAACACGCTGACCACCGCTGCCAGCCGCCCCTTGACTCCCCCCGCCCCGCCCGGCACTCACGCCGGTAAGTGCCCGCAGCCTCCGCCGCCGGGCGCATACATTCGCGGGCAAACTTGGTTTTACTCCGTCACAGGCTTGAATATATCGCCTTCCGCAGCCTCAGCGCGCTCATGCGCGCTTTGCCGGTCGAGACAGCCTCGCGCCTGAGCGGCCGGGGCTGGCGGATGTTTGCTCCGCTGACCCGGCGGCATCGCCGGGCACTGGGCCATATCGCCATCGCATTCCCGGAAAAATCCTATGAGGAACACGAGGCCATCGCGCGGGGTATGTGGGAGAATCTTGGCCGTGTGTTTGCCGAGAGTTTTCACCTCGATACCATCGCCAGAGAAGGCCGCGTCAGCTTTGCGCCGGGTTCGGAGCCGGAGAAAATCCTTCCCGCTGACCGCAAATTTATCGCCAGCGCGCCACATCTGGGCAATTGGGAAGCCGCCGCCGTTGGCATGCAGCTGGCGGGAGCGCGCACCGCTGGCATTTATCAGCGCATCAAGAATCCGCTCGTGGATGAATACGTGCGCAGCCTTCGCGCTCCACTCTACGAAGGCGGTCTCCACGCCAAGCATACGGATGCAGCCCGAAAAGTGCTGGCGCATGTGAAATCTGGCGGCGCCTTCGCAACCATGGGCGATTTGCGCGATCATTTCGGGATCAAGGTCCCGTTTTTTGGACGCCCGGCACCCTCCACCCCGTTCCCCGCACTGGCAGCGCGCACCCTGAATGTGCCGTTGATCGCAGCTGCAATCGTCCGCGAACCCTCGGAAGGCCAGCACGTCCGTTTCCGGATTTCCCTGCGCCAGATCGAAATCTCCCGAACGAAGGACCGCGAAGCCGATGTTCTGGCCGCAACTGCTGCACTACAGACCGCGTTTGAGGAATTCGTGCGGGAAAAGCCGGAACAATGGATGTGGGCGCATCGGCGTTGGGGGTAATCCTGCCTTGGGGCTGAACTGCGCGCGCAGCACTGATAAGGTGCGCACCATGAGTCCCAATCCCCGGCAGGAGGCCGCCCCTTGCGTATCGCAACCTGGAACGTGAATTCGGTCCGTCAGCGGCTAGATCATTTGGCCTATTACCTGCGCGAAATATCTCCGGATGTCCTCTGCCTGCAGGAATTGAAATGCGAGGAGAAGGACTTTCCCTTCGCCGCCGTTGAATCGGCAGGCTACAATGCCGCTGTTCACGGCCAGAAAACCTTCAACGGCGTCGCCATTCTCTCCAAAAGGCCCATCGAAGTCATGAAGGGCCTGCCCGGAGACGACGAGGATACACAGGCACGCTATATCGAGGCCGAGATCCCCGACGACAAAGGCGTCGTGCGAGTCGCCTCGATCTATCTGCCCAACGGCAATCCCGTCGGCACCGACAAATACACGTATAAACTGAGCTGGATGGAGCGCTTGCGGGCCCATGCCAGGGGCTTGCTTGAGCTGGAAGAAGCGCTGGTGCTGGCCGGCGATTACAATGTCATTCCCGATGCCCGCGACGCCAGGGACCCCAAGGCCTGGGAAAATGATGCGCTGTTTCTGCCCCAGACACGTGCACAATTTCAGGCATTGCTCAATCTCGGCCTGACCGAAGCCCTGCGCGCTGTCACTGACGAAGCTGGTCTCTATACATTCTGGGATTATCAGGCTGGCGCCTGGCAACGCAATAACGGCATCCGCATCGATCATCTGTTGCTATCGCCTCAGGCCGCCGACAGGCTGCAGAGCGTCGCAATCGACAAGGACATGCGCGCACGCGAAAAGCCCAGCGATCACGTGCCTATCCGCATCGATCTCGACTGACAGGACATTGGCGGTGGCGCAGAGCCTGGACAAACGAGCAGACAACAAGCCTCCACGGCTTTTGCGCATCATGCGCGTTGCCATGCGGCGGTTTTCTGCACTCTCACTGTCCGTTCTGCCGATAGTGCTGGGAATTGTGATTGCTGTCGCATTGAGCCATAGCGCTGTCGTCGAGCGTGTGCGCTACATCGTCTTCGATCAATATCAGCGATGGCAACCGCGAATCTGGCATCCGGATTTGCCCGTTCGGGTGGTCGATATCGACGAGACTTCATTGGCCAAGATCGGCCAATGGCCCTGGCCCCGTTCACGTATTGCCGAACTCACGCGAAAGCTGGCCGGCCAGGGTGCGGCTGTCATCGCCTTCGATATAATCTTTGCAGAAGAGGAAAGGCTTTCGCCGCGCTCCATTATCGCGCAATTGCCTGATGTTCCCGAGCGCGGAGCGCTAGAAAAGGCGCTGGAACAACGTGGCGATCTTGATGGCGATCCGTTGCGCGATGCACTGGCGGAAACCAATTCCGTTCTCGCGGTCGTCCTCACGCAGGAAGGCATGCCGGTTGACGCGAAAGTAAAATCTGAATTCGTCTTGCTGGGCGAAGACCCAACAGAGGCGCTCAAACCCTTTAGCGGAATGGTTCTGCCAATTCCTGCACTGCGCGAAGCCGCCAAGGGACTTGGCGCGATTCAATATGTTCCCGATCAGGATTTGATCATTCGTCGTGTACCGCTCGTCTTTGCTGTCGGCCAGGGGGACAGCAGATTGCGGGTTCCCAGCCTTGCCGCCGAGGCGCTCCGGATCGCGCAACCGGAGGGGACAGCAACGCCGATTCTCAAGACCAATCAGGCGTCGGGCGAATGGGGTTTTGGCGGCAAGACGCTGCTCGTGACAGTAAAAATCGGCAATTTCGATATACCCGTAGAGGGCGATAGCTCGCTGCGGGTTCACTATGCGGGCACACAACCAGGGCGCACGATCCCGGCCTGGAAAGTGCTCGAAGGCGAAGTCCCGCGCGAAGAAATCGAAGGAAGGATCATTCTGATCGGCGCGCGCGCCGCCAGCCTGTTCGATCTCAGAGCGACCCCGCTGGAGCCGCTTGTAGCTGGCGTTGATATTCACGCCGAAGCGCTCGAACACGTGGTGTCGGAAGCCAGCCTCCGGCGTCCGCTCGAGGCGCCGTATGCGGAAACACTGGCGATGTTCGTGATCGGACTGCTCATCATCTTCATCGTCCGGCGCGCGCCGCCCTTGTCTGCCGCTATGGCGACCGCGCTGATTATAGGCGCCGGAGCCGCTGGCTCGTGGCTAGCCTTTTCCCGCATGTCAATTCTGATTGATCCGCTCATACCCGGCGCGAGCTGGCTGGCGGCCTATGTCGCAGCAACGCTCGGCGTCTTCAGACGCAGCGAGCGCGAGAAACGCTTCGTGCGCAGCGCGTTTTCGCGTTATCTCGCGCCCGCCATGGTGGAGCGCATCGCCGCCGATCCTTCGCAACTGGCCTTGGGAGGGGAGACACGCGACGTAACAATCCTGTTCTCTGACGTCCGCGACTTCACCAGCCGGTCCGAAACACTCGACGCTGAAGGCGTGGTCCATTTTCTGAACGCCTTACATACACCCATGACCGAGGAGGTGCTGAAGTCCGGCGGCACAGTCGACAAATACATCGGTGACGGATTGATGGCCTTCTGGAACGCACCGCTGGATGTCCCCGGCCACGCCAACAACGCCTGCCGTTGCGCGCTCGCAATGATCGACGCCGTGCCCCGTATCGATGCACGCATGAAGGCGCAAGCCGAGGCCGACGGGCGCGCGCACATTCCCCTGCGGATCGGCATTGGCCTCAACACCGGCAGTGTCTTTGTCGGCAACATGGGATCCGCCCAGCGATTTGATTATTCCATCGTCGGCGACGCTGTGAATGTCACCGCGCGCCTGGAATCGGCGACCAAGGAATTCGCTTTGCCCATCCTCGTCTCCGAAGGCACAAGGGCGGCTGCCAGCGAATTTGTTTTTCTGGATCTCGGCGCGACAGGGCTGAAAGGAAAAACCACTGAGACCGCCGTCTTCGCGTTGCATGGCCCGCGGAACGAGGCCGGCGCGGATTTTGCCGAATTCACGAAGTTGCACGCAGCTGTTTTGACTGCGTGCAAGAACGACTCTCCGGACAAGAATACCAAGCTCGCAGCCGTGCGAACGCATCCCCTCGCGCTGCGATATCTCCCATTCTACGAAAAACTGGCCGCGCGCCAGATCAAGCCTGAGTGAAAACGCGCTGATTAGGCAAGTGACCCTTTACTGCGCGACCTGCGCATTACGCCCGCCGCGATGCATGTGCTTGCGCAATTCCACACCTGCCGCTTCGCGATCCAGATCCGTCGCCTGTTCCATCGCCTTTTCATAGAGCTGCACGATCCAATTGTGCTTTTCCGCCGTGCCAGCGCTTTCACGGGCCACGGTCAGAAACATCAATCCGCGCGCACGTTGGCGTGGCACACCCTCGGCGCCATTGAAAAGAATATTCCCGAGCACGGCCTGAGATTCCAGATGGCTCTTGGCTGCCGCATATCCCAGCCAGGGCAAGGACTGACGCACGCTCTTGGCCACGCCATTGCCGTCCAGATACATGCGCGCCAGATTGTACTGCGCATTGGGATCGCCAAATGTCGTAGCGGCATAGTGGAACATTTCCTGCGCCCGCGCCGTGTCGCGCTTGACCGCAGTATTGGGTATCCCCGCAAGCGAATATACGCCTATCGCCACGAAGGCCGAAGCCACCACCGGCATATTGCGCGGATTGGCCTGATCCTCATTATATTCACGAACAACGCGCGCGAAATATTGATAGGCAGTAAAATCGTTTTTGCGCACACCTTCGCCATTGGCGTACATTTTGCCCAACTGCCATTGCGCCAGCGCTTCGCCGCTATCAGCGGCAAAACTGAACGCCTGCACGGATTTGGCGGCATCGCCCCGTTGAAGCGTCTCAACGCCCGCACGCAACGCGTCACGCGGATCCTTGAACATCGGCAGGGGCGCAACAGCCGCCGCTGGAGGCGCAGGCTGCGCGTCCAGCGCCATCACAGGCGCGTTCACGCAGACGCACAACAGAGCGCCCGCAACAACTGTAATAATGGGGCGGTCAGATATCCGCATAAACGCCCGTTTCCCCCGATGCGCCGGGATGCGTGACAGCGCCGTCGCGGGCATTGCCCACGGTCTGCGCATATTTCCAGATGGTGCCTGATCCAAATTCAGCCGGATGCGGCTTCCAGGTCTTCCGGCGCTCGGCAAGTTCAGCATCGCTGAGCTCGACAGCCAGGACGCCATCGATCGCATCGAGTACGATCATATCGCCATCCTTCAACAGGCCGATGGGGCCGCCAACAGCAGCCTCAGGCCCGACATGCCCTACGCAGAAGCCACGGGTCGCGCCGGAGAAACGACCGTCGGTGATAAGTGCAACCTTCTCGCCCATGCCCTGTCCGTAAAGCGCCGCAGTGGTCGCCAGCATTTCACGCATTCCGGGGCCCCCCTTGGGGCCTTCATAACGGATGACGAGAACATCGCCTTCCTTATATTGTTTCTTGGTGACGGCCTCGAAAGCGCGCTCTTCCGTATCAAACACGCGCGCGGGACCGCGGAAGCGCTGCTTCTCCGGCGGCATGCCAGCGACTTTCACGATTGCGCCTTCAGGCGCCAGATTGCCCCGCAGGCCAACGACGCCGCCGGTGACAGTGATCGGCTTGTTGGCGGGATAGATGACGTCCTGATTGTCGTTCCACTTCACCTTGGCGAGGTTTTCCGCAATCGTGCGGCCAGTCACGGTGATGCAATCGCCATGCAGGAAGCCATGATCCAGCAGGGTTTTCATCATGAGCGGAATGCCGCCGACTTCGAACATGTCCTTGGCGACATATTTCCCGCCCGGCTTCAGATCGGCCACATAGGGCGTGCGTTTGAAAATCTCGGCGACATCGAACAGATCGAACTTGATGCCGCATTCATGCGCAATCGCCGGCAGATGCAGCGCCGCATTGGTCGAGCCGCCGGAAGCGGCAACAACAGTGGCGGCATTTTCCAGCGCCTTGCGGGTGACGATGTCGCGCGGGCGCAGGTTCTTGGCGATCAGGTCCATCACCATTTCGCCAGCCGCCATGCAGAACTTGTCGCGAATTTCATAAGGAGCCGGAGCGCCCGCAGAATAGGGAAGCGCCAGACCAATGGCCTCGGAAACAGTGGCCATTGTGTTGGCGGTAAACTGCGCGCCGCAGGCGCCAGCGGAGGGACAAGCAACGTTTTCGAGTTCGTCGAGATCCTCGTCGCTCATGTCGCCGACAGAATGTTTGCCAACAGCCTCGAAGAGATCCTGCACCGTCACAGGCTGCCCCTTGAACGTGCCAGGGAGAATCGAACCGCCATAAATGAAAATAGAAGGCACATTCAGACGCACCATTGCCATCATCATGCCCGGCAGCGACTTGTCGCACCCAGCAAGCCCGACAATCGCGTCATAGCAATGGCCGCGCATGGTGAGTTCGACAGAATCGGCAATCACCTCGCGCGAAACCAGCGAGGCCTTCATGCCCTGATGGCCCATGGCAATGCCGTCGGTGACGGTGATCGTACAAAATTCGCGCGGCGTACCACCGGCTGAAGCAACGCCCTTTTTGACTGCCTGCGCCTGACGCATCAAAGCAATGTTGCAGGGGGCAGCTTCATTCCACGCGGACACAACGCCGACCAGCGGTTGATGAATCTGTTCGCGGGTAAGCCCCATGGCATAAAGATAAGAACGATGGGGCGCACGCGCAGGCCCCTCCGTCACATGCCGTGAGGGGAGATTCTTCTTGTCAAACACGCGATCATCCATACCCGTACCCTGCTTTGCCAGACCAAATCCCGGTCAATCACCGGGCCGCGCGCTCACGACGTGGGCGCTCCAAACATTTGGACTGACCTTAGGCGAATGACCTTAGCGCGGCGTTTATGGCACAAACGCGGCGCAGAATTCGGCAGACAATGGCAAAAATTGAATGATTTAATGGCTGTTGCATGCATGCAACATTTCGTTTGCCCTTGCCCGGCCCTTGTCCCGGAACAATACACGCACCGTCACGCGGCTCCGGGGTTCGCAAATTCCCGCATTGTACCGTTGCATAGGCCCTAAAAGAAAGCCTTGTATGTGAAGTGTAGCCTATGCTACATTTGGTAAATCGCGATTGTGCTGCAGCCTGAACCACCCGCCATCCGATGTCAGGTGCAACTTCTAGCCGGGCGGCCACTTTCACGGCATAGAACGCCATTTGTCCCGCCTCTGGAACTGGGGGGTACGTATGTCGAGCACAGTGATGGGAGTGTCTGCGTTGCAGGCAGATCAACGTCTTTCCCTGCCGGAGTCTCACGGCACGGTCCATGTTGGCGGAACAAAACTGCGGCGGTTCGCAGCTTTCCTCGGCCCCGGCTATCTCGTCGCGACCGGATATATGGACCCCGGCAATTGGGCGACAGCTCTCGCTGGCGGTTCGAAATTCGGCACCGCCCTTCTCTTCATCGCGGTCCTGTCCAGTCTGATGGCTATTCTTCTTCAGGCCCTGTCCGCCCGGTTGGCCGTGGCGACAGGGATGGATCTGGCCCAGGCCTGCCGGGCCCGCTTCCCACGACCTGTTACATTTGGCCTCTGGCTGATCGCAGAAGCCGCGATTATCGCGACAGATCTGGCCGAAGTCATAGGCACGGCCATCGGCCTGCAATTGCTGTTTGGCCTGCCCCTGTTCTGGGGCGTGTTGCTGACGGCATTGGACGTCTTTTTAGTTTTGGCGCTGCAAAATCTCGGATTTCGCAAAGTCGAGGCCTTTGTATTCGCGCTGCTGATCGTGATCGCCATGGCATTCGCAGGGCAGCTCATACTCGCCAAACCCGAGATTGCCGCCATTCTGAACGGGCTCATTCCCCGCGCCGAACTCGTGACCAATCCTGAAATGCTATATCTGGCGCTCGGCATTCTCGGCGCCACCGTCATGCCGCATAACCTCTATCTGCATTCCGGCGTGGTGCTGACTCGAAAACTCGGCCCTGAACTCGCAGACAAGCGCGAAGCCATTCGTTTTGCGACTCTGGACTCAACCATCGCGCTAACCTTTGCGCTGTTGATCAATGGCTCCATCCTGCTGCTGGCGGCCGCCGCGTTCAATGCCAAAGGCCGAACCGATGTCGCTGAACTACAGCAAGCTCACGAATTGCTGGCCCCAATGCTCGGCACCGCGATGGCCGCGCATCTGTTCGGCATCGCCCTGCTCGCCTGCGGGCTGAATTCAACCGTCACCGCGACTTTGGCTGGCCAGATTGTGATGGAAGGCTTTGTCCATCTCAAGATGAAACCTATCCATCGCCGCCTTGTTACGCGCGGTATTGCATTGATCCCGGCAGCAGGTGTGACAATTATCGCGGGTGAAGCCTACACGGGCAAACTTCTGATCATGAGCCAGGTGATCCTGTCCCTCGCCCTGCCCTTTGCCGTGGTTCCGCTGGTCTGGTTCACGGCCTCGCGCAAAATGCTGGGAGAACTCGTGGCTGCTAAATGGCAGACAGCGCTGGCCATATTGATCGCCGGCGTGATCATCAGCCTCAACATCAAGTTGCTGGTAGACGTCATAAGAGGCTGATGATTATCTTCACAATTTATTTACCGCTTGACACTGCTTGGTCTCAAACATCAAGTGCAACGGTTGAACTGAAGGCTTTGATTTCTTCGGCCATGGCCTCGGCAGGGGTTTTCCAGCCGAGGGTTTTTCTGGGGCGGCCGTTCATCAATCTGGCGACATCGTTCAGCCAGGTCTGCGAGGCAT
>CANJJI010000090.1 GCA_947474545.1 Beijerinckiaceae bacterium | reverse complement strand
TCTCGCCGTGCTCCGGCACATGGCGTTGAACGTCATGCAAAAAGACGGTGGAAAAGTATCCCTGCGCGGCAAGATCAAAAAAGCAGGGTGGGATGACGCATACCTGTCAAGACTTCTGACCCTGTTTTGAAATGCGATTGCCCTGCCTGTTCCCTCGCGGACACATGCTTCTTTTATCGCAATGGTGCATGCTGATCGCCACATTGCCTCTCATGGCATGGGTTAACAAGGATATCGTCAAACGGAATGCGACCCTCGCTCTGGCTGTTATTCTACCTTTTGTCTTCTTCTCGTTTGTACCGATCAACAGCAAGGAAGTATATCCACATGCCGGCGTGGACGGCTTTGGCATGTACAACAGGCATATATGCCTGATGCTTTATATACTCGTCGCAGGTTATGTTTTCGTGCCGCCTGGCCGCAAGCTGACGATGCTGACAGGTATTGTTCTGATTATTACGTTCTTTCTAAAAATCACGGGCGCATTAACAGCGTTGATTATCATCACGCATGCGTTGCTTGCGGGCAGACTCAGTTTGCGTCAACTGTTGCAGATAATGGCCGCGTTTGCAGGGGTCTGTATCCTGATCGAATTACCCACAGGCATGGTGAGCGCCTATCTCAGAGATATCGGGATTTTAATTGATTTGAATAACGAGACATTTTTCGAGCGTTTCCGCGCGCCGATCGTGATGTATCTCGACATCATTGCTTCCACTTTCATGCTTGCAGGTCTGCTTGCGTGGGTAGATCGGGCGAAATTAAAGTTCCTGCTGTCCCAGCGCGCTGGCATCACACTGTGCAAACGCGTTGCATCCGTGTTCGATCACGATTTCGCCTGGATCCTGATGCTGACAGTCGCCAGCGTTATGTTCGAGACCCAGAATACGGGCTCAATTGCCTTTGCTTTCATCTGGCCGTTCCTCGCCGATCTTTTCTGGCGCTGGCATCCACGACATAGAGACCGCCGCACAGCTGTTCTTCTCTTGATCGTACTTTCAACACTGCCGATGCTTATGCCGATGCTGCACAGGACCACGCGTGTCGTACTTGGCACGTTCTTCTATGATTCCCTTGATGCGCCGCTGCTGGCCAAATATGGCGAAGTGGACGCCAGGCCCGAACTTATTGAACGCGCCTTTGCCATGAAGGCGCATTACGGGCGCATTGAAGATCGTTACAATGGCCTCTCCAAAGCAGGTCATCAATCCTCTTATCTGCTTTATTCGGAATTCGATTTCCAGTTGACACATTTGATCGGAATCTCGGAGGCTGCAGACGCTCTGCAAAAGTGGGAAGCGCAAAACAAGACGCGGCTCTCCAAGATGATCACCCTGGATTTTGTGGATGTCTTCACGCCGCTGCTCAAGCGCACGCCCGTCAAGTTAACCTCCATCGGCATGGCTGCCGAACGTACCGTGCCGCCGCTGACAGGGGCTCGCCTGAATGCGGCGCTGGAAGCCAACGCGCTGCTGGTTCCGCTCTGCCCCATAACGCCCGTGCGCATGAGCCTTTTCCAGACCTTTCAGCCTGTTCTTGATCGCACCCAAAGAGTCTCGCTCACGTCCTGCTGGGATCTCTACATCCGCAAATAACCTGCTTTCATTCCTGCACGCGAGTGTCGTAAGTTGTCCCTGGTCACTGGCCCGATGCTGCCACTCCCGGGGTGAAACATGAAGCCTTGTTCTCTTGCTATTTCCGCATGCCTTTCGATTTTCGCCCTCACTGCGGTGGGCGACAAGACCGCTCGCGCTGATGCGATTTCTGACTTTTACACCGGGAAAACCGTGCGTATCATCAATTGGGCAGAGGCTGGCGGCGAATACGATGTCCATGGACGTCTCGTCAGCCGGTATATCGGCAAACACATTCCAGGCCAGCCTGCTGTCGTGCATCAGACCATGACCGGCGGTGGCGGCATCGTTGCTGCTAACTATCACTACAATATCGCGCCCAAAGACGGGACGTCGCTGGCCATACTGGTGGGCACGCTGGCGCTGTTCCAGGCCTTTGGCGACAAGGCGATCAAATTCGATGCAGCGCAATTCCAATGGATCGGCACAATCGCTTCGACCAAAGAAAATGTTGTGGCCTGGCATACTTCGCCAGTCAAAAGCTTTGAGGATTTGCGCACGCACGATTTTATCACCGGCGCCAGCGGCCGTTCTTCACCAAGCTTTATGGTGCCAACCCTAATGAACCAATTGCTCGGCACGCGCATCAAGATCGTGCCGGGTTATCCAGGCGGCAGCCAGATCAATGTCGCTATGGAGCGCGGCGAAGTCCATGGCCGATACAATACATGGTCCAGCTGGAAGGTGACCAAGCCCGACTGGATACGCGACAAGAAAATCAGTGTGCTCGTGCATCAGGCGCTGACAGCGCCTGCCGATTATCCCGGCCCTCCGTTATTGATAGACCTTGCCAAAAACGAAGATGACAGGCGCATTTTTGAACTCATGGCAATCGGTTCTGAAATGGGACGGCCACTTTCCACAACGCCCGGCGTTCCGCGGGACCGCCTTGAAGCCTTGATTGGGGCTTACAGGAACATGCTCACAGATCCTGAATTTGTAGCCGAAGCCGGCAAACTCAATATCGAAATCGAGCCGGTCATCGGTGAAGATATGCAAAAGCTTGTAGTGCGTGCATTGTCGACGCCGGCGTCGGTCGTCGATCGCATGAAGAAACTGCTGGAATGATGCATATTGATCTAAGCCAATCACGGGAGCGGCGCTATGGGCAACAAGTTCGCAGAAATCGCGTTCACTGATTCAGTGCGCGATGCCCAATCGCGTATGAAAAGCCGCGATGTGATGGCTACCATGACATCTGGTGAGCCCTATCATCATGTTCTCGGAGACAACGAGATAGCGTTCGTCGGCGCGCGCGACAGTTTTTACATGGCGAGCACTGGCGACAGCGGATGGCCCTATGTTCAACATCGCGGCGGACCTTCTGGCTTTATTCGCATTCTGGATGAAAAGACTCTGGCATTTCCGGATTTTCGCGGCAATCGCCAATATATCAGTCTGGGAAACCTGACACATGATAACAGAACCTGTCTGTTTTTCATGGACTACACCAATCGCATCAGGCTCAAAATCTTCGGCCGGGTGACGACGAGCGAAGATTCAGAATTGTTGCAGAAGCTGGCCTTCCCCGGCTACAAGGCGCGCATCGAACGGGCAATGGTGATCGATGTCGAAGCCTTCGACTGGAATTGCCCTCAGCATATTGTTCCGCGCTATTCGATGGACGTGGTCGAGGATGCAACTGCGATGTTGCGCGCGCGTATCAGCGAGCTTGAGACACGGCTGGCTCGCTATGAGTAACCATTGAACTCAATTCAGGATAATCAATCATGAACTTGCGCAATGCGCTTTATTCGACCACCATAGCGTTGCTACTGGTGAACGCTTCCCTGGCACTTGCGCAGCAGTCTTCCCAGATCAATATCATTGTCGGCTTTGGCGCGGGCGGCCTTTATCACAATACTGGCGTTGTTCTTTCGCGCCACCTGGGAAAATATCTGCCCGGCAACCCCACAATTGTCGTGAAAACCATGCCCGGCGCGGGCGCCATTGTCGCCACCAATCACATCGCCAACGTCGCCCCCAAAGACGGAACTACGCTGGGTATCGTTGGCGGCGCTACGATCCTTGAGCCGCTGTTTGGCAACAAGCTCGCGCAATATGATCCTCGCAGCTTGCGCTGGATCGGCTCGATGTCGACTGCGGTCAACCTCTGTACTGTCTGGCATGAGACACCAGTCAAGACGCTGGAGGACATGAAAAGCACCGGGCTTGTTGCGGGTTCGACGGGGCGCGGCTCGCGGACCTATGATTATCCCACCGCGCTCAATGCGCTGCTCGGCACAAAATTCAAAGTTATTTCCGGCTATACGGGCCTCACGCAATTGCATCCTGCGATGGAGCGCGGAGAAGTTCAGTCCATTTGCGGATGGGGCTGGGATGGAATCATGGCGCAAAGGCCCGATTGGCTGCGCGACAACAAGGTCCGCATTCTCGTGCAGATGGCGTATGAAAAGCATCCCAATCTGCCTGATGTTCCGCTCATACTCGATCTCATGAAATCCGAAAACGAACGGCAAGCGATGCGCCTCATCGTGCTTGATACGCTTGTCGCCTGGCCGCTAATTGCGCCTGCGGGCACGCCGGACGCAAAAGTCAGGGAATTGCGTGACGCCTTCAACCGCGCCATGCAGGACCCGGCGTTAATCGAGGACACGAAGAAGAGCGCGAGATCATCAGACTTTGTAACTGGCGAACGCATCGAGCAGGCTATCAGGGAAGTCTATGCCTCCTCGCCTGAAGTCATCACACTTGCGCGCGGTCTGCTCGACCACAATTGATCGCTTTTTTGTCATGGACGGCCAGCGGGATTCAGCGATATGCTCCCTTCCAAGTGGCGACATACAGCCACCGGTGGGAGGATAAGCAGCGTGATATCGCCGGAAGTGCGCCGCTGGATCGTGTCGTTCGGCGTTGCCGCCATCCTCTGGGAGGCGGTGGCGTGGTATCTCGACAACAAACTGTTTCTCGTGCGGCTCGGCGCCATCGGGGAACGCTTTGTCGAATTGATCCAGTCGGGCGAATTGATCTCTGATATTCAGGTGAGTTTCATCGAGTTCGCAGGCGGCTTTGGTCTCGCGATCATCATCGGCATCGGCTTTGGCGTATTGATGGCTGCCTCGCGGCGTGTGCGCGACCTTTTCGATCCCTGGGTGTCGATGCTCTACGCCACGCCGACCATCGCCCTCGGGCCTTTGTTCATGCTGGCCTTCGGCATCGGTTATACTTCGAAGATTGCGCTGGTATTCCTCACCGCTGTATTTCCCATTCTCATCAATACGCTTGCCGGGCTCAAGACCACGGACAGAAACCTGCTGGAAGTCGTGCGGTCGTTTGGAGCTACACCACGTCAGATCTATTTCAAGGTGCGGATACCCGGCGCATTGCCATTCATCATTGCAGGCTTGCGCGTATCGGTGGCGCGCGCGCTGGTCGGAGTCGTCGTCGCAGAATTGTTCGGCGCGCGCGCCGGACTTGGCTTTCTGATTTTCCGGTCGGCGCAGAGTTTCGACACAGCAGGGCTTTTCGTGGCAGTCTTCATTCTGGCGATCTGCGGCGTCGTCTGCGTGGAACTACTGAAATGGATCGAGATCCGGCTCGCGCCCTGGCGATTCAACAACATCGAGGAAGACTGATTTGAACGCGCCCAAACTTTCCACGCGCGATCTCTGCAAATCCTTCCAGAAGGACGGAGTGTCCATCGAGGTTTTGCGCGGTCTCAATATCAATGTCGCCAAAGGCGAATTCGTCTCCATCGTCGGCGCATCGGGTTGCGGCAAGACGACGTTCTTGCGGTTGGTCAATGGATTGATCCGCTCATCGTCAGGCAGCGCCATGATTGACGGCCGGGAAGTTACCGCGCCGGGCAGCGACATAGCTTTCGTGTTCCAGCAGGATGGCCTGCTACCGTGGCGCAATGTCATCGACAATACGATTATCGGGCCGGAAATTCAGGGCCGCAATCTCGGCGAAGCTCGCGATCTCGCATCATCCTTTTTGAATCTGGTTGGCCTGCGCGGGTTTGAAAAGCATTATCCGCATGAACTCTCGGGGGGCATGCGCCAGCGCGTGAACATGGCGCGGGCGCTTACTGCAGGTGCTGAAGTTCTGTTGATGGACGAACCGTTTGCTGCGCTGGACGCGCAGACACGCGAGATCATGCAGACAGAACTCACGCGCATCTGGAGTGAAACGGGCAAGACTGTATTGTTCGTGACCCATCAGATTGACGAGGCCGTGTTCCTGTCTGATCGCGTACTGGTCTTCACCGTGCGGCCAGGCCGGTTGAAAGAAGAGGTCTTCGTCAAACTGCCCCGGCCACGCGAACTGGCGTTGAAGCGCTCGCCGGAATTCGGACTTTATGTCGATCGCATATGGCGGTTGATTGAAGAAGAAGTACGTGAAAGCATTCGCCGGGAAACAGAGGAAGCGCTGCTGGCTGCGCGAAGATAATAGCCAGCGCGATTAAATTTACCGCAATACAACCAGGGAGGAAGCAGGATGCATAAGGCAATTGCAGCACTATCGGCGGCGGCGCTGCTAGCAATCGCAGCGGCTACTACAGTTGTCGCGCAGACCAAGGTGATCGTCGGACAAGTCTCGCGCACAGCGGTCAACTGGCCGAGCTTCATCGCCGAGTCCGAAGGCATGATGAAAGCGGAAGGCATTACGCTCGACACGATCTATGTGGGTAATGTGGCGTTGATTGCGCAGCAGGTCGTCGGCGGATCGCTCGACATCGGTAACACGACATTCGAAACCGCGATCCAGGCCATAGAAAGCGGCGCGCCCCTGTCGATCATAGGCTCTGTGGCGATCAAATATCCGTTCTCGCTGATGTCTGCGAAGGATGTGAAGACGCCTGCCGACATCAAGGGCAAGAAAGTCATTCTGCCGGTGCCGAAGTCGGACATGGATAATTTCATCACCGACTGGCTGGCGAAGAATGGCATGCGCCCCAACGATATCGACCGCGTTTATGATGGTTCAACGACCAATCGCTATGCAGCGCTGAAAACCGGCGCAGTCTCTGCTGCTGCTGTCACCTCGCCTGTGGATTTTACTGCAGCTTCAGAGGGCTTCAACAAGCTGATTGATTTTGGCTCCTATGTGCAGGGCTATGGGTTCATCGCCATCATCGCACGCAAGGATTGGCTTGCCAAAAATGAAAAGACTGCGCGCGGTTATCTGCGTGCCGTCTCCAAAGCCACGGATTGGGTCTATGAACCAGGCAATCGCGCGAAAGCACTGGATATTCTGGTCAAGGAATCCAAGCAGTCGATGGATGTGGTGGAAAAGACCTACGACTATTTCATCAATGAGCTGAAGCCTTTCAGCCGGGGGCTCACGATTCCAGATGCCGACATCGACAACGTGATCGTAGCGCTGCGCGCCAACGGTTTCGTGAAATCGGCGCAGGCGCCGCGCGAAAAATATATCGATCTGCGCTACTTGAAATAGTCAGCGTGCGATAATGCGCCCCTCGGGCCGGACATCGACCTGCCCGAGCTTGCGCACATAGACCATGACATCATTGGCGATCAATTGCGCATCCTCAACACGGGTGCGCAAAGCCGATTGGGTGAACGCTGTAAAGCCGTCGCCGCCGCGCAGAAAAAAATCGCTTGCGGCCACCGTGTAATATTTGTTGCGTTCAAGAACCTCACCCCCAATCGTTACGCTCACAACGCGCTCGCCCTGCGGCCGCGATGGATCGATCACGACTTTCGCCCCGGATATCTGGACAAAGGGCCCAGCGGGCCGCGGGAACGCAGCATAACCATGTTCCAGCGTTTTCAGAATGTCTTCTCCCGTCAAACGGAACACGAGCGTCTTGTTGCTGAATGGAAGTTCAGTCAGAACATTGCGCCTTGATAATTTGTGACCTGCCTCATAGCGCCGGCCGCCGCGAATGCCACCGCCGTTCATGATGGCGATATCGGCATTGGTCACGGAGCGAAGCGCATCAGTGATAAGATTGCCCCAGGCCGCTTCGCCGCCACGCACTACGGCGCTGCGGCTATCGAGAGGCGCGGCGAGCGTACCGATTTCCACATCGAGTTCGCGGCTGAGTTGGTCTTCATAGAATTTGACGCGCGCCGCCATGTCCGGATCAGGCGTCACGTCGGCAGTATCGATGATGCGCACATGGGGTTTCCATTCGAGGCGCGCGCCAGGCTCCGTCTTGTCTTCGAACGTTATATCGAGCGCCATGACGTAGAGCGCGTCTTCGCCGCTTTCCATGAATACGGATTTGCGATTGTAGAGAAAGCGAATGTCGTGATCGTCGCCGCTGAGCAACACATCGACAATACCGAGATCATGAATGTTGTTGTCGATATGCCTTTCAGCGTGAACAATTCCGACGATGAAATCCGCGCCCTGCGCGCGCAAAGCCTTGGCCCGCTCGGCAAGCGTTGCGGCAACCGGGGCAATTTTGAGATCGCCAGGATTGGATTTTTCGGGTGAATCTTCCGCTGTCAAACCGATCATCGCGATTTTCACGCCTTCGGTTTCGATGATTTCGCTGTCCCTCAATCCTTTCAGCGGCAATCCATCGGCGCCCCTCAGATTGGCCGCATAGACCGGAAATTTTGCTTCGCCCATGCGTTTGAGGAAGACATCCCTGCCGAAATCATATTCATGATTGCCCGGCACAAAGAAATCCACGCCAAGCCTGTTGGTGATGTCGATGACGTGTTCGCCCTGATCGAAACTGCACATCAGGCAGGGAGAAATCGCGTCGCCTGCGTGAACAACGATCACCTTGCCGCCACGCTCGCGTTCCGCCTTGATGACACTGGCCAACCGTGCATAGCCGCCGCGCCCGTTCTGTTCAGACATTTTGTAAATGTCGCTTGTCAGAACGAAAGTTACCTTGCGCGGCGCAGCTATTCCGATGCCTGAAATGAGGCTCGCAATAGCGATCGTCAGCAATAGCGCAAGGAGGCGAAGCAAGACTGGCAAAGGGACGACTCCGGCGCACGCGGGATTGCCAACGACTCATATCACCCGCTTATTGCGTCTCCAAACAGCCTTCGCAGTTAAGGTTCCTTGATGCCAAGCGGCGGAATAATCTTGTCCCAGCGCTTGACCTCAGCTTGATAGTAATCTGCAAACGCTTGCCCGTGCACTGTGCCAGGCTCAACACCAAGATCTTTCCAGCGCGCGATGATTTCGGGCATTTTCAAAATTGATTCGATTTCACGCGTCATCTGTTCGACAGCGGCAGGCGGCGTTCCCGCCTTCATGAAAGCGCTGTACCAGAGCGCCACATCGACGGGATATCCGCTCTCAATCAAAGTGGGAATATCCGGCATGAGCGCCGATCGCCGCGGCGTTGAAGCAGCAAGCGCAACTAGTGCGCCTTCCTTGATGCGTGCGGAAACAATGCCAACGTCCGAGAACAGAAAAGTCAGTTCGCCCTTCGCGACGGATTCGGAAGCTGGCAACATGCCGCGATAGGGTACGTGCGTCAGGTCAAGCTTTGCGAATTGGCCAAACATCACGGCAGCAATAGCTGGTGTTGAACTGGCGCCTGACGATCCGTACGTGCCTTTACCCGGATTGGCCCCAATCCATTGGACGAATTCCTTGACCGTCTTCACGTTCATCGCCGGATTGACGACGAGGATTAACGGCACGGTGCCGATCAGGGATATCGGTACGAGATCCTTTTCCCGGTCGAACGGAATTGACGGGAGCACATGAGGCGAAATGCACATCATGCCCAAAGTGGCGATCAAGACTGAGCTGCCATCGGCCGGTGCGCTTGTGAGCGATTGCACCGCTATCATGCCAGCGCCACCGGCTTTGTTGTCAGCTACGGCGTTTATGTTGAGCCGCTTCGCCAGTTCCGCGCCGATCACGCGCGGCATGATATCGACCGTGCTGCCGGGTGGCGCGGGCACGATGAAACGTACGCTTTTGGCGGGATAGGTTTGTGCTGCGGCTGGTAGTGCTGAAAAATGCAATGCGGCGGCGCAAACTGCACCAGCGACACCCTTGAACCCGATGGTTTGCAAGGCGACCTCCCCGATCATTGTGGCCGTATTTTTTGATCAGTATGACCGGGCAGTCCTGCAAAGTCACGCGTGTGCGCCGCACAAAAGAAATGGCCGCATCAGCGATGCGGCCATTGTGCAAGCAAAAGGCGGAAAGTACCGCGCGTTCAACACTCAGCGCGAATAGTAGTCAATAATGCCAGAAACCCTTATTTAACGGGCTTTTTTGAGGGTCATTTTCGCGTGTGTAGCATCTGTGTAATAGGAAATAAATCCTAAATACTACCTTCCCAAGCGCCTGATAACGCTATGATAGCAGCCTCCTCAACGCCCCACAAACTGCGCTGAGCATCGTAGTCGAGTTAGCGTGCGAAACACCCCGATTTTGGGTGATCACCCCACGAAATAGGAATTTATGCAGCGCCCCTGAACTGGTATGTAAAGTCGCAAATCCCTCGTCACTCATATCCCTACAACTTTTCCCTCCCGCCGAACTGGCGCAAGCCACTCATTTAGTTTCGACCACCTCCGCCGTCCCGATACGTTTCGCACGGCCATGGCTACAGCTTTTTTCTGTCCCACGAGGACGACGAGCTTCTTCCCTCGAGTGACACCCGTGTACAGCAGGTTCCTCTGTAGCATGGTGAAATGCTGCATCAGTGCCGGGATCACGACGGCAGGATATTCAGACCCTTGGCTCTTATGGATCGTCGCTGCATAAGCGGGCACCAGCGTATCCAACTCTCCAAAGCCGTAAGTGACTATCCGACCATCAAAACTGGCGGTCAGCTCAGCAGCTTCAGGATCAACGTCTTCAACGTATCCGATATCACCATTGTAGACTTCCTTGTCGTAGTCATTTTCGATTTGCATGACCTTGTCCTTAGGGGCAAAAGTCCATCCGAATCGCTCAACCTTTCGATCTCCCGCAGGATTGAGCGCGGCCTGTAGGGAGACATTCAGAGATCGAGCCCCTACCCCGCCCCGATTCATTGGGCAAAGCACCTGAATGTCGCGGATAGGGTCCAATCCAAACCGCTTGGGAATTCGGGACTGCACCAGCTCGACAATGCGTGTGACCGCAATTTCCGGATCATTGGCCTCTACAAAATAGAAATCGCTTTCTCCATCAGGCTTGCCCAACTCCGGCACCAAGCCCTGATTGATTCGATGTGCGGTGGTGATGATCTGACTTTTCGCAGCTTGCCGGAAAACCTCAGTGAGCCGGATCACAGGCACCGCGCTTGAAGAAATAATGTCGGCGAGAACCTGCCCTGGCCCTATCGAGGGTAACTGATCGATATCGCCGACAATTAACAGGGCAGCGCTGTCAGGAATTGCTCTGGTCAAGGCCTGCATCAGCATTACGTCGACCATAGAGCACTCATCGATAACAAGAAGGTCGCATTCCAACGGGTTTTCCAGATTGCGTTTGAAGCCGCCAGCCTTGGGATCAACCTCCAATAGCCGATGAATCGTCTTGGCCTCGAAACCAGTCGCCTCGGTCATTCGCTTGGCGGCACGTCCAGTGGGAGCGCAAAGCAGGAGCTTTATGGATTTGGCTGCAAGGATCTGCAAAATCGAATTGACGATGGTTGTCTTCCCTACCCCAGGCCCCCCGGTAATGACGAGCACCTTGGAAGAAAGGGCCAAGCGAATAGCAGTAACCTGGCTTTCTGCGAGCGATAAGCCGGTCTTCGCCTCAATCCAGGGTAGCGCCTTGTCGGCATCGATTGAAGGCCAAGGCAAATTCCCAGAAGTCAGTATATGAATGCGATCCGAGATGACCTGTTCCGCTTTATAGAGACCGGCCAGAAAAATGCAGGGAGTTTGGGCGACCTCGTCCGCGATCACCGTCCCTTCCGCAATCTCCAATCCCAAGGCTGATTGCACCAATTCTGGGGGGACCTCCAAAAGTTCAACAGCTAATGGGCCAAGCTCTTTGGTTGGGAGCCCACAATGGCCGTCATCCATCGCTTCGGTCAGGGCATAGGAAATTCCGGCTCGAACCCGGATCATCGCCGTCTTTTCGATACCCAACTTCATGGCGATGGCGTCAGCGGTTTTGAACCCGATCCCTCGGATATCTCGCGCCAATCGATAGGGGTTCTCGGTCATCACCTGAACGGCGTCGGATCCGTACGTCTTATATATACGGACCGCCCGCGCCGTCCCGACGCCATTGCTGTGCAGAAAGACCATGATCTCCCGAACAATCTTTTGCTCTGCCCAAGCATCAGTGATTCGCTTGGCGCGCACGGCCCCTATCCCGGTCACTTCCTGCAAACGGCTGGGCTCGGCCTCGATGATGTCAAACACCTTCTCGCCAAAGGCTTTGACCATTTTCTTGGCGTAGACAGGCCCAATGCCGCGAATCATTCCGGAGCCGAGGTACTTTTCAATGCCATCTATCGAAGTGGGAGCTGAGGTCCGCATGAACTGGGCTTTGAATTGCTGCCCATGGCTGAAATCATTGAACCACTCGCCGGATGCCGTGATCCATTCACCGGCACTGATAATTGCTGCGTGGCCTACAACCGTCACCAAATCTCGATGCGCCCGGGCTTTCACCCGGAGAACGCAGAATCCGTTATCGGCATTGTGGAATGTCACCCGCTCGACCAAGCCAGCTAAGACTTCTCGAGTTGCGGGAAGAGACGATTCGGCCATGCTATGACTGTACTGGTGCTAGCGACCTCGGGCAATTTCTCCACATCGACGCTAGCGTAATCCACTGCAAGACCAAAGCATCCCTGCAACCGGGTTCGTACGGCGACCATGCCGTCTACAGTTTCGACTTTCACTTATCAAGGACCAACCGCGCAAAACCGAGGCTACTCTGAGCGTCAGTCACCGGCAGGCTATGAGCAATACTAACAAGCAGCCCCCCCGTCGAAAGCAACTGATCAGCTATTCGCAACATCGTAGTGTTTGGACGATAATAGGCCTTCATGCTCAATAGCTTTCGAATAAGAACTTCACGGTCTTGCTCCATCAGAGCTGCCAGAATGATCATTCCAGCTGCCGGACTACGAGACGTTCCGGCCTTACAATGCACCAGCAAATTGCCTTGAGACATCCAAGACGAAGAAAATTCTATAAGGCTTGAAATGTCAGCAGCACTTGCTGCTCGCCCGTACTCACTTGAGTAGCCAACATCATCAAATTTCAGCTGCAATACCTTTGAGACGCCAAAACTAGGAAATTCAACATCATCGCGCCCTCCCAAGATTGAGACGACATGCGAGAAAGCATATCTTCGTCTCAGAGAGACTACTGATCCAATTGGTGCAATTACAATGGAGCTACTCACCTTACTTGCAATCTCGCTTCACGCTGGAGCGTTTTTTAAGCAACCCCTCAAGCGTGATGATAGCAGTTTTTGGAACTTTGCCCTTCCCAGACAACCACCGGTAAATCGTTCGCTCACTGACGCCCAATATCTCGGCGGCTTCAAAATTGACTAAATTGCACTGCCACATGAGCTGATCGAAATGCAAAGCCGCGTTGCCTTCTGCTTGGGGACTGGATGAGTCCGAGTCTACAGAAGGGCTAATATCAACCTTCTTGACTATCTTTTTGATATCGCTGCTCAAGTTCAGCTCCTCATCCATTCAAAACAAAGCTAAACATTATCAGCGCAAATGGCGAATCAAAAACTATAGGCCTTTCAGGATCAAACAAGTCCAGCTGAAACACAAAAAAGGTGCCCCATAATGCCAATTGGATCCATCAAACTGGTGTTAGGCGACATCACTACTCTGCCAGCAGAGGCAATCGTCAACGCTGCAAACACGAACCTAATGGCAGGCGGGGGCGTCTGTGGGGCGATCCACATGGCAGCGGGTCTAGAGCTTGAGGAAGAATGCCTGAGATTGGGTGGCTGCCCGACTGGCGAGGCACGGATTACCAAGGGTTACGATCTCCCTGCCCAATTCGTAATCCACGCCGTTGGGCCAAAATATTGGGATGGTAGCCGCAACGAAGCCGCTCTGCTTCGCAACTGCTATGAAGCAATCTTCAAAATTGTCACAGAGAGCAAGATCTCAAGCGTGGCAATCCCTGCCATTGGCACGGGCATCTATCGCTTTCCAGTTGAACAAGCCACAGCCATAGCCGTTGAAGAAACCAGAGCCGCTATTGAGGCACACGAAGTCACAGTGATATTCTGCTGCTTCGATAAAGAAACCTTGGATGTCTATAATACAACGATCAACAAATTTGGTAGCCGGTAATGTGGACCGCATAAGGAGTACGGTAATGTATGAGGAAACCATACAATTCTCGTTTCCCGAAATTGTCCAGGAGATCAAGACAAAAGGTTTCTCATGGGCTTCATTTCAGGAGATATTCCCATTTGGTTTTCTCAAAATTACTGAAGGGCAGTACATTCAATTGCTGAACGCCGTTCTGGATGCGCTACCAGATGATCGGCAACGGGCTTTGTTGCTTGATCTTGTAGATACCCAATGGTGCGTCTTTATTGAGCAAAAGTGGATTGCCAGGGAATTTTACTCCGACCCAAATTTGTTCCTAGGCGTCAATCACTTCGCACTTGCAAGATTGCAGCTTGGGTCGAGCATGAGAGCCGAGCGAAACCTCGGACACAAAGATGGGCGCAGAGCGATGATGTCATTGAACCCAGACGAGACCCTGTTTGATCGAATCGCAAGGGAAAATCAAAAATCGGAGATTAACAACGCCACGAAGAAGCAGCTTCCCACCTGAATGAGGAGACCCTCTGCTGAGCGAGGTCGCTCCAAAAATGAGGACAAGCTCAACAGGAACGGGTCATTTTTTGGTGGCGGCTCTGACAGCGGCAAGCTTGAAGATCTTTTTCACCGTTGCATCGCTCAAGGTCATTTGGTTGCTGCCTGAACCAATCAGTCCAGCGCTCTGAACGCTAGGCATTTTCGGCGGCAACTTCGTCTTGGTCTCCTGCTTTGCCATTGCACCCCCCCCAAGTTCGTTTGCTTAAAGCAACCAATGCCAACGATTGCTACGCTTATGAGCTATTTCTGCAGCCTATTCAAGACGAGTGCACTGAGAATCAGGGCACGCGACATCGGGAAGTGAGATTTCGGCCAACTTGGAGCACTAGTGTTCCTGCACTCCGCTCAATTCAAATGGGAGACGCTGAACCCCTGTTTCAAACAACATCCGGCCTAGATCTTGGATCCTTTGGGTATCGTACAATCGCTCCACCCACTGAGTTGGAATTCCAGAAAGGCCCCAAACAGCTCCGGCAATCTGGCCAACCACAGCCCCTATTGTATCGGAGTCGTGTCCAAGATTTACAGCTATGATGATAGCATCCTCAAAACAGGTCGATTGCTCAAAAGCCCAAAAAGCCGCTTCCAAAGTATGGACAACATATCCCGTCGAGCTGATTTCCGGCTCAAGCTTACCCCGCCAACTGCCCAAACCGATGCTGCGAATTGATTGGGACCAAGACTCATCATCTGAATAAATTGAGCGAACACCTGAACCGGCAATGCCGCTACACAAAACGCGAGAGAGCAAAGCACAACCGTCCAAGCACTCTTGAGAGCCGTGAGTTGTTGCGCTTTGCCTACGCGCAATAACTTCAGCCTGCTGTGGATCTCGCCACCAAGACAAAGCTACCGGTGCAAGCCGCATAACAGACCCATTTCCACCATCACTAGCCTTTGTCGGACCTGCGATAGGATTACCGGTTCTTTTGAATTGGGAAATCGCGCGAAGTGTAACCTGTCCAATGTCAAAGCAACTCCCGGTCGAAGAATTGTACCCTTCACCAACCCAACGATCAAATCGGCTCATTAGGTCGTGTTCGTTGAGATCATGGTGGGCAATTAAACTCTCAGCTAAACATAGGGCCATAGATGTGTCATCAGTCCACTGCCCAGCATCCAATTTGAATGGGCCACCACCAATCATATCTGTCAGCTTCGGATATGACCCACGTGGAAGAAACTCAACAGTTGTCCCAACAGCATCACCCACAGCCAATCCGACCAAACATCCGACAGCTCGATCAAGAAACGTTTCTGAATGATCCATGCTCTGGTTCTTTCTGACGATAGGCGCACTGACAGATACAATTAAAGCATAAAAGACCCAAAAAATCGACACCGTTGATCAACATCTCAGCTCCACTTGGAAATCAAATAAAGCCGAAGCGGCTCCCGCCAATTTCAACGGGAGCCGCATCTGCAGACGCCGTCAGCTAGCTCTCTTGACCTGCCGTCCAACACCCTTGAGCCGCAATTCTGCGGTGCCCTTCTCCGCCACATCCTCGATCTGGATATCCAACTCACCGAACTTGACCGCCTCCATGATCGACCTGATGGCATCCGGGAGGTCGTCACGCTTGTTCACAGCAATAGCAGTCATCCCCGGCTTAAGCTCCAACACCTTGCTGCCATACCAGACTGAGAAGTAGCAGCCCCCTGCTCCACTCATCCAGTACCAAGCTCGTGTGCGCTTCACACGCTCCACCAACACACGGTCGCCTTCATCATTGGTCTGCCAAACACGCCGATGACGTGTGAACAGCTCGCCCGCTATCAGCGCTTGGACCATTGCCAATTGGTCATCGAGCTTTTCGAGAAGCTTCGCCCTGCGATGCTCTGTTTTGCTCTGTAGGCGCTTCTGCTGCTGGGCGACGATCTTCAGCTTGGAAAGATAGCTCATTTTACACTCCTGAGTTGCGGCGCTGTGTGCCTTTTACTCAGCAATGTTGTTGTCTTTGACCCCTACGGCCAACCGGAATATTAGGCCGAAACACCCAGATTTGTCTGATTTTTCGGTTGCTCTTTTTCACATCTGGCATGACCGGCGTTTGGCGCAGCTACCGCCGTCAGGCATCATTAGTGCCCAGGATTTCCCGAACCAGCAAGGTGAGCAAACAACCTAAGACCTTCTGCCTTGGCTATTCCAAAGTCCTCAAACTCCGTACTTACCGGTTCTTCGTCCATATCAATGAGAACCCAACGATCGCTCTGCTGCCGACACCAACCCACTTGCACGTCGCCCGCTGTCGCGACAATGCCGTACACTCCATCCTCAACTTTTTCGAAGTGAACCCCATACTCTCTTTCTAGCGCCATGACCTAACCCTTCATTCACCAAGCCTAGTCCGTCATTACCGTAAAGATCAATCGCCCCCCACTCAGCGCAGAAAGAGCTTGGCGTTTCGTTTTGAATATCTGAGAAGAGCCCCATGTCCACTCGTCCCTCCAACACCAAACGGTTTTCATCCGCTCATCATCAAAAAAATCTAGATATAACGCAGGCTTCTCTGGGATATATCCCCCTTTGGCATGGATGCGGGCAACAGCCTCATCCTCGGTAGCAAAACCAACAGACTCGGCATCAACATCCAGCCTCCTTGCCAATTCCGAACCTTGGAAGACGACAAAACGGTAACCTTTATACCTCTCAACTCGCACTCCACAAACGTAATAAAGATGCGGCTCCATTGAACGTGCTCCCCATATCATCCTTCACGGAGAAAATCCTACTGCTTGACGACTATGCGCCACTCTTGCTGACTGAGCGAGGGCCTCAAGTGCATCGCTATAAACCTTCATTCGACAGCTCGCCTGACTTTGCCCGGGATTGACGTCTCCCTCGGCGGGTTGATTGTGGTGCATTCAGCCTTCGGACACTTAATTTAGGGGGAAATTCAGTACGAATTTTCCTGCTTGAGATGCGCTCTTTGCAATTATACAAACATGATAGCCGCCAACCAAACCGCTCGACAACTGTAACGTACAGTGAAGGATAATCCCGTGCCGGTAGCCGGATCGAACGAACGTTGATCATCCTAACCAGCGCTCTTCGTCCCAAAAATTTCCGACTAAAACGAGACGATCAGACTGCCACTCCTACACTCCCACATTGAATGCCGCTCTATCTGCCTGTCGTCTTGCCATTCTCATTAACGACAAAGACATCACGCACTTCAAGCGTTCTAACGAAGTAGTCGAAGCGGCCACTGATCATGGTAAAACGAGGATTCCGTACGATGACTTCAACATCGCTTCCTTCGCGGTCTTTGAGCGCCGCCAGAATATCTTCGTGGCTTTTCACGGTGACGCCATTGATTGACAGGATCTGATACCCTTCCCGGAATTGAGCCTGCTCAGCCACTGAGGCGTCGTCTAGAAACTGGATCCACATTACGGTTGGATCGTACCCAGTGATCGTGGAGCGACCAATGACCATGCCGGACACGTGAACACCCAACCGCTTCACGGGATCACTGCGTGTCAGAGCTGCAAGTTCGACTGTTTTGGTCTCCTTGCCCCGCCT